>NZ_PGEM01000054.1 GCF_002934005.1 Cuspidothrix issatschenkoi CHARLIE-1 | reverse complement strand
GATTTGGAGTACCAAATTCAGCGGGGGACTTAGGGCGAATAGTTAAATAACTTGATTGAAAACTTATTTTATCCTTAAATCCTGAATATTATAACTAAAGACAGCGAATAAAACCGCTGTTTTTTTGTTGACGTTGCAAAAATTTACATTTAGAATAGATTCGTTGCATACTTTAGTAAGTATTTATTACTAAAAATGTCTCAAATCCAAAATCTTCATAAGAAATTGTTTACAAACGTAACGATTCCTTAATACAAACAAAAGCAAAACCAAAAATATATTGTCAGCAGTGATGAATGCCATAGAATTTCCTTGGTTATCAGCCATCATTTTTCTGCCCCTAGTGGCAGCCCTAGCAATTCCTCTCATCCCTGATAAAGAGGGAAAAACCCTTCGGTGGTATGGTTTGGGAGTCGCATTTTTAGACTTTGCATTAATGATTTTTGCCCTTTGGCAAGGTTACGACTTCCAAAATTCCGCCTTGCAAATGACAGAAAGCTATAGTTGGATACCCCAACTGAGCTTTAACTGGTCTCTAGGGATTGATGGTTTATCAATGCCTCTGGTACTTTTAACAGGTTTAATCAACACTCTGGCAGTATTCGCGGCTTGGAAAGTAACCAATAAGCCGCGTTTATTTTATGCGTTGATGTTGGTGATGTATAGCGCCCAATTAGGCGTATTCCTCGCCCAAGACTTGTTAATGTTCTTCCTGATGTGGGAAATTGAGTTAGTACCCGTTTACTTATTAATTTCCATCTGGGGTGGGGCAAACCGCCGCTATGCAGCTACCAAATTTATTATCTATACAGCAGCAGCATCTATTTTTATTCTTGTAGCTGGTTTTGCAATGGCGTTCTATGGTGATAACTTCACCTTCAACATGACCGAATTGGGAATGAAAGAATATCCCAAAGTCTTAGAATTAGCTTTGTATGCAGGTTTCCTCATCGCTTACGGTGTCAAACTACCCATTTTCCCTTTACATACATGGCTGCCTGATGCCCACGGTGAAGCGTCTGCTCCTGGTTCAATGATTTTGGCTGGTGTCCTGTTAAAGATGGGTGGTTATGCCCTAATTCGCTTTAACGTAGAAATGTTGAGTGATGCTCATGTTACTTTTGCTCCAGTTTTAGCGATTTTGGGTCTAGTTAATATTGTTTACGGTGCTTGTTGTGCCTTTGCTCAAACTAACCTCAAACGCCGTTTAGCTTACTCTTCAATTGCCCACATGGGTTTTGTGTTAATTGGGATTGCATCTTATACAGAAATTGGTATTAGCGGTGCTGTATTACAGATGGTTTCTCATGGTTTAATTGCGGCTAGTTTATTCTTCCTCTCTGGTGTCACTTACGAACGTACCCACACCTTGATGATGGATAAAATGGGTGGCATGGCTAAGGTAATGCCTAGAACTTTTGCTCTCTTTACTATCGGTTCAATGGCTTCTCTAGCTTTACCTGGTATGAGTGGCTTTGTCGGTGAGTTGATGGTATTTTTGGGTCTTGCTACGAGCGATGTTTATAGCTCTAGCTTTAAAATAGTCGTCATCTTCCTCTCAGCAGTTGGTGTAATTCTCACGCCTATCTATTTACTTTCCATGTTGCGTCAAATATTCTACGGCAACAAACATGAAGAGTTACATTTAGATGCTGTAGTTCTTGATATTAAGCCTCGTGAATTGTTTATCACTGCTTGTTTAATAGTTCCCATCATTGGTATTGGTTTTTATCCTAAGATGATTACACAAGCTTATGATGTGAAAACAGTGAAAATTGCGGCTCATACTCGTCAAGTTTTACCAGTTATAGCTCATCAACAACCTGCAAACTTATACTCACAAATTTTTACCACACCAACATTAGCTAATTCTGAAGTAGTTAATATAGTTGAGTAATTATAAAGCCTGAACTGAATAGTAATTTTTGGGTTGATAAAATCAACCCAAATTACTTTCAAGACTGTCACCTATTGTAGATGAAAACTAGCTACAAACGAACTAATTATTAGAGATCATTGTTCCTAGTGCAGCTATTAACTTATCTACACTTTCAGGACGACTATTAAAACCCATCAAACCTACACGCCAAACTTTACCAGCAAGTTCACCCAAACCACCACCAATCTCAATATTATGTTCCAGTAATAACTGTCGGGCAATAGATTTACCATTGACACCTTCAGGAATACAAACAGTAGTTAAAGTTGGTAAACGGTACTCCTTCTCAACGTGCATTTTTAAACCAATATCTTCCAAACCTTGCCATAGATATTCGACATTTTTTTGATGACGTTGCCAACAATTTGCTAAACCTTCCTCCGCCACTAAACGCAGAGCCTCCCGTAAACCATAATATAAGTTAATCGGTGCAGTGTGGTGATATGTGCGATAGCCCCGCTCACCGAAGGCATCGCTCCCCCAGTATTTCCCCAACAATGTCATATCTAAATACCAGTTTGCTACTTTAGATTGACGCTTTTGCAACTTCTCCATTGCCCTTGGACTCATGGTAAAGGGGGAAGCACCGGGAGAACAACCCAAACCTTTTTGACTACAGCTATAACTCAAATCAACGCCCCATTCATCCAAAAAGATGGGAACACCACCCAAACTGGTAACAGTATCTACTAACAACAATGTTCCGTGTTGACGACACAACTCACCTACACCCTCCAAAGGTTGACGTGCGCCAGTAGAAGTTTCCGCATGAACTAAAGCCAAAATTGCGGGTTTATGGGTAGCTACTGCGGTGCTAATTTCCTCTAAATTGAAAACTTGTCCCCAAGGTTTAGTAATAGTTCGCACATCTGCGCCATATCTGCCTGCCATATCTACTAAGCGATTACCGAAATAACCTGCTACACCAATTAATACTACATCACCCGGTTCTACAGAATTAGCCAGAGTTGCTTCCATGGCTGCTGTACCTGTACCACTGACAGCGATAGTATGAGGGTTTTCCGTTTGCCATACATAGCGTAACAGAGATTGAATCTCATCCATCATAGTTAAAAAAGCTGGATCTAAATGCCCTAATGGTCGGGTACTCATGGCTTTTAACACAGTTGGATGGGCGTTAGACGGACCAGGACCTAGTAGGAGACGGTTGGGGACTTCTAGGGGTTCAAGTGCTAGATGCTGATTATCGTTAATGGAAATGGTAGATGTCATAAACTTTAATTTTGGTAATTGGTAATTGGTAATTTCCGCTTCTAATATTTTCTACCGCGCCATTCTCGCGGAGTACGGAATGCGGATAAAAAGATGCGTAAGACTGCCAAAGGGTCAGCCAAGGGAGAAAGCCAGAATAACCAACCTCCTGTAGCATCTTTGCGATCATAAGAGGGAGCGATCGCTAATAATAAAGCAAAACGAATCACCACCAAAAATATGTTTAATCCCAACAACATTTGTGCAGGAAATGAAAGATCCACCACAGGCACAAATAAGTAATTAAACAAAATTAACACAGGTAAACCCTGTACCGCAGACAATAACCATAAATCCCCCCAAACTTGGGCGCGGGAAGAAGCATCTTTTAAATCTAAACTGCGTCCCCATTCTTTCCAAGTTTCTAACGCCCCTTCATACATTCTCACCTTTAGCACCTTCGCCCCATCCAAAAAGCCCACCTTAAAGCCCTCAGAGGCAATATTCCGGGCTAAAGTCACATCATCACAAAAAGAACCTTTCGCGCTGCTGTAACCATTCACAGCCTTTAACACAGACCGACGACATAAAAAACACTGGCCATTGGCCATCACCCGTTCCGGTTGTTCAGTATAAATCCCCGTAGGATCAAATCTATATAGCAACGTCATCAACAAAGCCGGTTGTAACCAGCATTCCCCCGGATACTTGAGAATAAACTGCGGTGATAAAGATACTAAATCATAACCTTGGGCGATCGCTGTTTTGACCAAACTTGCCACCAAACCAGGATGGGGTTGAATATCCGCATCCATTCCCAAAAACCATTCACTCCCCTCAGAAGTAAATAAAAAACCATTATGTAACGCCCAAGGACGACCAACCCAACCGGACGGTAAAGGGTCATCTGTCATCATCCGAAAGCGGGGGTCTGTTACTGCTGCAGTTTTCACTAACTCGGGAGTACCATCTTGAGACCGACTATCAACAACTATAATTTCTCGCACTTCGTAACTTTGGTGACTCAAACCAGTCAACAGGGGACTAATTCGTAATGCTTCATTTAATGTGGGTACAACCACACTCACAGTCCCCAAAAGTTCCGGTGTCGGTTGTTGTGGTTTCAGGGCTGGATAACGTCCTGGACCCTTGAGTAAACGGGAAAGTAAAATCGCCGTTGCAGGTACTTGGATAAGTAGCAGTAGAAAAGGAATAATATTTAACAATTTTAACCCTGACTTTTTGTATACACTAACTAGTCTAGATTTTCTCGCAATTTCTGTAAGTTAACGTAAATTATTTACTTTTAGGATTTACGCAGAAGTTGGTGAACTACCCACGGTAGGATAGTCCAGGGAGGGAATGAGAGTTTGAAAGCGTTTTTGCTTAAGTCCAGTAACCCTTTCAAGGAAAATTATCCTTGATAAGTTGCCAAAAATGCTGAATTGGGGGAATTTTGAGACGATCTTGAGTTGTTACCATGACCACTCGACGGGTAAAACTAGAATGATCATCTAAATTATGATTGTTATCTAGAGGACGGACAGCCAGGGTAGGATCATTTTTAGCTTCTAGTAATGCTGACTGGGGAAGTAAAGCAATGAGTTCTCCCTGACGCACTACCCCACGAAAAGCATCTAATGTATTGACTTCTAATGCGGCGTACAGTTTAACGTCCATCTGTTCAAATCGTTCTTGAATCAGCCTTTGCATCCCATAGCCATCTTTAAATACTACTTGAGGATAACGAATTAACTCTAACCAAGGAATTTTCTCATATTCAGCTAGAGGATGATTGACTCCAACTAAGACTTCTATGGGTTCATCATATAGGACTTCTACGGCCATTTCTTTGCCAGTGATCAAAAAGCGGTTGTGCATGACAATGGCTAAGTCTACTAAACCATCTTTGAGGACTTTAAGTGAGCGATCGCTTCCCAAAGATGTCACTCGTAATTGCACATCAGGATAATCATGACAAAACTTTTGCAAAACTGGTGGTAAGTAGGAACCACAAACAGAATGAATGGCCGCAATGCATAATTCCGGCTGTTTTCCTAGCATTAAATCCTGCAATTCTTGGGTTGCAGATTCCCATTCTTGGCAAATTTTGCGGACACGAGGTAGAAAACGTTCCCCCCCTAATGTCAATTTGGCATGGGTGGTTCTATAAAATAGTTCTACTCCTAAATCAGCTTCTAATGCTTGAATTTGTCTACTAATAGTTGATTGAGTGACACCACATTGTTTTGCTGCTTGTTGAAAGCTGCCAGTTTGAGCGATCATCAAAAAAGCTTGCAACTGTTCTAGACGCATTTTAATTTAACCTATTTAAGTATAAATAGGAACTAGAGGGAGGAGACAGGTGAAAAGAATAAGACAATTTTCTTCCCTACCCCTTTCTCCCTGAACTTCTGTATAATTTTAGTTTAATTTAATATATTGTCTAGTATTAATTGACATAATCACTTTACCCTAAATAGTTGTTAATACTGATTCATAAATCCAAAATATCAAATCTAAAATCCCATAATGGGACTTAAATATTTTTTGAGGAAAAACATGACTCAAATCCTTACGGAATAAGGGAAATACATCAACCAAAAACGCCTCCAAACCAGATATACCAACAAACTAATCAAAAATATGTCAAAATCACTTGGGGTATAAGTTTGAGCTTATTTTATTGGTGTTTTTTGCCTAAATCCCGATAGCCGATGGAGTAAAAAAGTTCTCTGGGGTAATGTTTGTCTCGGTGCTGACCTTATGGGATAAACCAAAACAAACCGCCGCACATACGGTTGTTAGCCAGAATACTCAGGTGAAAGAATTGGCGGTTGCAAATAATATTGCCCAATTACTTAACCCGATTATGCCGCCAAAACTGGAATCAACAGAAATTGATATTATTGATAATCTTCGCTCAATGCTAATTGAGTGCGATCACGGTTGGAAATTGCCACTGAAAAACCTATTAACCGCAAATGATTATTATAAGCATTACAAATACTACAACTTAACGCTCCCATTGCTAATATCTCGGCAAATGAGCGATCGCTTATTTGCCCGTTTAGAATATGTATTCCCTTAATTGATGTCAAATCAAATAATCAAACTTTACAAGATCAAGGTGTTTATTTTACTTTTAACTATTCTTTGTTTTGAGTAGGGAACTGGTAATTAAATGTGCATAACCACCAAACCCTTGTAGGGACAATTCATGAATTGTCCCTACGATAATTTTTACTCCTATGTCTATTGGTAATTGGGAAGAAAAAGAAAAATATTTTCCCCTGCCTCCCTGCCTTCTTAAAATACCCGATGTTGTAAAGATGGCATTTGGCGACGGACTTGTTCGAGTCTAGTGGGTTTAATTTCAGCGATCGCTACTCCTGGTTTTTCTCCAGCATCAGCTAAAATTACACCCCAGGGATCGATAATCATGGCGTGTCCATGGGTTTGGCGACGGTCATAATTAGTACCAGTTTGGGCGGGGGCAATTACGTAACAAGTATTTTCTATTGCCCTTGATTGTAACAATACTTGCCAATGATCTTTACCAGTAAAAGCCGTAAAAGCTGCGGGGACAAATAAAATATCTGCACCCTGTTTAGATAAATGTCGATATAACTCAGGAAAGCGGACATCATAACAAATAGACAGGCCAATTCTACCGAAATCAGGGGAATAATAGACACCAGGTAATTCTTGTCCAGCCATGACAGTACTTGATTCTTGATAGGTATTACCATCAGGGACATTGACATCAAACAGGTGAACTTTTTGATAACGGGCCAGTTCCTGACCGTTGGCATCTATGAGTAATGCTGTATTATAAACCTTACCGCTATGATCTACAGGGATAGGGAAACCCCCGCCGAGAATGGTAACTTGAAAGCGTTGTGCCATTTTGCGAAGAAATATTTCCGTAGTTTGGGCGATCGCATTTCCTTGCGCGAGTTTATCTTTCTCCTCCCCCATAAAAGAAAAATTTTCTGGTAAACCAACCAACTCTGCACCCTGACGCACAGCCAAATCAATTAATTCTTCTGCTTGCGCCAAATTTTTTTGCAAATCCGGTACACTGGTCATTTGAATAGCGGCAGCTAAATAAGACTTCATAGATTCCAGAACAAACGGTAGATTGAAACAATTATAGATATCTAAATATATCTTTATATCAATACTGTAACCAAATTACGAGGGTTCAACGGCTCTAGAATTATTGTGAGTACGGCCAATAGAGGTAAGCTTGGCAAAAATCTGGGGTAATAACCCGGATTTCTCACAGGACATCTGCATCATATTCTGAAATTAATGTCCTTCTGGCATGATCATTTCCGCGCATTCTGCCTAAATCATTGGGTTCAATGCGGTGAAAAATTTCTGGTGCAGCGACTACATAACCAAACCCAGCTAAATAATTAACTAAGCGAATTATGGCATCACCTAATTGATAAATATCGCTGTAAAAAATAATTCCTGGATATTTACCTGCTGGTTTAGGAGATGGGATATAAACCCGCATTAAACTATCCTCAACTTTGAGATCAATATTGGGTTGAATAATTTGCATTTTGCATATTTTTAGTAATGTCTTAAATTCTAATTCTCAGAATTTAACCATCATCAGTCAACTTTTATAAAAGGAATACTAACTTTCACGGTTGTTCCCTTACCGACTTCACTTTCGACAGTAATTTCACCTTTGTGCAAATCTAGACATTTTTTGACAATAGATAATCCTAAACCTGTTCCAGAAATATTGCCAATGTTAGATCCTCTATGAAAAGATTCAAATAATTTAGATTGATCTTCTTCAGGAATACCAATACCAGAATCATGAACTTCAAAGATAATTTTGTTATTATCTTTACTAATGTTCAAGTTAATAAAATTATGATGAGGAGAATACTTAATTGCATTATTAATAATATTATTCAGGATTTGCCACAATAATTTTTTATCAAACTGAAGTATTGCCATTTCTGGGTCTATATTTAAAGATAAATCTATTGTATGTTGTCTATTTATAGATTCTGTTTCTTCTTTGAGACGATGACAAAAAGCAATGATATCAGATGATTCTAGATTTAATTCTATTTTGTGAGCTTCGGCGCGATTAATCATTAATACATCATCGAGAATTTGGGTGATATGAACAATAGTATTTTGGATTGTTTTCAGGTGTTCCTGTTTTCTGTCTGGGGTCAGGCGATCGCTAAAGTTTTCTAAAATAGCTGATGATGAGGAAATAATGGCTAAAGGAGTGCGAAACTCATGGGATGCCATGGTAATAAAACGAGATTTTAACTGGTTTAATTCCTTCTCTTTTTCTAGAGCTTCTTTTAATTCTGCTGTTCTTTCGGCTACTCTTTGTTCTAAATCTTGATTTTTTTGTGTTAGTTCTCGCAGTTCTTGGTTTTGATTTTCTAAAGATTGAATTAAATTTTTTAAATGGATATGGGTACGGACACGAGCTAATAATTCCTCTTTTTTAAATGGCTTAGTAATATAATCAACTGCCCCTAAACTCAAACCTTTAACCTTATCTACAGTATCAGTTAAAGCCGTCATAAAAATTATCGGAATTGATGCGGTGAGGTAATTAGATTTAAGTTGCTCACAAATCTCAAATCCGCTAATATCAGGCAACATAATATCTAATAAGATTAAATCAGGAAGCATGACTGTAACTTGTTTGATGACATCTAACCCGTTCATCTCCTTTTTCACCTTGTACCCTGAAGAACTCAAGGTTAAATCAAGAAGTTTTAAATTAACAGGATTATCATCAACTATTAAAATGGTGGGGTAGTTAGGTAGAGTTTCCACAGTATTGTCCTTATAAATTTTAGATTTTTACAAAATTAATATGATGAATTTTAGCTGGACAATTATTGATATTTTATCCTCCCTAGTGTTATACCCTATAATACAATATGAATAGTAAAAATACAGGACAAAGATACAATGCTAATTTAAACTATAATTAAGTAACTCCTATCACAAAACTAAAAACATCAGTTATAATCTAGTACAGCACGGCGTAAATAAAACAACCATTCTCAATCACTAAAAAGCTTACGCCATATTATTTTTGACTTTTGACTTTTGACTGTTGACTTCCGCCTTGCGGTACTAGCCATAATCAGCAATGCAGTTTCTTGAGTTAAAATCATATCAGGTATAGAAGGAGTTGATAGTAATGGTTAGATTACTTTTTGTTGGACTTATCGTGGTTTATATCGGTGGTATGTGGAAATTTTGGAATGGATTTAGGAGAACTAATTTTAATCAAACTTTACCCAACCGGATAATTTTGACTTTACTATGGCCTGCATTGTTTTTAGTCAATCCATCCTATCGGCGAAATTTTCAAAAAGCCCTAAAAGGATCATAGGTGAGCTAGCCCCATCAAGCAAATGTCTGATGCTGATTATACAGTAGGAGTCAGAAGTCATACAAATTCTATATGAGGCTGCACAAATAAATCTTATAGAGACATTTCGGGGAAATGTCTCTATAATCATTGACACTCACCGGTCTAGAAAGCTTGAATCCATTCTTTCACAAAATATTCTGTCCAAATGCCGTTTTGCCAATAGGGGTCAGATTCCACCAATTGACGAACGGTGTTTTCGTCTTCAGCTTCATAAATCGCAAAAACTTGAGTTACATCTTTAGTTGGACCTATGGTAATTAAAATGCCCGATTCCTTTTGTTTTGCTAATCCTGCTAAATGGGCTTGACGATGGGGTTCACGTTTTTTTAAAACTTCTTCGCAATAGCTACCCCACATAATGTATTTTGTCATAATTTCTGATTTGATTATTGATACTTATTACAAAATATAGCAACATGACGTTTTTTCAGATAGAGATTGATGATCAAGTTTTTAATTTCACCAATATCCCTGCATAGTTAATAATACTTAATAATAATCTTATAATCTATACAGATAATTACTTAGTCAAAATTAATTACACATTTGGAAAAACAATAGAAATCTCTGTATCTCTTGTCTGTCACCGTGGCCTAGCACCTGTCACCTTTCCTGAATATTTTATTTTGCACTACTTATTTATAATTATGTGAGGTAGATCCTAACCTGCTAATTGCTGGCGGGGAGGTGGCTAGGTATGTGATTATTACATCAATCTCGATGAGAAAGAAATTATATTTTCCATCTGTCTTAAGGTAGATTTTCATTAAAATAAATTAAGATTTTGTATAAGAAGTTACAGTTTAATAGTTAAATATAGAACTAATATCTCAATTTGAAAAGATAAGGCATCAAAAATATGGGTAAGCAATTTAACCGACGTAAGTTTCTGCTTTACAGTGCAGCGGGTATTGGTAGTAGCATTTTTTTAAAAGCTTGTGCTAATAACTCTCCAAATACTGGGAATAGTCCAGCATCATCCACCGATACATCTCCCGTAGCTGGTACTGCTGGTCAAACCATCAAGATAGGTATTTTACATTCTCTCAGTGGCACAATGGCTATCAGCGAGAAAAGTGTGGTAGATGCAGAAAAACTAGCAATTAAGGAAATTAACGCTGCTGGGGGTGTTTTAGGTAAACAAATTGAAGCAGTTGTTGAAGACGGTGCTTCTAACTGGGATACCTTTAGAGAAAAAGCTACCAAATTGATTGACCAGGATCAAGTAGCTGTGGTTTTCGGGTGTTGGACTTCTGCTAGTCGTAAAAATGTGAAGCCAGTTTTCGAGAGCAAAGACCATATGCTCTGGTATCCTGTGCAGTATGAAGGTCAAGAATGTTCTAAAAACATTTTTTACACTGGTGCAGCCCCAAATCAACAAATTGAACCTTCTGTTGATTGGTTGTTGAAGAATAAAGGTAAAGAATTCTTTTTAGTAGGTTCTGACTATGTTTTCCCCCGCACTGCTAATAACATTATTAAGGCTCAATTAGAGGCTTTAGGTGGGAAAACTGTGGGAGAAGATTACTTACCTTTGGGTAATACGGAAGTCACAGCTATTATCACCAAAATTAAGCAAGTTTTACCCAATGGAGGTGTAATTTATAATACTCTTAATGGTGATAGTAATGTTGCTTTCTTCAAACAGTTGAAAGGAGCGGGATTAACACCAGATAAGTATCCTTCCATGTCTGTCAGTATTGCGGAAGAGGAAGTTAAAGCCATTGGTGTGGAGTATCTAAAAGGACATTATGCTGCTTGGAACTATTTTCAAACAGTAGATACACCTGCAAACAAGAAATTTGTGGCGGCTTTTAAGAAAGAGTACGGCGAAGACAGGGTAACAAATGACCCAATGGAAGCGGCATATATCGCCGTGTATTTATGGAAACAAGCGGTAGAAAAAGCAACTACAACTGACTTGGAGAAAGTCCGGGCTGCTGCCTATGGTCAAACTATAGATGCACCTGAAGGAAAAGTGACTGTTAATGCTAATCATCACATATCAAAAATTGTGCGGATTGGTCAGGTCAGACAAGATGGCCTATTTGACATTGTTTATGCTACCCCTACACCAGTTGAACCAGTTCCTTGGAATCAATTTGTGAAAGAGACTAAGGGATTTGCCTGTGATTGGTCAGATCCTGCAAAAGGTGGTAAATACAAAAAAGGTTAACTTATTGGTCAGTTGTCAGGGGTTAATTATACAACAAATTGCATCTCAATCAGGTAGGTGAAAATAACTGAAAAATAACTAATAGCTGACAACTGACTATTAAGAATAAATTGATAATTGCAGGGATAAAATGTTAACAGGTTTCTTGGAAGCTGTATTTAATGGTGTTAGTATTGGCGCTGTTTTATTAATTGCTGCGTTAGGATTAGCTATCATATTTGGCCTAATGGGTGTCATTAATATGGCACATGGTGAGCTAATGATGTTTGGTGCTTATACAACTTTTGTCGTGCAAAATGTTTGTAAGCAATTGGGTGGGGTTTGGTTTGAAGTTTATATATTTCTGGCTTTGATTACCGCTTTTGTTTTCACTGCTGGTGTGGGATTAGTTCTGGAAAAAAGTGTAATTCGTTATCTCTATGGACGACCTTTAGAAACTCTGTTAGCAACTTGGGGCGTAAGTTTAATTTTTCAGCAGTTTGTTCGTAGTGTCAATTTATTATTAGTTATCGGGATGGTTTTGTTTTCTGTTTTGTTTTTTGGGGGTTTATGGATTTTAAATTCTCGGCATAATTTACAAAAAATTCGTAACTGGGTTGTAGGAGTTTTACTATTTTTATCGCTAGGATTGACAATCACAATTTGTAATTTATTAAGTAAAATCTATCAGCAATCAGTAACATTGCCTTGGTTCGGCGCTCAAAATGTGGATGTTACAGCACCTAGTTGGTTACAGTCTGGTGTATCTTTAGCCGGTCTACAATTACCTTATGCCCGGTTATTTATTATTGTTTTGACGATTATTTGTGTGGGAGGAATTTATCTATTCTTGCAACGTTCTCATTGGGGATTAAGAATTAGGGCTGTTACGCAAAATCGCAGTATGAGTGCTTGTTTGGGTATTCCCACTCAAAAAGTTGATGCAATTACTTTTGCCCTGGGTTCAGGTTTAGCTGGTGTGGCTGGATGTGCAATTAGTTTACTCGGTTCTGTCGGACCAAATACTGGACAAAATTACATTATTGACACTTTTATGGTGGTGGTTGTCGGTGGTGTGGGTAATTTAGCTGGTACGATTTTGGCAGCTTTGGGAATTGGGACAATTAATTATTTGATTGGTTCGGGAACTTTGGCTTTGTTGTTGGTTTCGGTTAAACCTTTGGCTGATTTATTTAGTTTTTTTGCAACTACAAGTATGGCTAAGGTGATGGTTTTTGCGTTAATTATTGTGTTTTTACAGTGGAAGCCAGGAGGGATTTTTCCCCAAAAGGGTCGTCATGTTGATGTTTAAGTCATGGTTAAGAATTCAGGTGAGGTAATAAAGATCCCCGACTTCTGTGATCAATTTATCATTTATGGACACAATTAATCAAAGAATTCGGGGATCTGAGTATGAACGAGCGCTATAGCTGTAGATAAACGTGGATTTTAGAAAATGGATAAAGCAGGAATGATAAAAATTAAAAAGGGGCGAAGTTTAATATTGGTTGAAGTTGGGGTCGTTTGTGCGATCGCTTTAATTTTGATTTTGATCATGCCGGTTTTACTTTCAGATTTTCGTCTGAATTTATTGGGACGATTTTTGTCTCTGGCTATTGTGGCTTTGGGAATTGATTTAATTTGGGGTTATGCTGGTTTATTGAGTTTAGGACATGGCATTTTCTTCGGTTTGGGTGGATATGCGATCGCTATGTACCTAAAATTGCAAGTCCCCACGGGGGAGTTACCAGATTTTATGTCCCTTTACGGTGTTAGGGAACTTCCTGGATTTTGGCAGCCTTTTCATTCTTTTCCCCTGTCTGTGACTGCTATAGTCATGATTCCGGGTTTGTTAGCAGGATTACTCGGATATTTAGTATTTCGTAATCGCATTAAGGGGGTTTATTTTTCGATTTTGACTCAAGCTGCAATTATTGTATTTTTCAATTTTTTCAATGGACAACAACAATTCTTTAATGGCACAAATGGATTGATAGATTTTACCACTTTTCCGCCTTTATCTTGGGGAGTTAATGGCAGTGGTGCTATAGTTAGTGATAGCAAAACTCAATTTGTTTTTTACGCCTTGACGGTGGTATTTTTGGCGGCCACCTATGGGCTTTGTCGCTGGTTAACTAGTGGACGTTTTGGCAGATTATTAATAGCTATTCGTGATGATGAAAGTCGGGTGAGATTTTCTGGTTACGACCCTACAGATTTTAAAGTATTAGTATTTGCAGTTTCGGGGGCAGTTGCCGGTATAGCTGGGGCATTTTACACCCTTCAAAGTGGTTCTGTATCCCCTAGATCCATGGATATTGGCTTTTCTATTGAAATGGTGATTTGGGTGGCTGTGGGGGGAAGAGGGACATTAATCGGAGCAGTCATTGGCACTTTATTAGTTAATTATGCCCGGACTTTTTTAAGTGAACAATTTGCGGAAATATGGCTATTTTTTCAGGGTATACTATTATTAATTATCGTCATTCTACTTCCTGATGGCATAATGGGATGGTTAAATAAACAAAATATCCCTTTTGGGAAACGTCAGAAATTAAAACTTTCTCATACCTATCCTAGTTTAGAAGAAGATATGGAGGTTAAACATGAACGCCAAAATCTTGGAAACTGAAAATGTCACCGTTAGTTTTGACGGTTTTAAAGCATTAAATCGCCTAAATTTTAGTATGAATGTTGGTGAATTGCGCGTAGTAATTGGGGCGAATGGGGCAGGAAAAACTACTTTTCTAGATGTGATTACAGGTAAGGTTCAACCAACTATAGGAAAAGTATTATTTAAGGGTAAAAATTTACGTTCTTTAGCCGAACATCAAATTGCACGGATGGGAATTGGGCGCAAATTTCAAACTCCACGGATATACCTTAATTTAACACCTTTCGAGAATTTAGAAATCACTAGTAATCGTCAGAAAAATGTCTTTTCTACCTTGTTTCGTTCTATCAATTCTGCGGAAAAAAATAGTCTTAAAGGCTTATTAGAAACAATTGGCTTAACTGCAAAAGCAAATATTCCAGCAGCTTTATTATCCCACGGAGAAAAGCAACGTTTGGAGATTGGAATGTTAGTAGCCCAATCTCCTGATTTATTACTTGTTGATGAACCAGTGGCTGGTTTAACAGATGAAGAAACCCATAACATAGGTAATTTATTATCAACATTAGCGGAAAGTCATTCAATTTTAGTCATTGAACATGATATGGAATTTGTGCGACAAATTGCTAAGACAGTTACAGTATTACATGAGGGTTCAGTATTGTGTGAAGGTGATTTTGAGCAAGTCAGAAATGACCCCCGCGTGATTGAAGTATATTTGGGAAAACAAGAAGAGAATCATACCTCCCTTAATCCCCTCTTGTAAACGCATTACTGACTTCAAAAATAGTTACGGTTTCATGATAAAATAACCCTAGGTTTAGGTTATTTAAGTGGTATGATAGTATTTAGTAATTAGTGCTTTGAGAACTACTTTTAGTTTCTAGTTTCCAAATTAGAGTTGCTAAGAATTATTCTTAATGGCTCCAATTATTCGTAAAAAATCAGGTGTGAAGAAAAATGCAAAAGCTCTTAACATATTTACTTGCTAGTTCGACTGTTACCAGTGCCATACTATGCACAAGTTCTGGAGTCCTGGCTGAAGAAATACCAGCAAATAATCAACTCCAAACCGACACTAATTCTCAACAATTAAATATAAATAATCAACAGGATGTAATATCTCAAGTTACCTCCGTGTCTCAGTTATCTGACGTCCAACCTAATGATTGGGCATTTCAAGCATTACAATCATTGGTAGAACGCTATGGATGTGCCGCAGGTTATCCTAATGGCACCTATCGGGGTAATCGGGCGTTGTCAAGATACGAATTTGCAGCCGGATTAAATGCCTGTTTAGATCGAGTCAATGAATTAATTGCTACTGCTACGGCTGATTTAGCGACAAAAGAAGATTTAGCAACAATCCAAAAGTTGCAAAATGAGTTTTCCGCAGAACTAGCAACCTTAAAAGGCCGCGTAGACATTCTAGAAGCCAAAACCTCTGATTTAGAAGCTAATCAATTTTCAACTACCACAAAACTGCAAGGACAGGTCGTTGGGGTTGTGAGTGGCGTTGTCTCCGGCAATACAGTCAGTAATAATAACATTACTGGCAAGAATACCACATTAGGTACTAGAACTAGACTGGAGCTTGTCACCAGTTTTACTGGAAAAGACACACTATTTACCAGGTTAGAAAGCAACAATATTAACAATTTTGGTCTTAATACTACAGAAGGTAGATTGTCCTTTGCCAGTGGCGCACCTAGTAATAATGTTTCCATAGGCGCGCTTTCCTATGGATTTCCCCTCAGTAAAGACACTTATGCAACCATCATAGCCAATGATGGTATAATTCTCGACCTTGACACCCCCTTGAGTCTGTTTGATGGGAATGGTGGGTCTGGTGCTGTGTCCGCATTTGCCACCAGAAACCCCATCTACGCCCAATTGGGTGGCGCAGGACTAGGTGTAAAACAAAATTTCGGTAAAAATTTAACTCTTAGTTTAGGTTACTTAGCTAGTGGACACAATACCCCTACTCCCGGAAATGGGTTATTTAATGGTCCCTACGGCGGTTTAGCACAATTAACAGTCAAACCAAGCGATAGCACTTCCCTGCGTTTAACTTACATCAATTCCTATAACCGATCACTGGCTACAGGTAGTAATAACGCCACATTTACTGGTCTTGCCGCTGGTACAAACTTTTCCAGTAATTCCTACGGTGTGGAAGCATCTTTAGGTATTACGAAGCAGCTTGTTTTAGGTGGTTGGGTTGGATATACCAATAGTCAAGTTTTGACTGGTACCAGAGGAAAAGCGAACATATGGAACTATGCTGTTACTTTAGGTTTACCAGATTTGGGTAAAAAAGGTAACTTAGCTGGCATTGTATTTGGTATGGAACCAAAGGTCACGAATTCTAGTATTACTGGAGTTACAAACGATCTAAGTACCTCCTATCACATTGAAGGATTTTATCAATACAAGGTCAGCGATAATATCACCATTACCCCCGCTGTAATTTGGCTAACAGCCCCAAATCACGATAATCTCAGTGACAATGTAGTAATTGGTGCTTTAAGAACTACTTTCAGCTTCTAATCATAGCGTAAGTATTCAGCTATAGCGCTCGTTCATATCCAGATCCCCGACTTCTTTCATTAATTGTGTCTATAAATGATAAATTGACCACAGAAGTCGGGGATCTTTTTACCTCACCTGAATTTTTACAAGTCTAAAGACCTGCGGTTCCTAAATCTCCGTTCCTAAGGGGGATTTTGAGAAGTTTAGCCCCCCTTTTGAAGCTACGGTGTACACACAGGTTTATTTACAAGGGGAGGGTGAGGGCGGCGTAAAATTGAGAAAAATTAAAAGAGTTAAGAAAAATTAAAAGAGTTAATTAGGTTAATTTTATAATGCTAAAAATTTCTAATCTTAACGTTCATTATGGTGAAAGTCATATTCTCAGAAATGTGGATTTGACCGTATTACCAGGACAAATGGTATGTTTAATTGGACGCAATGGGGTGGGAAAAACAACCATGCTAAAAACAATTATTGGCTTACTCAAACCCAGCAGTGGAATTATTAATTTTGCAGGGGAGATAATTAACGCTAAACCGACTTATGAAAGGGCGAAAATGGGTATTGGTTATGTAAGTCAGGGAAGGGAAATTATACCGCGATTAACAGTTAAAGAAAATCTGCTTTTGGGATTAGAAGCTAGACAAAAACCAGTCAAAAAACCAGAAATTCCTCCAGAAATTTTTAGTTTATTTCCGGTGTTAAAAACTATGCTTTCTCGTATGGGTGGAGATCTAAGTGGTGGACAACAGCAACAATTAGCGATCGCTCGTGCTTTAATGGGAAAACCACAACTACTCGTATTAGACGAACCAACGGAAGGTATCCAACCCTCAATCATTTTGGAAATTGAAGCCGCAGTCCGTCAGATTATTGAAACTACAGGGATTTCTGTTTTATTGGTAGAACAACACTTGCATTTTGTCCGTCAAGCAGATTACTATTATGCTATGCAAAAAGGGGGGATTGTTGCTTCCGGTCTAACTCAGGAACTTAGTCAAGATGTGATTCAAAAGTTTTTGACAGTTTAAAAATAAAGCCAGGTAAGTACCTGGGCAAAATTAATTTAACATTTTTGGAACAAACAAAAATCTTGTTCCCTCTCCTAACTATAAAATTTATTTTGCACGACTACTTAATAAATTCCCAGTCCCATGGCAAAAGTCGGTTTTAACCGACTATTTTAGGTTAACTTCTCAAATTCACACCAAATTTTTCAACTAAGGCTGTCCGTACTTGATTGTGAACTGGTTCAATTTCGCTTTCCGTGAGAGTGCGATCGCTTGAGCGGTAAACTAAACGAAAAGCTAAACTGCGTTGTCCTGGGGGGACGTGTTCACCACGATATTCATCAAACAATTCCACAGAACTTAACAAACTTTTACCAGCTTTATTAATGACCTTTTCTATTTCCGAAACTGTCACCTTTACCGGGGCAAAAAATGCCAAATCCCGATCACTTGCTGGATATGTAGAATAGGGACTGAACTTAGGAATTAATAGTTCATCATTATCCAAAGCATCCAACAGATTATCTAAATCTAATTGAAAGACATAAACGGCTTCTGGTAAATCCTTTTCTCGACGCAATTGGGGATGAATTTGGCCAAATGTCCCTAATCTATTACCTCTAACCCATAATGAAGCTGTGCGTCCAGGATGTAAGCGAGAATCTTGATTTTCTGGCTGAAATTCTACTGCAATTTGCAATTGGTTAAAGACATTTTCTAAAATACCCTTAGCTTCAAACCATGTGAGTGGTTTTTCTTTACCACCCTGTGACCATTTACCAGTAGTGATATCACCACCCATGATCCCCGCTAGGATTTCTGCTTCTTGTAAACCTTCCTCTTCACGCCAGAAAATCCGCCCGATTTCAAAACCATTTAACGCCCCATTTCCCTGTTCTAAATTGTATTGAAAAGCATCAATCAAGCCAGAAATTAAATCAGTTCTTAAAGCTGAATATTCTGTAAACAAAGGATTGCTTAAAACAATTTGTTTATCTTCTCCAGGTTTAACTAAAGAATATTGCATTAATTCCGTCAAACCTTCAGCCCGTAAATAACTACGGATGCGGCGAATTAATTCCTGTTCCAAAGATAAATAACCAGCTTCGGATTTTTCTGGTAAAGTATCACAGAATTTATCATAACCATATAAACGGGCAATTTCTTCAATTAAATCTATTTCCCGTTCTAAATCTCGATAACGATAGGGAGGGACTGTTACTGTCCATAGTCCTTCCTCAACTGTAACTAATTGACATCCTAAAGCAGTGAGAATTTTTTCTACATCTTTAGCTGTTAATTCTCCTGTTTCCTGTCCTAATTCAATTGGACCGAGAACTTCATTAATTCTTTCTAAACGCAGGTTAATAGAATGGGACCAGGTGGCTGCATCAGGACGATAATCAGAAATTTCTTGTTGAACAATCACACCTGCTGCTAATTCTTGAATTAAAGATAAAGCCCGATTACAAGCTATTTCTAATTCTGCCCGATTTACTCCCCTTTCGTATCTTCCAGAAGCTTCACTTCGTAACCCCGCACTACGAGAAGAACGACGAATAGCCACAGAATCAAATAATGCAGCTTCTAAAACTAAACTTTGTGTACCTTCATGAACTTCTGTTTCTTCACCACCCATTACACCAGCTAAAGCTACCCCTTGATTATTAGCAGTAATTAATAAATTCTGGGGCGATAAATTGCGGGTATTTCCATCTAAGGTTTTTAAAGTTTCGACCGTTTCTGCAAAACGCACACCAATGGTTAAATTTTCTCCTCCACCTAGAGATTGTAAACGCTCTTTGTCAAAAGCGTGGAGGGGTTGTCCTCTTTCTAACAAAACGTAGTTGGTGATATCAACTACATTATTAATTGGTCTAACTCCCGCAGCGCGTAAACGTTGCTGCAACCATTCAGGAGAAGGGGCAATTTTGACTTGTTCCACAACCGTACCAATGTAAGCCGGACAAGCTTGGGTTTCGGAAATTTTCAAAGTGAGATTTTTTGCAGTTTTGGTATTTTCCACTGCCGCAATTTGGGGAATTGATAATTTTCCACCGGTTAAAGCTGCAACTTCCCGCGCAATACCCACCATAGATAAAGCATCAGCACGGTTAGCTGTAGCGGTGACATCTAAGATTACATCTTCTAAACCCAATAGGGGACGGACATCACTACCCACAACCATATTTTCTTCAGGAAAGATGTGAATACCGTCAATATCAGTGGGTAAACCCAATTCTTTCAAAGAACATATCATCCCGTTGGAAGGAACACCCCGCAGTTTTGCAGGTTTGATTTTTAAATCAATGTTAGGTAAATAAGTTCCTGTAGTAGCCACGGGAACATAAATATCTGCGCGGACATTAGCAGCACCACAAACGATATTTACAGTCTCAGCAGCACCAATATCTACTGTACAAACGCTTAATTTATCTGCATTGGGGTGTGGTTGACGTTCCAGTACTTTTCCCACAACTACACCGGAAGCCCACGTGCGGCGATCTTCTATATCTTCTACTTCAAACCCTGCCATTGTCAAGGTTTCCGCCAGTTCCTCTGGAGTCAGTTTGATTTCTACGAGTTCTTTTAACCAGTTGAGAGAAATACGCATGGAGTCTGCTTTGTTTGGATTTGTCTTTTGCTCTAATTTTATATATTAGGTGAAAATTATGAGATTTTTTGCTTTCACATCCATAGCTGTTGCGCCGGAACGTCTGTAGGATTATGATTAATTTGGTTTTAAATCTGTTAATCTGCCATAACGTGCTGTCATCCTAGCATTAGCATGAGATTGATTATATAACCAAGCCCACATTTGATCACCAAAGGAAAAATGCCACCATTCTCTAGGATTGCGTTGAAATCCGGCTGTTAACATGACATCATTTAATAGTTGCCGGTGACAATGATACTCTTGATGACTATTAATATAATATTCGGGATAGGAGCGATCGGACATTTCATCAATTGGTGAACCCATATCCACAATTTCCCCAGCATCATTAACTAAGGTAATATCTACCGCCGCACCGGTACTATGGGGAGGAGGAGTTTGCATATCCAAACTTGGTACAGCCCAAATTTCATAAACTAATTGCCATATTTGTTCCCGTTGTTGGGGTGATAATTCTGTTTCTGTTAAATCTCGCTCTCGCAAAGCTTCCCCAAAACTGTAATCTACCATAAATTGTTGCACAGCTACAGGACGATAAGCATCGAATATTTGAATATACCAACCAGGATGTTGTAATTGTAAATTATTTTGGGCTTGAATTAAATTTTCAATGACACTTTGGCGCAGATAATAAGGTGAATGTACCCCATAATCAGCGCCTAACTTTTGATAAGGATGAGGAGATTCCACTGCAAATAATTCTAGGGGAATTTCCACTAAAGGTTCATCACATTCAATAATAGGGATTTGGTGATATGGTCGCATTTTAGGTAATAGGTTTTAACTTTTTGTCAACGTTGATGAGATTCGATAAATTTATCGAGGATTTTAAGATCATATTTAACATCTACAATTGGGGTTTTAGCTATATGGCGTTTAATGGGTATCCTACAAACTGTTTCCTTGGTTGGTGTAACTTTGCATAGTTGTCCGCAAGGGTTTCACTCTTGCCTTGTACTATAGTAGCAAAATAAAGGATCTTCAGTCTGAGAAATCAAAATTTTCAAGTGCAAAAAACTCCTTGAACTCCTGACTCCTTGATTTCCTTAGCCTCAACAAAAGGACTTTTTCAGCAAACCCTAATTTACATATTTGATAAGATTAATAGATCATGAATTAATACTCACTTGCAAGCCAGGGATATGGATAATATTGACAAACCGTTTTCTAAATGAGAACATATAGATATAAGGTCAAAACTTGTATTTTCCTATGAAAAATAAAATATGCACCTAATCAGCATTCGTAACTTACGTGCTGATGCAAAAAAATATCCCGATGCAGTCGAAACCGTCAACTCTTGGTATCGTCTTGTAAAATGTGCGTCATGGCAAAATTTTAATGAAGTTAGACAATTTTACCCCATAGCAGATGCAGTTGGCAATTTTATTGTATTTAACATCAAAGGTAATTCTTACCGTTTAATTGTTAGTATTGATTATGCCATCCAAACAGTTTACTACAAATATTTTTTAACCCATGCTGATTATGATAAAGAAAAATGGAAAAATGACCCTTTCTTTTAACAGGAGTTAACCATGACCATTTCCTTAGATAAAATCACCTACAGTCAGCTATTAGTAGAATATCAACCCAAAATTATCACCACAGAGGCAGAATATGATCAAGCATTAGAAACTGTAGAAAAATTAATGGCTGACAAACAGCGTACACCAGAACAAACTGCGATTTTGCAATTATTAGTTACTCTCATTGAAGAATTTGAAAATAACCAATATTCTATTGAAGCATCATCACCCTATGCAATGCTAGAACATTTAATGGATGCTAGGGGAATTAAACAATCTGATTTAGTAGGAATTATTGGTTCTAAAGGTGTAGTTTCTGAGGTTATGAACAGAAAAAGAGCTATTAGTAAAGCTCAAGCAAAAGCATTAGGAGAATTTTTTAATGTTCCTCCAGCATTGTTTATTTAATAGTTAATTTAGTCTATAACCATTCCCATTCAAGTGAGATACAAGCAGTAATAGTAGCTTACAGAGTGCAAAAACTATGAAAAATAGAAAAAAAAAGGCTTGTCACCAACTTATCAGTATCACCTTATTTAGCACCTTCCTTACCCCCTATTCTGTCACCGCTACCCCCCCACGTACCCCAGATAAAACGGTCAACTGTGAGATTTTGGTTGTGGGTGGGGGACTATCTGGAGTAGCGACAGCGTATGAAGGTTTACTTGCAGGACGGACAGTTTGTTTAACAGAAATTACCGACTGGTTAGGGGGACAAATTTCCTCTCAAGGGACATCTGCACTAGATGAAAGACCAACCCAAAGAGCGAAACAATTTTATTCTCGCGGATATTTGGAATTAAGAAACCGCATTGAACGCAAATATGGCAAACTTAACCCCGGTGACTGTTGGGTAAGTGATTCTTGTTTTCTGCCTCGTGATGCTCACATCATCATGACACAAATGCTTAAAGATGCCGAAAAAAAAGGTAAAGGCAAATTACAATGGTTTCCGAATACGGTAATTAAAGATTTACAAATTAGTTCAGATGGTAAAATTATTAATAATGCCATAGCTATTCAACATCAACCAGTAAAAGGTACACCACCTCTAAATACTGATACTTTATCCCAAGTAATAGCAGATGCGTATAGTTATCAAAATTCATCTCGATTGAATAAAAGTATTATTAATTTTTTGCCCAAACAATCTCAAAATAAACCTGTAAAATGGTACATTATAGACACAAGTGAAACAGGGGAAATTATCGCTTTAGCTGATGTTCCCTATCGTCTAGGGATTGATGCTCTTTCCTATCTTGAACCTTCATCTTCTAGCACGACAAATGACCCCTATTGTACTCAAGGTTTTACTTATACCTTTGCGATGGAGGCTACAAAAGAACCGCAACAACAAACAATGCCACCATTTTATTTACAATATTCACCCTATTTTAGTTATGAATTAAAACGATTAGCAAATTTTGATTTAGTATTTACCTATCGGCGGATTTGGAGTCCCCAAAAAGGAGAATTAACTACATTCAATGGTGTTAAATTTACCGCACCCACACCAGGGGATATATCTATGCAAAACTGGACTTGGGGCAATGATTACCGTCCCGGAACAGCCCAAGATAATTTAGTTTATACTCGTCAACAATTAGAAAATTCTGGACAGTTAAAACCAGGAGGTTGGCAAGGTGGACTGCGTACAGAAACTTTACGTAAAGCGGAAGAAAAAGCCTTTTCCTATTTTTATTGGTTGTATGGGGGAACTACAGATTCTCAATTAGGAGAAGGTGTTAAACAACCGCAAACAAATATCCGTTTTTTAACCGGGTTAGATTCACCCATGGGGACAGTTCATGGTTTATCTAAATACCCCTATATCCGGGAAGGAAGAAGGATTATTGGCCGTCCTAGTTGGGGACAACCAACAGGTTTTACTATTTGGGAAGTTGATATTTCTCGCCGTAATTATAATGATGAATATTACCGGCAAACTCTGCCAGCAAATATGTATCGCAGCTTAAAAGCAACATTAGCTGGTTTGGAAGCAACATCTGTAATTAGGGGTCAAGTTCCTCCAGAAAAAGCTATTCGCAGAAGCCGTTCTACTATTTATCCTGATGCAGTGGGGATTGGTCATTATGCCATAGATTTTCATCCTTGTATGGCTAACAGCCCCGTGGAAGCACCTGGTAATACGGAACGTGCAGGAGAAAGACGGGGCGCTGGCCAATCCTATCCTTTCCAAATTGCGCTACGGGCAATGATTCCCCAAAAAATTGATAATTTATTAGTAGGGGGTAAAAGTATTGCTACAAGTCATATAGCTGCTGCTGCTTATCGGGTTCATTCCTTTGAATGGTCTGCTGGTGCTGCTGCGGGTACTGTAGCAGCTTTTGCACTTAAACAGGAAATTGCACCCTATCAATTAGTGGATAATTTACCTAAGCAAGAACCGCAATTACAGAATTTAAAACGGTTATTGGAAGAAAATGGTAATCCTACGGCTTTCCCTGATACTTCTATTTTTAATCAAAATTGGGATGATTGGCGGTAGGGTGTGGTTCGACAAGCTCACCAACCACGTCAGATATCAACAATCTCTTTATTTGCAGGATTTATGCAGTCTGACGCACCCTACTACTGAAATGTGCTTTTGTATTTTAATTTGGTGAACAAGGTCTAATAAGTAGTCGTGCAAAATAAATTTTATATTTTGGAGAGGGAACAGGGAACAGGGAACAGGGAACAGATAAGGAATACAGAGATTTTTCTTTTTTCCAAAAATGTTAAATTAATTTTGCTCAGGTACTTAATTGGTTCTTCAGTACCTAGGGCTTGCGAAAAAGTTGAAGTTGTTTTTTCGTGATTTGAATTAAGTATTATTAAGGATTAGTAAGTTAGCCTAGTATATATATAAAGAGAAGGAAAAATTACTTTTATGTCTCCAATTTGTCATTGTCTTATCGGAAGAAAGGGTTCTGG
>NZ_PGEM01000053.1 GCF_002934005.1 Cuspidothrix issatschenkoi CHARLIE-1 | reverse complement strand
ATTTTCCATATTCGATTCGTAACTGTCTTTGTGAATTGATTTACTGGATTAATTAGGAAAGAGTGGTCTTTTTTCAGTGTCTAAAACAAATACTTTGGACATAATATTTTGCTCCGAAGAGCCTCCCATTTCTGGGGTAATGTTAGCTTTGACAATGTTAGAGGTCGGTAACTATCTTAAAAGCACTGGTTTAACCCTTAAGCCTGTTTAACTTTTAAGTTCTAGAGCAGGGAACTAGCTACGCATTCCCTGGTAGGTCTTTAACTCTTACCTCTAACGTAGTTCCGTTAAGAACTCAGTCCAACTAGGCTTTTACAAGCCCTCACTTACCCGAAGGGAAGTGATGGGTAGTTGACGGTCAAGCAGTTCAGTGTATTGATATGTGCATATTATCGTACCAAAATACCATGAATTGATGAATTTGTCATATCAAACTGACTCTCTCTTTAAAAATCTTTGCTAATCTTCTTGATTATCTTTCTAATCAGTTAGGTTTGTAGTGAGCAAATAGGCATAATTAAAAATTCATACTCGGAACTAGAAAACTAAGAATTGTTGCTATTACATAATTTTTATGTAGTTAGGACTTACGCATTGACAGGATCAACCAAATATGAGGTATAGATTTTGGGCATTTTTACGTGATTGTTTGATGATTTTTGAGCGATAGCGAAGCGCTGCTGCAAGCAACTCGCTATTGATCGGAAGTTAATCGCCAAAAGCCTGAAACGACCAAATATCCTTCATACATATCATGGTTAATTTGTGCAGTGCGTAAGTCCCAGTAGTAACTCATCTTCTCCAGTCAATCTAACCTGAGAAATAATTACAACACTGAATAGATGAATACAGGACAAAATTTATATAAAGGGTAAAATTAACTTCTGAAAAAATGTAAATGTAGTCACAAAAATACAGTTATGACAGGTGACAGGGGACGGTTAAGAGAGAAAGAAATATTCCCTCCTGCCTCCTGCCTCCGGTTGGTGAGCGAAGCCGTTCGCAAAGGGTGGCGTTAGCCATACTACTGCCTCCTGCCTCCTTCACTCTGTTAACTCCTAAAATTGGTGAAAATTAACGAAATTTACCAGGGCTGAGGCGAGCAGGAGCTTGCTGTCTAGTATTACTTCTAATTAATACTCCATTCTTTAAAGCTCTACCAGTACCACCATCTTTAGGATCAAGATATGGTTTCAAATTGATCCCTTTTCTAGTGGATATAACTGGATTTTTACCACCTAGTAAGCTTTGTCCCAAGTTATATAGACTATCGCCACCGCCTCGGTTACGATTGGTGTAGGTTCTGACAGCTATAGTTTGTTGGCCACTATCAGCAGTAGTTAGGTTTTGGAATACACTATCACGAATAGCATAGGGATCTTTATCACGGGGTACTGTCAACACAATGCGACAACTGGGTTGGGATTCGGTGGTGACACAGATAATATTTTCCCTATTTTCGACAGCTATTTGTAGTTCTTGTAATCCATCGGGGCGATATAATTCTAAACGGCTGGCGATGGTTTCACAACGTTTTTGAGCATCCCAACCACCGCCTAAATTTTGAGGTGCAGCCCAAGCAAAATATTGTCCTGCTTGACTTTCGGGTTGATACATCACCGTAGGCATTCCATTATTATATTGACAGCTAAATCTCGTACTGCCATCAATTGTAGTGGTAGAATTTGGGGTGGTTGATGAACCAGATGGTACGCTCGTTGAACCTGATGAATCTGTAGGAACAATAACTTGAGCAAAAGCTACAGCATTGCCAAAAAATAAAGAACAACCCAGACTACTCAGTAATAAAACCCGAAGTGATCGTAATGACATAAATTTAACCTCCGGTGGGGATAGGTAGATAGCTCATATTTCTCTTGACGGATAATATAACTTTTTGATTCAGGGAAAAAGGTGTTTTTTTCTCCCCTACTCTTTCATCTGGCAAATATATATGGTGGACATTACTGACCTGAATCTGGTTTTGGTGGCTATTACTTATCTTAATCTCACGGAATAATCTATTGGCTCTACCGTTCTCCTTATGTAAAATAATATTTATCAATTATGATTCTTATTAAAGAGTTGTTTAGCTTGTTCATAAACCTCAAGAGTAATTAATAATATATCTTTTTCATAAGCATAACCTTCAATCTTCTTCCGTGCAAAAGGACGTACGAAAAAAGGAATATATTTCAGTTTAGCTTCTGCTTCCGCAGTCCATTTAATTTGTTCACTCATAGGTTCTTACATTTTAATATTTATGTTTTCAAATACCCAACTTCTTTAAGAAGTCGGGTATCTTAGAAGTGGGGGATATTGTTTTTTAGTGTTTAAACCTGAGCTACAGGTTCTTTCGCCAAAAATTCCTCTAACTCAATCAAAGCATCAGCATCAAGTTTACTTTGCATGGGACAGAATTTAGGCCCACACATAGAACAAAACTCAGCCTTTTTATAAACATCTTCAGGCAAAGTTTCATCATGATATTCCTTAGCCCGATCAGGATCTAAAGATAACTCAAATTGACGATTCCAGTCAAAATTATACCGAGCGTGAGAAAGTTCATCATCCCTATCTCTAGCACCTGGCCGATGTCTCGCAATATCCGCTGCATGAGCCGCTATTTTATACGCAATTAAACCATTACGCACATCTTCAGCGTTAGGTAAACCTAAATGCTCTTTAGGTGTCACATAACATAACATTGCTGTACCATACCATCCGGCCATCGCTGCACCAATAGCTGATGTAATATGATCATAACCAGGAGCAATATCTGTTACCAAAGGACCAAGAACATAGAAAGGAGCTTCTGAACATTCCTCCATTTGCTTGCGGACGTTGAACTCAATTTGATCCATAGGAACGTGTCCGGGACCTTCCACCATCACCTGTACATCATGTTCCCACGCTCTGCGAGTGAGTTGTCCCAGAGTTTTCAGTTCCGCTAACTGTGCTGCATCCGTCGCATCATGGGTACATCCAGGGCGCAGGGAGTCGCCTAAACTGAAAGTTACATCATATTTCTTGAAAATCTCAATGATGTCGTTGAAATGGGTATACAGGGGGTTTTGTTTGCGGTGCAGCAACATCCACTTAGCCAAAATACCGCCACCACGGGAAACAATACCTGTAATGCGGGTTTTAACTAAGGGTAAATGCTCAATTAACAACCCCGCATGGATAGTTTGATAGTCTACCCCTTGCTGGGCATGTTTTTCGATGATGTGGAGAAAGTCGTCGGCGGTGAAGTTTTCCATTCTCCCGTGGACGCTTTCTAAAGCTTGATAAACTGGTACGGTACCGATGGGAACAGGTGAAGCCTTGATAATAGCGGTACGAATTGCATCTAAATTACCGCCACCTGTGGACAAGTCCATCACGGTATCAGCACCATATTTTACAGATAATCTAAGTTTATCTAATTCTTCTTCCACGTTAGAAGAAGTGGGAGAGGCGCCAATATTAGCATTGACTTTACATTTAGAAGCGATACCAATAGCCATCGCCTCTAAATTCGTGTGATTAATATTCGCAGGGATAACCATTCTACCCCGTGCTACTTCTTCACGGATGAGTTCAGCAGGAAGGTTTTCCACCTTTGCAACGTAGTGCATTTCTTCAGTAATGACACCCTGACGAGCATAGTGCATTTGGGTTACATTGCTCTGTCCACGCCGCTTGGCTACCCATTCAGTTCGCATTTTACAATCCTCAATATACAGCTTCCCTACGCTGGTATTACCCAGTCTCAGGTGTTAAGGGTTTGATCTCAGCTTGGTTTTCCAAGCACCCCTAGCATCTATAAGATTTTAGCATTTTGTTGAAGAATAAATGGTAGGTAATAATATTCAAGTTAGAGCTATTTTCATGTAGGGGCGTTCGCGTAGCGTGCTGAAAGCATCAGCATTCGGACAATTAATCGGTTTTTACCCAAGACTATCATCCGAATGCTTCGCCCTGACTGTGGTCTAAAGACATGAAAACTGCTGTAAGCCAGTATTTAAGTCAGGGAATAAATTCCCTGTCTAATAGCTAAAGTCGGTTTTAACCGACTATTTATGAGTTATTTATTCTAGTTATAGAATAGTTTTTGATTTTTACTGGGTGTAAAATGGTTAGGACTTACGCACAAGTGACGGAAGAATGAACCACGAAGGAACGAAGGAAAGAGGTCTTGAGAGATATTTTGCGTAAGTCCTGATGGTCTAAGATTGGATTTGGTTGTTAAGCTGTAGCTTCTGAGTCCTGTAATTTTTGTTTTTGCTGAATCCGTTCTAATATTACTTTTTTGATTTCTTCTGGTGTCATTGATGCAGGATAAACTACTCTATTAGGTTGTGCTTGCAATCGATCTGCAAATGCGTAAAAAGCTTCTTGATCTTCTTGATGTGCAATTACGTAAGCGCGTAACTCTGATTTTGTCATGGCATCAAAGTTTGGTTTTGTCATTGGTACTCCCAATTTCCATCACGATCAATTACTATTTCAATGCTATCGCCTGCTAAGATGAATATTTTTCCAGTACGTTCATCTAATCGCACCATATAAATTGGTAAATAAGCTGTTGTCAACATTTGACATAAGTAGATACACTTTAGCCCCTGTGCTGATGTGGGTAGAATAATTGCTCCTTACTTGGAAATAATAGATTATTCCTAGATATTATACCAATTAAATGCGGTCAAATCTTAACTATGCTATTGCTCGCAAGTTAGCAAGGTTTGAGGGTTGGCAATATTTTCTAATTAAGGATTTGGCATTTTCTCTTTTTTCACCTGTGAATAAGTTAAATATTACATCTTCATTTTGCGAGTAAAGATGTAACAATCCAAAGTCTTTAATTCTTGAATAAAGTAGGGGAACTCCTGCTAATGTGAGTAGATGTAATTTTTTATGATCACGCTCTTTTGCATCGTGATAATCATGATATGTAGATTGAAATTCTACGACTAAACAAGGTTGATAATTATCATTTGTGATGAGAGCGTCTACGCTGGAACTAAAGAAAAATTTTCTGAGTTCTATATCAAGACCTTTATCTAATTCGCAAAATGAGCATAAGCTTACCTGGGTATGAATTTTATAATTTTCATCTATGCAGGTTTGGAGAAATTCTAACATTCTTTCTTCGTAAGGGTTAACGAGTCTTTTGGGTTTTACAGACATTAGTTTTTCTCCATTAATATTTTTGCAAAGTGGGTAATAAATTCTTCTAAAAATTCACTAGAGGTAATACATACCTGTGACATATAGGGAAAAAGTTTATCCTCATATAAAATTAAGTAACTAAGTTGACTATTAAGTTCTACAGGGAAAAGTTTATGTTGTTGATATAAATCTATGTAATGACTAAATTCTTCTAATTTCTCAATATCAAATCCTTCTGGTTGTGTGGGGTGGGATAAGCCACCAACATCATCTATCCACATAAAATTTACATTAGGATTCAAACAAAAATTTCCTCTCACTTCAGAATTTAAAATATTGGGATAATAATATTGCATTACTTCCAAAAATATATCTTTCTTACTAGGTAATATCCAATATCTATCTAAATAAACATTTGGATGATAGTTATATAATTCATTTCCTAAATCATCTTGAATCATCTGCTCGTCTTCAACAATATAAACAAGGTTCAAAAGTTCCGATTTTAATATATATTTAGGAATTGAAATATATAAACTATCCTGTCTTTGCGACAAAACCAACTGATAACGTTTAGCACCCTTACCAGGATTTTTCAACCGATACCCTATATATTGAGATGTTCGCTTCTCCTCAAACTTCTCATAAAAACCCATTTTACCTAACATACTGATAGCTAAAGATAACAAATCTTCCCCACCTTCAATTACCTGAATATTCGTGGAAACTAAGCGAGGAACACCGTTTTCAACCTCAAAGCGTTGGATGACATCGTATATAATTTTTGACATGGCTTTTTTCCAAATACCTTGGCTAAGGTTCATGGAAATATCATAAACTCTATTTTCTAAAATTACAATAGTCTTGGCTAAGATTTTTGGATTTTGTGGAAAAGGTTGATTTTCCGGCTTTTTCTTCAGAACACATTTCTTATCAGTGTGTAAGAAGAAGTTATAATGAAAACGAACCACAGAGGCACAGAGGACACGGAGGTAAGAGGTTTGGGAGAGGATATGAATGAGCTTACAGGAGAAGTTATTGGGGCTGCAATTGAGGTACACCGGGTTTTGGGTCCTGGTTTTTTGGAGGAGGTGTATAAGGGGGCTCTTATTATTGAGTTTATGGTGCGGGGTATACATCATGAGGTTGAGAAGTCAATCAGTTTGACCTACAAAGGACATGAGGTGGGTTGGGGTAGATTAGATTTTTTGGTTGCAAACTGTTTAATTGTGGAATTAAAAGCTGTGCAAAACTTAGCTCCCATTCATGAAGCTCAACTTTTGTCCTACCTGAAAATCACGAACCTTTCTTTAGGTCTTCTCATCAACTTTAATGTCCCTCTCCTCAAAGACGGTATCAAACGCATCATCCTCTAACTCTTCCCTCTGTGTCCTCCATGCCTCTGTGGTTCGTTTATACTCTTGCAAAACATTACATTATCCCCCTAACTCTTACCTCTGCGCCTCTGCGATTCGTTTATACATTTATGGCATTTTTAGACAAAATTAGGATTAAATCTTGTACTGCGGGCATCTTACCCCCTAGAATCATACATATTAAAGCCAAATTCCAATTTAACGAAAGTTTATGTCGCCTTATCCTAGTTTAGTTACTGTTTCCGCACTTTTACTATATTTTGTAGTTACAATTAATGTTGGTAGAGCTAGATTCAAATATCAAGTTCCCGTACCACAAACCACAGGCAACCCAGATTTTGAAAGGGTTTTACGGGTACAGCAAAATACTTTAGAACAACTAGCTTTATTTATACCTGCCCTATGGTTGTTTTCTATATATGTTAATCCTATTTGGGCTGCTGGTTTAGGTGCAGCTTGGGTCGTGGGGCGTATTGCTTATGCTTGGGGATATTATATAGCGGCCGAAAAACGCGGGCCAGGTTTTGCCATTAGTTCTCTTAGCAGCATCGTGCTAATTCTCGGTTCACTTGTGGGTATTATTTTATCTATGCTGAAATAAACCTGGGACTGTGCATTGGTGACTGGGTTAAATTTTACCAATCACCAATCACCAATTACCCAACTAAATCGGGAAATACCTCTTGCACAGCAGGATGTACCAGATGATGATTTTGGACATTTAAACCTTTTGCTAAAGCTGGGTTAACTTCTAAAGCTTTTAGTCCCAGATTTGCTAACTGCACAGCGTAGGGTAAGGTACTGTTATTTAGGGCTTGTGTTGATGTCCAAGGTACTGCTCCTGGCATATTGGGAACGCCATAATGAACTACACCTTCATCAATATATACTGGTTTAGTGTGTGATGTAGGATGTAGTGTTTCTACGCAGCCACCTTGATCAACGGCGACATCCACAATCACTGAGCCAGGACGCATTTGTTTAACTAATTCACGAGATACTAAAATAGGTGCTTTTTTGCCGGGAATTAAAACTGCACCAATGAGTAAATCAGCGTCTTTAACAGCAGTTTCAATATGGGCGGAATTGCTGTAAAGTAATTCTACCCGCGAACCAAAGAAGGTTTCTAGGTAGGATAGGCGTTCCACATTGACATCTAAAATTTGTACTATTGCACCCATACCGACGGCGATTTTTGCGGCTTCTGTACCGACTACACCACCGCCTAAAATTACTACTTTGCCGGCTTTAACTCCTGGTATACCGCCTAAAAGTACCCCTCTTCCCCCTTGTTGACGTTCCAGGAATCTTGCACCAAATTGGACGGCTAACCGACCCGCAACAATACTCATGGGGGTGAGTAGGGGGAGTTTATTTGCTCCTGGTTGTTCTACGGTTTCATAGGCGATCGCACAAGTGCCACAATCAATTAAATGTTCTGTTAATTTCCGATCTGCTGCTAAATGTAAATAAGTAAATAACAACTGTTCTTTTTGTAAAAATTTATACTCACTAATTAAAGGCTCTTTCACCTTGATTACTAATTCCCTATTCCAGGCAGCAGAAGAATTATTAACAATTTTTGCTCCAGCTTGGCGGTAATCTTCATCCGTAAAACCCGCACCAGTACCAGCTTCGCTTTCTACAAAAATATCATGGCCGTTTTCCCGTAAAACCCGCACACTAGAAGGACTTAAACCAACCCGAAACTCTTGATCTTTAGTTTCTTTAGGAACACCTATTTCCATTGATCGCCTCTAATATTTTATTGTTTGACTTTAGCCTGACAGTCCCGATCCAATTTTGTCCGTATTCAGTAATTCAAAATGAGAAGTTTTTATTCTCTACAGCTTACATCTTGACTAATCCGCTAATATTATTAGAATAGATAAAGAATAATTAAAAATTGTTAACTTCTAGTCAGTATCCCTGGCAACTTAGTTGAAAAATCCCTGTAAATCTCCCTTCGTCAATTACACCAAAGGAATAACTGATAATGACACAACCACAACCCACTGTTAGCCCCAAATTAGAAGATCCCAAATTTGGCTTTAATGAATATGCAGAGCGTTTAAATGGTAGAGCAGCTATGATTGGCTTTATTTTAATGGTAGTTATTGAATATACTACCAATCAAGGTGTACTTACATGGCTAGGTTTAAAATAGATTGATAATTGAGGATTGTTGATATGTAGTAGAGACGTTCCCCGGAACATCTCTATGTTCGTTTGATGATGATTTGTAAGTATTCAGCTATAGCGATCGTTCATGGCCAGATCCCCCATTTCTTTTACTGACTGTGTCTATAAATCATAAATTGATCACAGAAGTCGGGGATCTTTGTACCCTATCCTCTACAATAAGAATAATTAATACCCTCTCCTTAAAAATCGCTGTTGCTAGGGTGTTAATTACCGTACTTCTTTTTTTGCCCAAGAAAATTATAATTGTGTGTGCTATTATTTGCCCTTAATGCAATAGACAAATTGTAGTTAGGATTTGCCCAAGAAATCTATACAAAAACTCTAAATGGAAGTAACTAAGCTGTGATGAATGCTGTATTACCTCGTTTTTTAAAGTCAGCCTACCGTAAAGAACCTATCATCAGTGCCTTGGTAACAATTGGTGTTGTAGATGCTTTAATTGGTGGTTTGGATGATAGTTGGTCTCTTTTTGCCTTTGGTTTAGGCACAGGAGGAATAGCCGTCGTTTTGAAATTATGGCGGATGCATCGAACTCCACCGATACCAGAAGAACCTGTAGCCCAATATTATTTACCACCTCAGCCTTCTAGTGATCCCTTACCGGTCATTAAGGTTGCCAAGAAAAAACCACGTCAGTAGTTATTAACAATGAATTTGTTAAAATTATTACTAAAATTCAGGCAGGTGAGGAACAGTGATCAAAGGTGTAGCAGTCTGATTTTAGGATTGATCATATTTGTATCTGGTCTGATGGGGCAAGATTTGAAAATGAGTTCTGCTCATGCTGATACTAATCTTATCCTCAAGCCAGAGGTGCCTAATAGTGTTGCTGAACCTCGACTGCTGCATAGTTTTGTCGCCCATACGGGTATTGTTAAATCCCTGATTTTTAGTCCTGATAGCAAAATTTTAGTTAGTGGTGGTTTAGATGGAATTCGTGTCTGGGATTTAGTCCAACAACGCCCATTATTCTTTAGCTATCAATTTACCGTTCATACCCAGATCCTCGACTTCGTGATCAATTTATTATTTATGGACACAATTAATACAAATAACTTGGGGATCTTGAGGACTCACGAACAAGTGACGGAAAAAACCAACCACTCCAGGCACAGAGGACACGGAGAAGTGAAATTTTGAGAGGTTTTTTGCGTAAGTCCTGATATTTTTACCTCACCTGAATTCTTACATTTACTTTGATTTGGGTTCAAATTTGAGATATGTTCCACCTAGTCCTTCTATAATGATTCTGGTGTTAGCAGTCATCATTTTTTGATAGGTTTCTCCATCGCTTCCTGGTTTACCTAAACCATAAATATATAATGGGCGCTCAAAAACTTTGACTTTAGCTTGTGTGGCAATGGTGGTGAGTACCTTAGACTGAGTGGTAGTATCACTAAAAATAGTTGGTACTTTAGCTTTTTTAATATCTTTAACTAAGTTTTTAACTTTTGTATCTGTCAATTTTCCGGCACTTTTCACATTAGCTAAATTACCTTGATAGGGAATACCATAAGCTTGAACATAATAAATCATAGCGTTATGGGCTGTAATTAGTTTACGATTTTTCTCAGGAATACTAGCTAATCTGACTTGAATCCACTTATTCATTTGATTGATTTCTTGGGTAATTTTTTTTGTATTTCTATTATATAAATCTTTGTTTTTGGGAAATGTTTTAATTAATTTAGTATTAATTAGTTTCACCATTTTAATGGTATTATTAGCATTATGCCAAATATGAGGCTCAACAATTTGCTGATTATTTTTAATGATTTTGATGGTATTAGTGACAGCAGTTTGAGCAACCGCAAGTTTTGGTGGGGATTTTTTCAGAGATTTAATAATTTTGTTTAAACCTGGCTCAAAGTTATAACCATGATATAAAACTAAATCAGCATTTTTAATAGTTTGAGTATCTTCTGGCATGGATTTATAATTTAATGGATTTATACCGGGAGGTATTAAACAGGTTAGGTTAATTGTATCTTGAGCAATTTGTTTTGTTAAATCACATAGGATACTATTTGTTGCGACTACTGAGGGTAAATTTTTATTAATATTATTGGTTACTATTTGGGGATTATTTATTTTATTAATGCTGGGATTATTTATTTTATTAATGTTGGGATTATTACAACTAAATAAGCCGAATATTAGGCTAAAGATAGTAGTTTTTAATAAATGTTGCATATCACAAAATTCAGGACTCAGGAGTGAAAATCTAAATCAATAAAGACACAGGGTTGCTGTGTCTCTCTAATATTTAGGGTTCTATAGGAATAATATTTGATTTATGAAATATTACGTAGGCATTGCCCAACGTAAGCGGGTTTTGGTGGGCATTGCCCACCCTACACTACTTAATATTTTATGGCTACACCAAGCAAGCTATCAAATATCATTTATGATTCCTATAATTTATTAAATGTTAACTAAAGGTAATTTACCTTGTAACATTTGGAAATTAGCTTGAACACAATTAGCACAACTGCAACCACTTGATTCTATCACTGAATGTGTGATGTTATTTACTTGTGGTGTAATTAGATCAAGATTTACGGATGTAGATTTCACCACCATCATTTGTGCATCGGGTGTAGTTTGGAGTCTGGAAGCGTGCGCTGGGTTGACTATTAATAGCACAGAGGCTAAAAACAGGGGTAAAGCAAGCAAAATGCGTTTGATTATTTTCATCTTGTTTTCCGCGAGATACCCCATCCTCAGCGAAGCAGGGTGGGGAGGGATAGCGTGTTTAATTTAATGGCTCAACGTCATTAAATTAAACATTTTCCGAGTTGATAACACGATTAAACCCGTGTTTCGCTGTATCAATCGGACTTTTTTAGCTGTACATTGTCCTAATCGTTTCCAATTAAAATCACTAACTGAAACTTGTTTTTCCGTATCTCCACTAACCCAACCGAAAAATGTTTTCTGACCTTGGGTAGCTTCTACAAAATCACCTCGCCCAACTAATCCAGAATGTCTTGGCTGAACCCAACGACTGAACAAACAGTCTTGCAGATAATCCAAACTGGGGAAGTATTTGGAAGTGCGTATCAGGATTAGTCTCAGTGAGCTAGTCAAACACGTAATCTTTGTTAATTACAAGCCCCATCCCTATTGACGGGTAGGGTTATTGACGATTCTATAAACACTGCTGCTGATACAGCATAACTAATTATTAATCCGTAGTCAGTAGTTAGGTGTCAACTGTTAGAGAATTTTTCTCCCGGTTAATATTTCTCGCACTTCTAACATGGCGGAATAGGTGGGGAGAATGTGTAAGGTTTCATGGATTGGTGTATGCTCTAAAGCAGTGGCGATCGCTTGCTGTAAATCTGGTTCTACAATTAGGTTAATATGACTTTCTACAGATGATTGACTATAGCGCAGACGTAAAGCCATATCATAGACGCGATCGCCACTCACAACCAAAGTTCCTCCCCGTTCTACTAACTTTTCTGTATCCACATCCCAAATCCAGGATACATCTGTACCATCTGGAGTGCGATCATTCAATACTAATAAAGTAGTTTTATCGCTGCTTTGAGTGACGACACGAATAGTTTCATTTGTGCCGACAGGATTTTTTGATAATAAAATTCTCACTTTTTTACCATCAATCACTAAATCTTCAGCCCGACCAAAAGCAGCTTGGAAATGATTAATTGTATCCTTAATACTAACTGCATCAACTCCTAATTCTTGGGCGGCTGTAACTGCGGCTAAAGTATTATATTTGTTGTATAATCCTACGAGAATTTGTGGCCATTCTCGGCTAAATAATGTGGGTTTACTTTTACTAAAACCACAACTAGGACAAGTAAAATCTCCCAAATGAGATAAATAAACTCCTTGATAATCTAAAGGATGACCACATCGGGGACAATAAATAGAATCAACTGCATGGGGAATGGATTCTAAATAATTTTCTGGTTCATTTAAGCCAAAGAATAAAACCCTTTGGGGTAACTGTTGTCCTAAATATGATAAAGTCGGATCATCGGCATTGGGAATAACTACCGTTGTTTCTGGTAAAGTAGAAATTACCTTTGTCCAGCGTTTACTAATAGTATCTACTTCCCCATATCTATCTAATTGATCACGGAAGAGATTTAAACAAAGAATAATTCGAGGTTTGAGGGGGTTTAAAACTTTAGGAACTATATTTTCATCAATTTCTAAAATTGCATAATCTATATTCAATTTTCCCAGAAGATTGGCATTATCTATTAAAGCAGTTGCTAAACCATTTTCTAAATTTGCTCCGGTGGAATTATGGGCGATGCGAAAACCTTTTTTTGTTAAAATGCTACATAATAGTAATGCTGTAGTTGTTTTCCCATTTGTGCCGGCAATCAGAATTACTCCATTTTTGACTTGCTGACTTAATAATTCTAAAATGCGGGGTTCTATCCGTCGTGCAATAGAACCTGGTAGAACACTAGCAGCGCCAAGACGCAGTGACCTGACGAAAAAAGTGACACTTTTTGCTATTGATACCGCAAAACCTAAGCGTAATCTATCTATAACTCTTATTTTCTGATCCACAGTCATGATTTATGAATAACCTGATAATTGTAAACAGAATTTGAACCTGCAAGTTTAACTAATTAGTGAAGATAGCATCAAAAGGACAAATCTAGTAGAGATGTTCTCTAGGAATGTATCTAGAACCAGAAATTTTTCGGAAAATAGTATGTGTTGTTGAGATGTAGTCCCACTCAGGGTTATCTTTAAAATAGTGTGTGCGTGTGATTATTATCCAACCCAGTTAATATTAGTTCAGCACAAACTTAGGAAAAATAGTAGTAAAGACAAGGTTTTTGTTGATGAATAGCATAAAGTGGCTTTTTTTACAAACTCAAATAATTACTAATTGGAGACGGTTAGTATCTAAATGCCTATTGCTGCTTGTTTGCCTATTCTTCATTACTATGCAGCCAGCTTTGGCAGGTATTAAAGATGACCGCTATGATGGCAATATTTTTGTAGTTTATGCTGGTAATGGCTCTCTAGTTCCTTCCAAAGAAACATTAGCTCAGACTTTAGCAAAACATAAACCAGCTATAGTGACATTTTACGTCGAGGATAGTAGTGATTGCAAGCAATATGCGCCGGTTGTTTCCCAGATGCAAGCTTTTTACGGACAGGTAGTAGAAATTATTCCCATTAGCGTGGATACTATTTTACCGGATCAGACCTATTCACCCACAGAACCAGGATACTATTACTCAGGGGGTGTACCCCAAGTGGTAATTTTTGACCAGTTGGGTAAGGTGGTCTTGAATGAGAAAGGTCAAGTACCTTTTGAGGAAATAGACGACAAGTTGAGAGTAATATTTGACTTATTACCCCGTACTGAGTCAGTGGAATTAAGACGACGTTCTCCGAAGGAATTTAGCAGTCAGCTAGAAGATCAATAATAGTAGGGGCGGGGTATTCCCGTCCTGGGTATTCCCTCAATTTTGAGATATTGATGATATTTTTTTTAGCGTTGTGGGTAGTCTAATGACTGGGAGGAAGGCTGTACCTTTGATCACAGCTATTTTTGATATATGGCTAATTCCAATGATTACTTCATTCAGCGCGGTAAGCAAATTGAATGCAAGAAAAGAATTGTTACATATATTTCTCTGATATCTTTTAGTGGTTCTATACTGTTTGGGGGATTTAATACTATCAAACAGGCTTGGGAAAAACCAGAGCAACCAGTAGTTCAATCTGCCGAAAGTGAGTTACAGAGACAGGTTAAGGGTTATGAGTTGGTTTTACAGCGTGAACCTAATAATCAGATGGCTTTAGAGAAGTTATCTATTATTCGGTTAAATTCAGGGGATAATCAAGGAGCGATCGCATTACTGGAAAAATTATCACAACAACATCCAGATCGGCAAGATTATAAAACTTTATTGACGAATGTGCAAACAAAAACAAGACAGAGTAATCACCCTTAGAGTTAACTCAATTTTGTTCACAATATAGCTCAGACGGATATAATGCTATACTCTATCATAAGGGAAACAAAGCTATTCTTCCAAAATGGGAAATTATGGATACTCTTAAACTTGATCTTTCCACGCAGTTACCAGATCATACTCAATTACCCTGTGAAGATGGAACAATAGTGAAGAATTTTCAAGAGCATCCCCAAAGTATTTTATTAACTGAATCTATTTGGTTAAAATTACAAGATATTCACCCAGATAAACAATTTTGTATAGGACAAGATAGCGGTATTTATTGGCGAATTACAGACCCACCAGAGAAGGGAGCAGAAGCACCAGATTGGTTTTATGTTCCTGATGTGCCACCAACTTTAAATGGTCAAATGCGCCGTTCTTACGTATTATGGCAAGAATTGGTAGCACCTTTAATTGTCATTGAATTTGTATCAGGAAACGGTAAAGAAGAAAGAGACGAAACTCCCTATCAGGGAAAATTTTGGGTCTATGAAAAAGCAATTAGAGTACCTTTTTATGGCATTTATGAAGAAAAGAAATCATCTTTAGAATTATATCATTTAGTTGAGGGAGAATATTATTTAATGTCACCTAATGAAAGAGGTCATTATGTAATTGCAAAAATGGGTGTTGAATTAGGTATTTGGCAAGGAATATATAAAAATGTAGAATTGCCTTGGTTACGCTGGTGGGACTTAGAAGGTAATTTATTATTAACAGGACAAGAATTAGCTGAACAGGAAAAACAACGGGCTGATAAATTGGCGGCAAAATTAAGAGAGTTAGGAGTGGAAGTTGATGATTAAGCACGAATTGTTAAAATGAAAAAAATCTTAGCAACTTATGGAGATTTTGCTCAATGAAAACTTTTGTTAAATGGACAGTTAGCGACTACCATAAAATGATTGAATCAGATATTTTAACAGGTCGTAATTGCGAATTAATAGCTGAAGAAATTATAGAAATGAGTCCAGAATTGCCTGATCATTATAATACTGCCAAAAGAAGTGTAAATTATTTAGCAAATCTTTTACAAGGTAAAGCAGATGTGCGGTTTAATGGTCCAATTACTTTATCTAATTCTGAACCAGAACCTGATATTGCGATCGTTAAATTACCTGAACACAGATATAATCAACACCATCCATATCCCGATGATATTTTTTGGTTGATTGAAGTTGCTAATACGAGTTTAAGCAAAGATTTATTAATTAAAAGAAAAATCTATGCCCAAGCGTAAATAGCTGAGTATTGGGTTATCAACCTACCAACGCAAGAATTAATAGTTTTTCGTAACCCTAACAAGGGGAATTATTCACTGGAAATAAAATGGCAAGAACCGATAATTAATTTATTAGCTTTTCCTAATATTGATATTATTATTAGTCAGATGTTAAATTAAAAAATATGGTTCTACCGATCCCCTTACGGAGAAGAATATTAATTTAATTTTTGTAGGTTGGGTAGAACGAAGTGAAACCCAACATTAGCGATAGGATACCAAGGGGTGTTGGGTTTCCTTTGTCAACCCAACCTACAATAAATGTTGTTTTACATAAAGAGAACGGTAGAGCCAAAAATATCAATTAAATTTTTGTTCACAGTCATATAGTTAGGAAAAGTAGAATCTATGAATAATCCCATTAACAATGATAAATTGGCGGCAAAGTTGCGAGAATTAGGGGTAGAACTAGATGGGTAAACGATGCTTTATTTTTTTAAGAAAAGGGTTTGCTGATGTTAATTGTAAAGATTTATTTCAAGAAATTTTTACGTATTTAGGAGATGATAGATTTTTGGAAGTTGTGGGTATTCTACGGATATGGGGGTAATTTAAGGATGGATAACTACAGCAATCGCTTTAATGAATGGAGAAGTTGGTTAAGCTGCATCCAAATAGACAGGATTATAAAACTGCTTTGGCAGATGCTAAAAAGAGGGAAGGGAAATAATAGAAATATTAAAGTTTACAAAATTACTGAGTTAAGTAGGTTGGCGTTAAAAATTGTCGTTATGACAAGGGAACAGGGAATAGAGAAAAGGTTTTAGGCAACTTTACTTTTCGTTACATATTTCGGTTTTTTTCTGTTCACCTACTTATCTTCTGAATTATTATTTCGTAAACATACAATCTATAATTTTGAGCCTGTTAGCTATCCTTTAACAATGATTCGGGAGCAAAAAATTAGAGTTAAAAAAGAAGGTAATATTGGAGGTGCTTGTTTTTTAATTCCCAAGCGTACACAAGAAATTTTAGGCTATTGGTGTGAAGATTATGGACTATATGGTTTTGAAGATGTTGACTACAGCTTTAGAGTACAACTTTTAGGACTACTCAATGCTTACATGGAAGATGAAGATATTGGAATTCATCTACCTGCTGGAAAAGCGCCAATCATAGATGGCATAACTTGGAATGCTAGTGATGGTGTAGAGGAGGTTAGATATAAAAAATATCGTGCTTTTAAAGATTCACAACTTAAAGATGCTGTTGTTACTGGAATTATCAGAAAAAGATTTGATGATTATATTAATGGCAAGTGTTCTTTGTATCAGGACTTACGCAAAATAGAACGAAAGTAGGGGTAATTCATGAATTACCCCTACGAAAGAATCAGGTTTTTGATTGCTTTGTGCGTAAGTCCTATGTATGTTACGACAAGTAGCTTACAATTAACTAAAAGCTACAATATTCAACAACAAAACCAATCTATGGAAAATAAGTTTAAATTTTTGAATAGCCAGTCTCATTTACAGCAATTACGCATAGATTTAGGATGTGGACTCAATAAACCTAATGGATTTGTTGGTGTGGACTTATGTCCCGGCTTAGGTGTAGATATTGTTGCCGATCTGAGTCAAAGGTTTCCATTTGAAGATAGTAGCGTAGACGAAATTAGGGCGCATGATGTTATTGAACATCTGCCAGACCGAATTCACACCATGAATGAGATTTGGAGAGTTTGTAAGCATGGCGCAAAAGTTGATATTCGTGTACCGTCTACAGATGGTAGAGGCGCTTTCCAAGATCCAACTCATATCAGTTTTTGGAATATTAATTCTTTTCTATATTATTGTAATGAATATCCTGCTTATCTAGACCTTTGTAGAAGGTATGGATTTAAAGGTGAGTTCAGTGCTGTGCGTCTTGAACATGAAGAATCTCCTGGCAAAGTAATTCATGTAATTGCAGGATTAACTGTAGTTAAGCAAGATTCAAATTTCAATAAACAGCCAATTTCAGAAAATATCCAAGTTGTCCAAGAATATCAAAGATTAGTTCAGGAAAATGAGTATCTGAAATTCCTATTTTCCGCTCATTCATACTTCCAAGAAATCGGTGAAGCAGATAATTACTACCAATACTTACAGAAATCTCTTGATTACCTACACACATCTATATTCAATAATCCTGAATCGGAATTATGGCATGAAGCAGCTAAAAATTTCACTCAGATTGCTAATTTCATCCCTGTCTACTTCAATGAGGTCAATCTAAAAGATATCTATGTTAAACGTGCAGAAATAATAGAATATTTTCTGAAACTCAATGGTGATGAAATTTATTATGAATTTCCAGATAGACCTATAAACAGAAAAAAAATCCGGCTTGGTATTCTAGCAACACATTTTACACCCTCAGCAGAAACTTATGCTTATCTTCCTGTTTATGAATATATCAGCCGAGATTTTGAAGTTATCTTGTACTCTCTCAGCCAAACTAGCCATCCACTAGAACAATATTGTCAACTTTCTGCTAATGCCTTTAGACTGCTACCACAAGAATTGTCAGCACAGGTTAATATGATTCGTGGTGATGATGTAGATATCTTATTTATAGCTACCAACGTCACCGCAGTCACTAATCAAATCTGCCTGTTAGCAACCCATAGATTAGCAAGAATACAAGTTACTAGCGGTGGTTCTGTAGTGACAACAGGAATGAGAAACATAGATTATTATATTTCTGGTACATTAACTGATTCATCACCCACAGCACAAGATCAATATCAAGAAAAGTCAATCAAATTAGAGGGTTCAGCCCATTGTTTTAGTTATGGAACTGAAGAAGGAAAAATCACCAACCCAGTAGAACGGAATAATTTAGGTATTCCCGAAGATGCTTTTGTTTTCATCTCCTGTGCTAACTACTTTAAAATAATTCCCGAATTAGTGGAAGCATGGGCAAAAATTATTTCTCAAGTACCAAATTCAGTTTTAGTGCTATTACCATTTGGTCCCAATTGGTCAAATAATTATCCCAAGCTACAATTTATCAATCATCTCAATTCCATATTTATCAAATATGGGTTAGAAACTGAACGCTTAATAGTATTAGATCCTCAACCAGTCCCAGAACGAGAGGAGATGAAGGAATATTATAAAATAGCAGATGTCTATTTAGATTCTTTCCCATTTTCAGGAACAACTTCCCTAATAGAACCACTACAGGTTAATTTACCAGTGATAGCAAGACAGGGAAATTGTTTCCGTTCTGCAATGGGAGCAGCAATGATCCAAACATTGAATATTCCTGACTTAGTAGCAGATAGTGAAGAAACTTATATCCAATTAGCTGTTACACTAGGTAATAATCCTGAATTACGGCAACAAAAAAGCGACGAAATTAAAGCAGCGATGCAGAATAATCCTAGTTTCCTGGATAGTCGCTCTTACTCCGCTAAAATGGGTAATATCTTTCAGACAATATTCACTAATTATCTGTTAGAAAATCTAGAAAATCGCCTGAGACTGAGAGATATTAACTTAATAATTTTTCCTGATTGGACACAATCAGAAGATGAACTAGGATTTGAGTTACAGCAACTAATTTATGCATTAGCAAATCATCCTGAAAATGAAAAAATTACCCTGATTATCCATACAGGTAGTATTACTACTGAAGATGCGGAAATGTTTTTATCTAGCGTAGCCATGAATCTGTTAATGGAAGATTTAGATATTACCGATACTATAGATATCTCTTTAGTAGATAAGTTAGGGAATATGCAATGGCAATCTTTATTATCTCGCATTTATGCCAGAATTATTTTGAATCATGAAGATGCAAAGACTTTGGAACAAGCATCTGTAGGAAATCTAAAAAATTATCATCTAGATACTTTAATCAATAAACTATAGTGCAAGATTCATGAATAAATAGGACTAATCTCTTACTACAAACTTTTTTGGAGTCAGCATTTTAGTCCTTAAAATTTAATCAATTGTTGAATACTGTAAATTTATGTTAATCTCTAACCATTAAATTTAGACAAGTTATTATAATCATAATTATTTTATACACAATGTAATTTGAGGTGAGACTCCACAAAATTATACAGCACTTCCCATTCTTATGAGGTACAATACCAGAAATTAACAAACCAAGGCTTAAATTATTCTTTAAATATTCTGTAGCTTCATCTTAATTTGGCATTACTCAAAAAATTATCAGCATAAAATAGGTGCAAAATGACTTCATTCAATATTAAAGAACAAGCATTACTACATTTTAATCAAGGTAATTATCAACAAGCAATATCATTATATGAGGAGTATCTAACAACAGATAATATAGACTTGGAGGTTTCTATCTATTTATGTTTGGCGTTGCTCCTAGAAAATAAAGACGAACTATCTCAAAATATTCTATCATCAATAGAATTATCTGAAGACATAGCTATTCAAGTTAATTTCTACAACCAACTATTAGATATAGCTGCAAAAACTGCATTTCAATTGTTTCAAAAAAAAGATATTATTCAAGCAGAAAAATTATATTTGTTTATCAATAATCTTGATTCTAGTTATGCAGATTCTTATTTAGGATTAGGAATGATCAAGTTTCAGCAAAATGAATTTAATTTAGCTATTGACTACTTACAAATATTCATTGACTTAGAACCTCAAGAGCATATAGCCTACTATTACTTAGGACTATGTTACAAAAATCAGAACGAATGGGATAAAGCTATCTTTAATTTAGAAACAGTAATTAAACTTAATCCTCAATTTGGTCAAGCCTATCATGAACTAAGTTTCTGTTATCTTCAGAATCATAATTTTTCTCAAGCTATTAACAAGAGCCAAATTGCAATAGAGCTAAATCCTAATCTGGCAGAAGCTTACTGTAATTTAGGTATTTGTTTACAGCATGAAGAGAAAATTGAAGCAGCTATTATTCAATTTCAGAAAGCTCTTATTATAAATCCTGATTTAAGTGAAGCTCTTAATAATTTAGGAGCTTGTCTACATGATATAGAACAATATCAAGAAGCTATTCCTTACTTGAAAAAAGCAGTTGAAATTAATCCTAATTTAGTAGAGGCTTATTATAATTTAGGTTCTTGTCTGCAAAAAGAAAATAATTTTCAAGATATAATTGGATTATACGAAAAAGCTATTAATATTGATAAGAATAATGCTAAGGCTTACTTAGGATTAGCAATTGGGTTGCTAAAAATCAGTAATGATACTAATAAAGCAGATTTCAGAGAAAAAGCAATTAAATATCTTAATAAGTCGCTAGAACTTGAACCTAACTCACCTGAAGCTTACTGCCGATTAGCAACTTGTTTCTATCAAAAAGGACAAGTAGAAGAAGCTATTAAATTATGTCAGAAAGCTATTGAATATCAACCAGATTTTTCTCTAGCATATTATAATCTAGGGATTTGTAATAGATATCAAGCAAATATTAAACAAGCTCTTTTGAACTTTGAAAAAGCACTAGAGTTAAATCCAAACGATAATGTCACAAAGCATTTGATAGAAACTATTACAGAATGTGAAAAATCTGGGTATTTTCCCCAACTTCAACAAGGTGATAATGCTTGGGATGCAATGTTATTTAAAGATAATAGCTACTATCGCTTATTTTACCTCACCGGAAGTAGCCAGTCTAGACCATTTTGGACAGTTGGAGAAATTGCCAGTGCTATTTCTTATGACTTAAAAACATGGGAATATCAAGGAGTAATCATTAAACCTAATCTAGATTTAGATTGGGCAAATGCTCGCATTTTAGCAGGTAGTGTTTATAAAGAGAATGGAATATACTATTTCTTTTTTGCTGCTTCATCATCGGAAAATATCCTTCATGAAATAATAGCTTTAGCGACTTCCTCTGATGGTATTAATTGGGAATGGAAACAAGAACCTTTTCTAGAGCTTCATTCTAGTTACTATTCGACTCGTCCTAGTTTCCATGAGGGTATGACATTAACCCATTATCCTTGGCGAGATCCTTATATTGTACAAGAACCGAGTACAGGGAATTATTATATGTTTTTTACTGCTAATTCTCCTAATCCTAATTCTATCTATCAAGGATGTATAGGTTGTGCTGTTGCAGATAGGATTGATGGTAATTATACACTTTTAGCACCCGCAACCTATCCTATAATTGAAGATATAGGAGAAGGAATTTATTTAGAAATGGAACGTCCTCAAGTTATCTATAGAGACGGCAAATATCATCTCTTTTTCTCCGTTGGCTCTGAATTTATTAATCCTAAGTGGTTAGAGCAATTAGAAATGGAGGAAAGAAAAACAGTAGCAATAACACGTTGTTCATTGCATTGGTATACTGCCGATAATATCACAGGACCATTTACAGCAGTAGGTAAAATTCCCATAGTTCAAGGTAGTCCTGAAACTGGATTATATGGAACAAATTTCATGCAAACATTAGATGGTGAATGGTTCGCTTATGGTTGTTATTTTTGGAGTAAAACATTAGAAGTACATCCTCGTTTTCCTGTTGTTTGGAATGAGGAAAAGCTGGAGATATTAATTAATTATCATGAATCTCCTATGGCATAAGTTTGTAATAAATAATTTCGTGTTCATTTATTTTCAGCTATCAATATAACTTTGCCACATCTGCTCATAAGCATTCTCCATATTACGAGTAAACTGTTTACCATTCCATAATGGTGCAGTTTGACGAGATTTCAATAATTTCCAGTGAATATCTTTCCTTAGTTCAGCATCCTTACCTAACTGTACACCCCAGTTAATATACTCCTCATCATTCCAAGCAATACCTTCTGTAATACCAGCATTCATCATCATAGTGTAACTATTACGGGCTGAAAATTGCTCTCCTACTTTAGTAACTAAAGGTACACCTAGCCATAAGGTTTCCATAGTTGTGGTTGCACCATTATAGGGATAGGTATCTAATACCACATCTGCAATTTGCAGATTAGCACGATGAATGGCTGATGAGGGTACTTTATTTAAAAATCTTAATCTTTCCTTACTTACTCCCTCCTCTTCTGAAATTTGTTCAAAAAATTCTCTCACCACACCGACATCTTTATTAATATCCTTAATTAAAAAATAACTATTGGCTACTTCTTTGAGAATTTTCATTTGTAACCGCACATTATCAGGGTTACGTTTGTAACCAGCTTGGGCGCTAAAGTAAATTACCGCATCATTAGGTATTTCTAAACCTTTTCGAGTTAAAGTCGGTACACCAATTTCAAAACCATCTACAGCTAAATAAGTATTTGGTAAACGCCAAATTTTCTCACTGTAATATTCTTGGGCATATTCTGGTAAGACATGATTATCAGCAAGATAATAATCTATGGTGGGTATTCCTGAGCCATCCCAACCTAACCAAGTTACCTGAATTGGTGCTGGTTTTAATGCCATTGCTTCACAGCTAATATCTGCTGTCATGCTATCTAAATCTATTAAAATATCTATTTCATCTTGATGAATTGTTTCCGCAATTTCTATACCATCTCTACCTAATTTTCTCACATGATCTGAATTTTCTTCATACCAATCCTGTAAAAAATCCTGAATACGAGAACGATAAGTAACAAGATATGTATAAATTTCAAATTTTTCTCGATTATGGTGTTGATATAACCACCGCGTTAACCACCCCACAGAATGTTCTCGCAAACAATGGGAAAGATAACCTATTTTTAATCGTTTTTTAGATGTTTTAATTCTTCGAGCATTAGCTTGTGAATAACGATTATATTGTTCTTGAGCATAGATTTGAATACTTTTTTGGCAAACTTGCAAAACTTGATTATGCAAAAATCTGTTTTCTCTAGGTGTATCACGAATATACGGTAAATAATAGGTACAGTTTAATAACCGATAAACTCTGGTTCTCTGTAAATTAGGTTGTTCTTCAATTAGCTGACGTAAATAACTTTCATATTTTTCAATCACTGGTAGAGCTTCATCCCAACGTCCTCCAGAACGGAGAAAACCCTGCAACAACATGACATAAGCATTAATAAAGTCATTAGTATTCTCAGCTAAATCACATATTTGTTTACTAATCTCAATACCTTGATCAAAATCACCCAATTCATAATAAAAAGTGGCTAAATGACTCAAAACTTCGGAAATGACTGCTGAGTTAGGATAATTAATTTCTACAGCTAATTGGCCATATTTAATAGCTAAATCAAATCTATGTCCTGTATAAGCTGCTTCTGTAGCAGTTAACATTACAATATGAGTAAGTTGTAAATTATCTAGATAAGCAATACAAGCTTTAGGAAAATCTAATACCCAGGGATCAAACCAAATTAATTTTAATGTTTTTTCTAGGACGGTAAATAATAGTGCCTGATCTATTTCTCCAATTTCAGAATTTAAAATTTCGATAATTCCTAATTCATGAAAATTGTCTTCTGTAAGATTTTCTAATTCTAGTGATAAATTAATTATTTCTAGAATATTGCTAATATCTCCAGGATTAAGTTCTCGAAGATGTTGACGAATTACCCAAGCAAATTTATATACTTTTAACTCTTCCTGTCTTCGCGCTTCTGTTTGTAAAACTTCGATTAATTCATAAGTCCATTGTTCAATTTCTGCATCTTCTCCATCAAAAACTGCTAACATCCAAGCTGTTTGTGCTTCTGCTTCTTTTCCTTGTAGAAGTAAGGATAATCCTAAATACCAATGATATTCTTTAATTTCTGGTTGCTGATTAATTAATTCTTGATAGAGTGTTGCGGCTTGGAAATACTCACATATTTGAAAATTTCTCACCGCTTGTTTTTTTAAAGATTCAAGATTATTCATAACCATGACCACTAAAAGTAGTAAAAATAAAAAGTAGGTAAAAAATACCTACTTTTGTTTGATATTAACAAATTATTTCTAAATAATGGATTCAAAGTTTCAGCAACTTTTAAATCCATTTTACACAACTGACTAATCAATTGGTTTGAAATCACCTATACAAGTAGGTGCTGTTGAATCAGCAGCAGCAGAAACACTTGCACCACCAGCAGCATAAGCACCAGCATCTTTTTTCTGACATAGAATAGCTGTTGTTGTTGTTGCACCACCAGACTGGATTAGGTCAGTAACGCCAATAAATGCTCTTAAGTTAACACTGTTCTTGGGATCTGCAACGTTATGTACGGCAACAGAAGCACCAGCAGCATCCAGGTCAGTACCAGTAGTAGTCTTAAGGCTATAAGTATAATTCGTTGTTCCAGTAGCGATACCTAGTCCCATTAATTCAATGCTGGTGGCAAATTTTTGGTTTTCTAAGTAGAATGTTTGTTGACCACGGTTCATAGAACCAGCATATTGTTTACCTTCAGATTCCCGTGCTTTGTTGGCTTGGTTTAAGAAGGAAGGTAGAGCAATAGCGGAGAGAATACCGATAATAATGATTACAACTAACAGTTCAATTAAGGTGAAACCTTCGTTATCTTTCTTTTTGTCTAAGAGGTGTTGTAAGAATTTTGCTTTCAGTTCGTTTTTCATAGTAGTTTTCCTTGCGGTGGGGTGTTGTTTGTTTCTTTATGCAAATAACTTACCCACTCTTGATCAATTTCATATCACCTCCCAGAAAAAATATTTTTCCTTAGAAATAAAAAATGGCTGAAAAAGCTGATAAATAAACATTTCATCTCATTTTATTTTTTCTATCAGTGCAAAAATTACGCCGCTAATTATGCTATCCTAGATTATGCGTAGTCATTATGAGTATAGATAAAAATATGGCTAACCCCACAGTGGAAAACTTGGTTATTATCGGTTCTGGTCCTGCTGGATATACGGCCGCTATCTATGCGGGAAGAGCGCATTTAAAACCTGTTGTGTTTGAAGGTTTCCAACTGGGGGGTTTTCCAGGAGGACAACTCATGACAACTACGGAAGTGGAAAATTTTCCCGGTTTTCCTGAAGGTATTACCGGTCCACAACTGATGGCTAATATCAAGGCACAGGCGCAACGATGGGGGGCGCAATTATATACTGAAGATGCGATCGCTGTTGATTTAAGTCAGCGTCCTTTTATCATTCGTTCTCAAGAAAGGGAAGTCAAGGCACATAGTTTAATTATCGCTACAGGTGCAACGGCTAAACGCTTAGGTTTACCTAGTGAAAAGCAATTTTGGAATCGGGGGATTTCCGCTTGTGCGATTTGTGATGGTGTTATCCCTATGTTTCGCGGTGTGGAGTTGGTGGTAATTGGTGCAGGTGACTCCGCCGCAGAGGAAGCTATTTATTTAACTAAATATGGTTCTTTGGTGCATTTATTAGTCCGTTCTGAGAAAATGCGGGCTTCTAAAACTATGCGAGATCGGGTTTTACATCATCCGAAAATTAAAGTGCATTGGTATACAGAAGCGGTAGATGTGGTTGGTAAAGAAACAATGACGGGTTTACAAGTCCGTAATAATCAAACTGGGGAAGAAAGCACAATTGCCGCTAAAGGCTTATTTTACGCCATTGGTCACAAGCCCAATACAGACCTATTTCAAGGGCAATTAGAATTAGACAAGGTAGGATACATCACCACTAAAAATGGTGGCGTGGAAACGAGCTTAGAGGGTGTATTTGCCGCCGGTGATGTCCAAGACCATGAATTTCGTCAGGCTATTACGGCGGCGGGGACTGGTTGTATGGCGGCGATGTTGGCGGAAAGATGGTTATCAGCACAGGGTTTAATTCAAGAATTTGATTTAAGTTCACCAGCAGAAATACCAGCAGAAACGCAGATCACAGAAATAGTCACAGAGTTTAATTTACAGATCACACGCCATGAAGGTGGTCATGCTTTAAGAAAATTATTTCATGAGAGCGATCGCTTGTTAGTGGTGAAATATATTGCTCCTAGTTGTAGTCCTTGTCATGCTCTCAAACCCATATTAAACAAGGTGATTGATGAGTTTGATGGTAAAATTCATTTTGTAGAAATTGATATTGACAAAGATCGAGAGATTGCGGAAAATGCTGGCGTGATTGGTACACCAACAGTACAGTTATTTAAAAATCAAGAATTAGTGCAGGAAGTGAGGGGCGTGAAGCAAAAAAGCGAATATCGGCAATTAATAGAGAGTAATATTTCATGAATAGGCAATAGGCAATACTTCGACTTACTTCGACCCTTCGACTAGCTCAGGGCATCGCCAGATCAGTACAAGTCGCTCAGTAACCAGAGGCAAGAGTGGGGACTTCAGTCCTAAAATGAGGAATAGATTCCTCACTACCAAACCTAATCTGCTTTAATTTATTCGCCTGTACTTACTTAACTATTTTAACAATGCCGCTAAACTTCCGCATCTAATTCTGTTTCATGTCAAAAATAATACAAATGGCAAAGTGCAATGCTAAACCCCTAGGATAAATTCATAAGTGTGATGATTAGGACTTACCCAACTGGAACATTGGTAGGGTGCGTCAGATATGAACAATCTGTTTATTGGCAGGATTTATGCAGTCTGACGCACCCTACAACAGATTTACTGACTAATGATAAACTACGGTAATATATCACTACTTTCTAACTCGGTTTTGTCTAGACTTTCTTTAACCCGGCGAATGGGTAAATTAGCGATTAAGGCCGTTGCCCGTTGATTGCTTTCAAGGGAAAACTCCAAACCATCTGTTTCTATTTCTACATAGCGACAAACGATTTCTAGGATTTCCTGGCGGATTTTTTCCAAGGTTTGGGGGTCTAAGTCGGCACGGTCATGGGATATCACCACTTGCAAGCGACGTTTAACATCATCGCGGCTGTTATCGGGACTACGAACAAATAGTTTTTCTAAAATTTCAAGGATCATTGCAGGTATGTGTAAGGCAGAAGAAACTGGGAGGCTAATTAAACAATCTTCGACCACAACATTTTTCTCAAGCGAGAGAAAATGCCGTTGTTAGATGAGTCAAGGTCAAGAAACTCGACAGTTTCCCCTTCCAATCTCCGAGCAATGTTCTCAAAAGCAATGGCAGCTAAAGAAGGAGTTTCTGATAATACTAAAGGTTCGCCACGGTTTGTAGAGACAATCACACGCTCATCATCGGGGATTACTCCTATGATGGGGATAGCGAGAAGTTCCTGAACATCATGTACAGACATCATATCATTTGCCTGTACCATTGCTGGTCTAATTCTGTTAACTATTAAGTTAATCTTTTTTACACCTTGGGCTTCCAGCAATCCGACTACACGGTCAGCATCGCGGACTGCGGAAATTTCGGGAGTGGTGACAATGAGGGCTTCTTTAGCGGGTGCGGTGGCATTTTTAAATCCCATTTCAATTCCCGCCGGACAGTCAATCATCACATACTGATACTTTTGGGCTAGGGCATTGACTAATAGTTTCATTTGATCCGGTGTGACGGATTCCTTATTGCGATGTTGGGTAGCTGGTAATAGTACCAAATTTGGTTGTCGTTTGTCTTTAACGAGGGCTTGTTCTAAACGACATTCTCTAGCTAGGACTTCCACCGCAGTATAAACAATGCGATTTTCTAGTCCTAGTAGTAAATCTAAATTTCTCAGACCAAAATCTGCGTCAATTAAGGCTACTTGCTTACCAATTTTGGCTAAGGCCATACCCAAATTAGCGGAAACTGTGGTTTTACCGACTCCTCCTTTACCGGAGGTAATGACAATAATGCGAGTCATGATAATGGGTTGATGAAACTTCAGGAAACAACTATAGCAGGAGGCAGAGGGCAGGAGGCAGTGGTTCGGCTTACTTCAACCCTTCGACTAGCTCAGGGCATTACAAGCTCAGTACAAGTCCCTCACCAACCGGAGGCATGAAACAGGAGGGGAAGCCGATAACTATTGATTGATTTTAATCAATTGGTTACGGGAAAAATCAGCAGCTTTGGCAATGCGAATGCCTTCACTGGTAATATGTGCAACTTCAGGATAGAAGTTAGTTGGTGATTTTTCTGGCGCTCTGGCCACAGCATCGGCAATTCGTAATTGGGTGGGTTGCATTTGCAAGGCCATAATTAGAGACTCCCGATTACCACTAGCACCGGCATGGGCTACTCCTCGCAATCTTCCCCAGATGATAATATCTCCATCTGCAATGACGATACCACTAGGATTAATATCTCCTAAAACAATTACTGTCCCAGGATGACGAATTTCCACACCGGATCGGACTGTCATTTGCAAATAGAGTGCGTCTGCTAGGGGGGTGGTGGTAGATTGAACGTTAGTGGTAAGGGGGTTTTGCAGTGGGATTTGTTCTACAGAATAACCGAGAGTGCAAGCGGCGATCGCTGTTTGTCTCCGACTGGTAGCTACAGATTTTAGTTGTATTTGGTATGTATTTAATGTTTCTGCTAGTTGTTGCAGTTGTCTGTTATCCAATAACCGATCTTGGGCTAGCAAATGCAAGGCTGTATTTGGTTTCCGTAGGCGATCGCCCGCATTGAGTCGCTGTTTCATTTGTTGCCAAATTTCCCAAGCACTAAATTCTGATGCTGGTACTTGCGACTCCGTAGGCAAAATTAATAACAGTCGTTCTCCTTCTGTTTTTAACTGAACTTGAATATTATGATCTACTTTCTGCTGAGGTAATTCTAAACCAGCCGTTAATCGATCAGATATAATAGAACTAGATTCCTCTAGTTCAGAAACTTGAGATGTTGAATTTTCCGTTGTAGAATTACTTTTTAAATTAGTAATCACAGAGTTTAACTCTGAATTAGGGATAATATCATTAGCTTCTATTTTATTATTAGTCGCATCTGTATTTATCTCGCCAGAGTTAGAATTATTGATCTCTGGATTAACCTGGTGCAAACTTGGGTCTGATTTAGGTAATTCAGATTTTATAGCATCAGATTTATTAGTATCTACATTAGTTTTTTCAACATCATAATTATTTACTTGTTGATTACTCTGATCACCAACTGATTCTGACTTAGTAAAATCAGATTTTATTGGATTAGATTTAGCAGCATCAGAATTCATGTAACACTAGCCAAAATATGCCAACATTTGAGATTTGAATAAAAGTTTGGAATTTGTTGAATGTTAACTGGTAACTGTTAACTGTTTATCAATCTTTGGTAAACCGTTGCCAAAGCATCAGCATTACCGACATTACCAGGAAACAATACTACAGGCAAATCAGGAAATAAAGGATGATCGGATGGTGTAATTACCATAGAACAACCTGCTAAAATTTGACCAAGTAACCGGGCTGAAGTTAAAGCCAGTCCTGTACTCAAGACATCATTAGAAGTTATACCTCCCTTACTGATTAGGAATCCTATATCAGATGGCAAACCTTGAACAATATCCATGAGTAAACCAGAAACCGTATTGCCAAAATCTAATCTAGTTTTGATATCCGGAAAAGTCAACTCCTGACGGCTAGTGTATACTACTGGTGTTTTACCAGCATTGTGTACTTCCTGAACTTTTTCCAGAATCTCGGTTAGCAGTGTAACAGATTCATGGACTCCATCATCAAGCAATCTCCCCACATTTACTTCTATACCGACTGTTCCGGCAACTTGTAATAGTGATTCTAACTGTTGAGTTGTCTTTTTGACATGAGAACCAACAATGACTGCCCCTGGTTTACCATCACGGACGTATGCTGCCATATTTTCAGCAGCGATGGGTTGGGCTGGTAAGGCGGCCAAAGCTGTTAAAATACTAGCAGCAGAACGGAATAAAAATCGTTTTCCCTGATTGGCGGCTGTTAATACATCTACAGCAAAGGTATTAAGATCATCTTGATGTTCTCCATCTACCACACCACACTGATTATCTTGAAGTTCCAGTAACTGTTTTAAACTACCTTGACGGATATCGTCAAGTAAGAATCTACTGACAGTATCTTCTTTAATTCGTCCTTTGGTTTTTTCTTCTACATACTTAGGTAGATAGCTATAATTGTAACTAAAGACGGAATCACGAGCAAATTCTGTTTCATGCACGGGTGTAGGAACACCATCAATAATTAGATAATGAATGCTATCACGGGTAATTCTTCCCCCTTCAAAAAATGCGGGGACAAGAAAATGAGCATCAAATGGTCCGAGTTCTTCAGCAATAACATCAGTTTCTATGGGATAATGTCCACGTAAGGTGGAGTCAGAACGACTAACTACGAGAAAATCGGTTATTTGTTCTGCTGCTAAGGCAATTTTCAGGTTATGACAAACTTCTCTAGTTACCGATGCTGCTGCTTCTGGAGTGAGGGAACGAGTATTAGTTAAAATAAAGAAAATGGGAGCATCATCTTTTAGTCCTAACCGTAAAGTTTCCACATCCCAGCGCATTAATAATAAACAACTGTGGACGGTTTGTGAACCGGTCGGATCATCATCTAATACAATTATTTTAGGTTGGTTATTCATAAATATGTGACTGGTGGTAGATATTCGACATCTAAAATTTGATCAATGGTGTAAGGACAAGTTGGAGGAAAACAATTTAAACCGCTTTTTTTCTTTGCTTGTCGTACTGCATCAGTATAAACTTCATCCAGCACTGTTAACAAATAATTGTAGAGATTTTTTGATTTGGTTAATTTCCTGATTTCTACGCGAAAATTATCAATTTCTACTTCCCAATGATTTTTACAGTCAGGAATACTCCAATGTTGATACAATAGCAGATGTTTAAGAAGTTGCAGTAGATGGCTTTCCAATTTGTGTTTTTGTTCATTCCCCAATGACGAAATCTCCTCAATTAAATTTTCCCAATCAAGATTTTCTAAATTCTTTTCCTGTAATTGTTGCAATGTTATTTCTAACCACTGGGGATAATCTTGTTCATAAAGAGTTTTACTCAATAATTTAGATATCATTTAGGATTCTCCAGTTTGACTACAAAGGGTAAAGAGTTCAGGAGTTCAGATTGTATTACTTAATCTACTTTGATTTATGCTGGTTTACTTACTGAGGTTAAATTTTTAACTGTGCTAAACCCAAATAACGGATACCTTGGGGAGAAATATCAAACCGACAAGGTAAGACTTCTAGACCGAGTTTAATAGCTTCTCGCAACAACTTACCATAAATAGGATCGGTAGTATCACCGGGAGCAAATTTTGGACAATCCCCGCGATTAATAAAATACAACATTACCGCCCGACTTTGGGGTAAAACGTCCATTAATTCCTGTAAATGTTTTTGTCCTCTGGTGGTTTCTGTATCAGGAAATACTGCTAAATTGCCTTGTGTCCAAGTTGTATTTTTAACTTCTAAAAAAATAGGTCGTTGTTCACTACTACCTGTGAGATAAAAATCTACTCGACTTTTGCGATCTTTGCCATAGACAACTTCACCTTTCACCTGTTCATATTCACCCAATTCTGGGAATAAATACTTCTCTAAGGCTAATTTAATGACCCGATTAGGTAAAGCGGTATTGACACCAACCCAAATGGGTGTGGGATTATTGACCTGTATTAATTCTAGGGTATAAGCTAATTTGCGTTGCGGATTATTACTTTTAGAAATTTGCACAGGACTACCAACAGTACAAACTCCCGTCATTGGCCCCGTATTGGGACAATGTGCTGTTACTATTTCCCCAGATTCCAGTTGCACATCCACAAAAAACCGCTTGTAGCGTTTGAGTAAAATTCCAGGATATAATTTTGGGTAATCATACAGATAATCAATCATGTCCATAAATTATTTCACAGCTATCTGAGTCATGAGTTTTTTAGTAATATATATTATGTACCTCAGAAAGTAACTTTTTTAATAAAAATTTGGGTCATGTAGTTATAAGATACCAGTAATAACTAAAAAACAATTACTTGTTAAAATTCCTCAGAATACTTATGAATGAAAAATACGATTCTCCACTGTACTGCAATATATCGAATAATAATGTTACAAACCACTATTACCAATCCTTAGAGCATTTGTTAATAGTATCTCAAGATATCTCTCAAACTCGTTCCCTAGAAGAGATTATACAAATAGCCTTAAATGCAGCCCGAAAAATTACCAACTGCGATGGAGCAACTTTTGTCCTTCTGGATCATGGCTTATGCTACTATGTTGATGAAAATTCTATTGCTCCGCTGTGGAAAGGTCAGCGAGTTCCCCTCAATCTTTGTATTTCTGGCTGGGTAATGGTGAATAATCAGCCTGTGATCATTAGTGATATATATAGTGATAAAAGAATAAATTCTAATTTTTACAAACATACTTTTATTAAAAGTATGGCCATGGTTTCTCTGTCCTATCAAAAACCTACGGGAGCAATTGGTATTTATTGGCAAAATCAGTATCAATCCAGTCTGGAAACAGTTAAATTGCTACAAGTTATTGCTGATATTGTCATGGCAAATATGGATAATTGTTTGCGATATTCACAACTAGAGCGACAATTACAAGATCGCACCACAGCCTTAGAAGAGGCTAATTTTTGCTTACAAAAAGAAATGCAAACTCGCAAGCTTTTAGAATCAAAAATTCGTATTCTTTCCCTGACTGATGAATTAACAGGAATGCACAACCGTCATGGTTTTTTCCTCTTAGCTGAACAGCAAATCCGTTTAGCCCAACGTTCTGGGACAAATCTGAGTATTTTATTTGTAGAAATAGAGGGATTCAAAAATATTTACAAGCAGTGGGGGAAGGATATTGGAGATGATACAATCCTAGCTATAGCTAGATTACTCAAACGCATCTGCCGAAATTCTGATACCATAGGGCGGATAGAAGAGGGAGAATTTGTGGTACTTGCCCAAGGTTGTGATCCAGGTTGTTTAATCATAAAACAGCGCTTACGAGAATCTGTTGATGAATTAAATGCCAGCAAAGAATTTCCATTTCCTGTAATTCTCAATATCGGTGTTCAAGATTATGAATCTAAACCCCATCTTCCCCTAGATGATTTAATTACCCTGGCGCAAATTAATATGTATAAATCAGGGACAGGCAGTTAAGCTGCTAAGTTTGATTTATATCATAAAAGGATAATTTTTGTACTCAAATTGAGGGTATTTTTCTGGAGGTTGAATATAATTGATCTTATTAATCCTACCATGTAGACTAGCGCGGGAGGATTTACCAATGCAAGGAGAAACATCCTATGCAACAAATCTCATCTGCTACGGACTTAGAATATGCTTTTCTGTTTACTCTCAGAAAAGTTAACTCGATTAATACCGCAGGTTTTCAGCCATTTTTTGCAGATTTACCAATTGATCCTGATATTAAGGGTAAATATCGCTTCCGCAGATTATCCCGGTTTATAGTTACGGGAGATAAGTTAGTTAAACTCCCCCATGGATATCTATTCCAAAGCGAGAAATATAATCCCTTGTTAGGAGATGTAAAACGCGAATTTGCGGAATTAGATGATGCACTTATAGAACTGGAAATTTTCAAAAATTTGATTTTGGCTTTTTATGATTCTTGCAAATTACATCCAGAAGCAGAAATTGGTGTGCATCAAATTAGAACTACCTGTTCAACTAATAATTTAGGTAATCCTGCACCTGAAGGTATTCACCAAGATGGTACGGATTTTATTGGTATTTTTGCTGCTGGGAGGGATAATATTCAAGGTGGAGAAACCCATTTATACACTGCTAAAAAAGAAAAGCCAGTTTTTAATAAAGTCTTGAAACCTGGAGAAATAATTTTGGTGAATGACCATGAATTTTTCCATTTTACTACTCCCATTAAACCAGAAAATCCCGGCGTGGGAACTAGAGATGTTTTTGTGATTACTTCTCCAAGTTTAATTACTGATTAAGTAAGAATTCAGGAATCAGGAGGGGCGAACGGCGGTTCGCCCCTCCAGAAGTAAGAATATTTGTTTGTAACAGGAATCGTCTATAGACAAATTTTTTCATCAATTATCAATTCAACAATGAATCGGAAATTTTCATTCTGACTCCTGTATTCTGTATCCTCAATCTTTACCTTAACTTTAACATCAAGATTTAGATCCCCGATTTCTTCAAGAATGGGGGGATTTTGTATAATTGCTATATACTGAAGATAATGAGTAATTGATTTTTGCCAATTATGAATCACGAATTTTACAACCAGGGATTAGCAAAAGCCCAACAACAAGACTATGCAGGGGCGATCGCCAATTTTACTGAGGCTATTCAAGAAAATCCTGGGTTGACTAAGGCATATATTCAACGAGGTTTGGCATATTATGATTCTGGGGCAGTTTTGCAAGCTGTTTATGATTATACGGCAGCAATTAAACTGGATGAATCTATTAGTGAGGCTTTTTATTGTCGGGCTTTAGCTAGGTTAGCATTAAAAAATTTGCCTGGTGCTTTAGAGGATGTAGATCAAGCAATTAGAATTAATTCTGATGATGCTGCAGCTTATGATTTGCGGGGAATAGTAGAACGCAAACAGGGGCATATTCAGCAGGCGATCGCTAGTTTTAAAAAAGCCGCCCAACTATATTTAGATCAAAAAAATAAAGAAAAATGTCAAAGTTGTTTAGAAAAAATTAAACAATTACAACCCCCAGAAAAACCTCTACCACCACAAACAAATCCTGCACCTGTATCTATTATCTCTACTAATCAATATTTCCAGCAATTATTAGCTAAAGCAGAACATGGAAAAACAAAGGAAGCAATGGCTGATTTAGATTGGGTGTTAAAAGCTGATCCCCATGATGCTCAAGCTTACTGTTGTCGTGGAGTAGTACAATGTAAAATGGGTAATTATCGAGAAGCTATAGCTGACTTTAATCAAGCATTACAACTCAATTTTATTGATGCCATAGTTTATCGTAATCGTGGTAAAGCCCGTTCCCAAATTGGTGATCATCAAGGAGCATTAGCTGATATTAACCAAGCATTAAAAATGCAACCACGAGATCCTTTAGTTTATGTTGCCAGAGGTAATATTTACCGAGAAATGGCTAATTATCTTCAGGCAATTCAAGATTATAGTCAAGCACTACAAATTAATCCCGATTATCCTCCAGCTTACTATCATCGTGCTATTACCTACACATTGTTAGAAGAAATGGAAAATGCTGTCGTTGATTATCAAAAAGCAGCTAGTATTTATTGTGAACAAGAAGATTGGGAAAACTATTACCAAGTGGTGAGCAATTTACAAAAAATTCAAACATCAAATCCAGAAATTAAAGATCAAAAATCCCAAGTTTTACGTCAGCGACTTCTACGTTTAGTTGGTGGACATTGGGAAATAGCACAGCGTTTAATTCAACAACAGGAATATGATTATCCAGGAATGTCCGATGATTGGTATTTTCAAAGAGTAATTGAACAATTAGAAAAAGATCGTAATTAAACTTATAGCAGGAGGCATCAGTCATCAATCAACATCCTTATAAAATCTCCATTGCCTAAGTTCTGTTGATGATTACAATTCAATCATAATAGGGTGGGTTAGTTCATGCAACCCACCATGTTGCTTAGTTTTATGCTAAAACACAACTATAAATTAAACAAACTCTTCCAACTGTTCCAGCTTTAACCAAATATTAGGTGTAGGTACTTTGCCAAATTTCACTAAAGCATAGTCACCCTTAATATCTACAACTTCTCCCCTACTATCAAATAAATAAGCAGGAAAACGGGAATCACTAGCTTTAGCTTCTACACTATTCTCCAACTTTTCGCGCACTGCCCGCACCATATTTCCTTTTTTAAGAGCCATAAGTTCCTCTTTTGCAATTAATGAAATTTTCTATTCATAATTTTATAAGAAAATCCGCTAAAAATCCAAGAGAGGCAAAAGAGAAATGATTTATTATTAATTTTAAGGTAAATCACCGACTTTATTAGTCAGCATTCAGTTATTAGTCTTGAAAGATTTAGGCTCAAAATATTTTCTTTATAAGATCCTGATTTAAAATCTCCAATTTTAATCCTGTAAAGTCCATTCTGCAATAGACATCTGGTGAAAATTAAATGTGCGAGACTTACAACCCTTTTAGAGACGTTCCATGGGTAGGGATTCTCGTCTCTACAATCTTTATCACCAGATGTCTAATCAATTTACCATTGGTATCTTCTACCCAAATAATAGACAATTGATGTTTTTGGGTTATTAATAGATAATTTTTGGACTATAAAAGTAGAATTATTAATAGTAATTGTGTGAGACTACTTGTGTAATTTGTATTAGGTGATGCTTCTTAATTATTTTGGTGACAAACATAGTAGTAAAAGATGATTTTTATCTCTATAAAAATGTGATATTAATTGTATTTATTCGTGATATCAGCCTTTTGTATTGGTGATCTAATTTTCTATTTAAATGTGATTACCATCACAAATATGACCTTAGATGAATACTCTACTGAATATAATTATGGAAACAATCTCTTATACTCTTATTGATTAGAACTGATGCAACTGGCACATTGGTGGGGTGTGGTTCGACAAGCTCACCAACCACGTCAGATATCAACAATTTGGTTATTGACATAATTTATGCTGTCTGACGCACCCTAAAACTGAATTTTCCCCTTTAATTAGGGATGAAGCGAGGTAAAAATGTCATGAAAATTACGGTTTCCTATAAATCCCCGTTACAAAAATGGCCTCCTGCCTTTTGCCTTAGTTAAGACTGTGCTTGCTTCACCGTAAGCTTGCAACCTTACATTATAAAAATACTTTTGCTATTTATTGTCAAAATAACAATATTTGTGACAATTACGCTAGAATTATTAAAGGTTCGTTACAGATATGGCAAATCATCCCTATTTCTGTTACAACAAGCGAACATTTAGCTTATTAATCTAAAAACACTAAAGTTTACCGAAACCCTCTATGACGCTCCCAATTCGTAACGTCGCCATTATCGCCCACGTTGACCACGGTAAAACCACCCTTGTTGACGCTCTCCTCAAACAGTCCGGCATTTTCCGCGAAGGCGAAGACGTTCCGGATTGTGTCATGGACTCCAATGATTTGGAAAGGGAACGAGGCATTACAATTCTTTCTAAAAATACAGCGGTTCGCTATAAAGAAACCCTGATTAATATTGTTGATACCCCTGGACACGCTGACTTCGGTGGAGAAGTAGAACGAGTTCTCGGCATGGTAGACGGTTGTTTGCTGATTGTTGATGCCAACGAAGGACCGATGCCCCAAACCCGCTTTGTGTTGAAAAAAGCTTTGGAAAAAGGTTTGCGTCCTATTGTTGTTATTAACAAGATTGACCGTGGCCAAGCTGACCCCCATATTGCTGTGGATAAAGTATTGGATCTGTTCTTAGAATTAGGTGCAGATGAAGATCAGTGCGACTTTAAGTATTTATTTGCTTCTGGTATGGCGGGTTTCGCTAAAGAAAGTTTAGAAGCTGAATCTGTAGATATGCAGCCTCTATTTAATGCTATTCTCCGTCATGTTCCTGCACCTGTGGGAGATCCCGAAAAACCCCTACAATTGCAAGTTACCACCCTCGATTATTCTGAATATTTAGGCCGGATTATCATTGGTAAAATCCATAATGGAACTATCCGCGCTGGACAACAAGCTGCTTTAGTGGTGGAAGATGGCAGCATTGTCAAGGGTAAAATTACCAAATTGATGGGATTTGAAGGCTTAAAGCGGGTAGAAATGGAAGAAGCCACTGCTGGTTATATTGTGGCTGTGGCTGGTTTTGCTGATGCTTATATTGGCGAAACTATTACAGATCCTAATGAACCCCAAGCATTACCTTTAATTAAAGTAGATGAACCAACTTTACAAATGACCTTCTGGGTGAATGATTCACCTTTTGCCGGTCAGGAAGGTAAGTTGGTAACATCTCGCCAAGTGCGCGATCGCTTGTTCCGTGAATTAGAAACCAACGTAGCTTTGCGCGTTGAAGAAACCGACTCTCCCGATAAATTCTTGGTTTCTGGTCGAGGTGAATTACACCTGGGTATTTTAATTGAAACCATGCGTCGTGAAGGTTTTGAGTTCCAAGTATCTCAACCTCAAGTAATTTACCGCACAGTTAACGGTCAACCTTGCGAACCTTATGAACTTCTAGCATTAGACGTTCCTGCTGATGCTGTTGGTAGCTGTATTGAACGGCTAGGACAACGGAAAGCCGAAATGCAAGATATGCAGCCCGGTGGTGGCGATCGCACTCAATTAGAGTTTATCGTTCCTGCCCGTGGTTTAATCGGTTTCCGGGGTGAATTCATGCGGATGACCCGTGGTGAAGGTATCATGAACCACAGTTTCCTTGATTACCGTCCACTTTGTGGTGATATTGAAGCCCGCAACAAAGGCGTTCTTATCTCCTTTGAAGAAGGTGTTTCTACATTCTACGCCATGAAAAACGCTGAAGATAGAGGCGCATTCTTTATCAGTCCCGGTACTAAGGTTTACAGAGGCATGATTATTGGTGAACATAATCGTCCTCAAGACTTGGAATTAAACGTTTGTAAAACCAAGCAATTAACTAACCACCGTGCCGCAGGTGGTGATGAACTTGTACAATTGCAAACACCTATAGACATGAGTTTAGAACGGGCGTTAGAGTACATCGCCCCAGATGAATTGGTAGAAGTTACACCTCAATCAATTCGTCTCCGCAAAATGGCCAAGAAATTAGCTAAACGTTAATTTATCTAGGGTGGGAATTTTAAAACCCACCTTTGTTTTTCGATAACGAACCACTCCAGACGCAGAGGACGCAGAGAAAGAGTTAATTTTGTATCTGCGTTTATCTGCGTTCTATGATAAATTCCTAAAAAAAGTTTTTTGTCAATAAACCCCCCTCTATTCTCAATATTATTAATAATAATTTCTATTAACTTAACGATTTTTGGTTGTTTGAGCGATCGCTCTTGACAGTGTTTTGAGTTTCTGGTAAATTTGGTTAAAATCCCAAGGGATTGGTATGAGAGTTTTTAAGAATTTTATTCCCCAGATATGCAGAACCACGGAGAAAAGAAAGGTTAATGGAGTAATATTATTAATCGCATTTTTGCTATATAATCTAATCAATAATAAACGTAAATCCATCCTCAACAATGCCAGAAACGCAAATCATTTTCTTTCAGGACGATAGAGGGGAAGTTACTGTTTTAAATTGGCTAAAAAAATTACTCAAACAAGATCGCAAAGGATATGCAAACTGTATTGCGAGAATTGAACAATTAGCTGAGTATGGTTTTGAATTAAAAAGACCAGCAGCAGATTTTTTGAGAGATGGGATTTATGAGTTAAGAGCGAAGCACATTAAAGTACATATAGACTTCTCTATTTTTTTCATGGACAAAACGTGGTGATTTTAGCTCATGCCATGATTAAAGAACATAAACAAGTTCCAGAGAAGGAGATTGAATTAGCATTAAAATATAAAAATTTATTTGTACTCAAACCAGAAAATTATACTTATACTGAACCAGAGGAAGAAGCAAATGAAGAAAACTAATGATGCAATCAAAATTATTAACAAAATGATGAAAGAAGATCCAGAATTACAAGAGATGGTGAGAGAATCTGCGTTAAATGCTCAAGTATCTCAAATCATTTACAATGCTCGGAAACAAGCTGGATTAACTCAAAAACAATTAGCTGATTTAGTTGGTACTACTCAGTCAGTGATTGCTGGATTAGAAGATGCAGATTATGAGGGACATTCTTTGTCTATGTTAGCTCGAATTGCGGCAGCTTTAAATCAAAAAGTTGAAATTAAAATATCACCTAAATAAGTTGTTTAGCAGTCAAGCAAGCATAAAATATAATTTTAAGATTTAATTTCATCCAGAAATGCAAAGATATTATTGATTGGGTAAAATAGATTTACTAAGTTTAAGGAGTGGAAATGATGTTGTTAGAATTAAAGCGCATTCATGTACCACCAGGACAAAGAGTTTTATTAGAAAATGTCACATGGACAGAATTAGAAGCAATTTTGGAAGAATTGGGAGAACATCGTGCAGCGCGAATTGCTTATGATCGGGGAACTTTAGAAATTATGGCTCCTTTACCAGAACATGAAGATAATAAAGAAATTATTAGCGATTTAGTGAAAGCTTTATTGGAAGAATTAGATATTGAGTTTAGATGTCTTGGTTCTACAACATTTAAAAATCAATTTATGGAACAAGGGATAGAACCTGATCAATGTTTTTATATTCAAAATGAAGCTTTAATTAGGGGTAAAAAAAGATTAGATTTAACTATTGATCCTCCTCCAGATTTAGCGTTAGAAATTGATGTTACTTCCCGCACTCATCCAAATATTTATCAAGCTTTAAAAGTTCCTGAGTTGTGGAGGTTTGAAAATGGAAAGTTGCAAATTAATGTTTTAGTAGATGGTAATTATGTGGTGTCTCAGTCAAGTTTGATTTTTCCTGGTTTACCTTTAATTGATGTGATTCCTCGATATTTGGAAAGTAGTGGAATTGCTGGGAGGAATGCAACTATTAGGAGTTTTAGGAGTTGGGTGAGAGAGCAGTTATAATTTCATAATATTGTTTTATTGTAAGGATTCAGGGAACAGGAAACAGGGAACAGGGAACAGGGAACAGAAAATAAAAATGTTCTTCATCCTTCATCCTTCATTCTGACTCCTGACTCCTGACTCCTGACTCCTGACTCCTGAATTCTTACGTTTTATTCCACACTAGAATATGAATCAACAATTAGTTAATTCTTTGCTACAAGTAATTGAGGCACTTTCCCCAGAAGAAAGAACACTTTTAGAAAGTCGTCTCAAATCTCATACTATCCAAAAAACTCCGGGAATTTGTGGTGGCCATGCGCGGATTCGTAATACTCGCATTCCTGTATGGATGTTGGTGTCGTTGAGACAACAGGGAGCGGATGATGTAGAATTGCTGCAAAATTATCCAAGTCTGACATCGGAAGATTTAACAGCAGCTTGGGATTATTATGAACAACATCGTTCAGAAATTGATCTGATCATCACTACTCAAAATGAGGATGACTGATGGTGAGATTATATGCTGATGAAAACTTTCCTCTAGAAATTGTGAGACAATTACGCCAATATCAATATGATGTGCTTACTTCCTACGAAGCAGGAAAAGCTAATCAAGGTATCCCAGATGATGAAGTTTTGGCATTTGCGACTCAAGAGAAACGAGTTTTACTGACACTCAACCGAGATGATTTTATTGCGCTTCATCAAAGTGAAATTTCTCACGCTGGTATTATCATCTGTAAAGATGATCGAGATTATATAGGACAAGCTAAAATACTTCAGACTTGCTTGGGTGAAAATTCTGATTTTACTAATCGGCTAATTAGAATCAAAAAAAATAATCAACCCAAGTCTAGTATAAAGATTTTTATTTACCAAGAATACACAAGATAGAAGTCTAGTAGACCTGTCCGAAAATTATCGTAGGGACAACTCATGAATTGTCCCTACAAGGATTTCAGGCTACGCACATTTAATTACCGGAAAGGTCTAGTTATTAAATTCAGGGATTTACACATCAAAATTGTATCATCATCTTTGACGCATCTCGGCAAATCCCCGAAACCCTATATTTTTCGTTGAGATGTGTCGAATGCTTACCGGACAAGGGTTTGAGCCATGTACTTGACGTTATTTTTAGCTATGTTTATAATTTTTTTTAGAGATGCGTCGAATTGGCGGCTGAAACCCTTACTGGGTAATCCTCCCTAGACGAACTCTTTCCCGATCGCTTGAGATTGGAATTAATGGAAACTCCTTCTCCTAGGAGGAAAAGGAAAGCTAGAAGTGCACTTTCCCGATCGCTTTAGATTGGAATTAATGGAAACCAGTCTTAAAATCTTAGGAAACTAAGGATTTAGCGATGGGCTAAAATGAAAACCAATAAAACTCAGATCCCCGACTTCTAACATCAGTTCATCATCTATGAACCAGATAACAAAAGAAGTCGGGGATTTTGTATAAAAGTAGTTTTTAAAAACTTTCTCTGTGATAAATCACCTAAATTCAAATTAATTAAAAATCTAAAATTTATCCACCTAAAAAATAATCATCAGCCAACAATTGACTCAAAGAATAAGGACACTTTTCCGGTAAAATAGTTAAATCAGTTTTACTCTCCACAAAATCAACCGCACTGTGATAAATATTATCTAAATCATCCTCTAACTTATTCCTTAAATTCGTAGTCAGATGATTATTTAAGTCATACCGAAAAGTTTTAATCTCCCCTATCCAATGACGATGGTTTCTTTTATATTCTACCTGCCAAAATTGCAATAATAATAAATGAATAATAATTTGTCTTAAAAGACTTTTAACCTTCGCTAAATCTCTTTTACCCAAGTTTATTAGTTCCTCTATTAAATTTTCTATATCTAGTTGGTTAAACTGTTTCTGTTTTAATAACTCTATAGTCTCCTCCAACCATAAACTTTCATCACTTTCATAGAGTAGCTTTAAATCAGTAATAATTTTCATAATTCTACCCTTATCTTTTCATCTCATTATACATTCTTTTCTAGATACCCGACTTTTTACAGCTATTTTCAGGTAAATAAACCACATTTTAATTTAGGTTTAGCGTCAATGGTGTAGGGGCGAAGCATTCGGACAATTAATTATCGGTTTTTACCACAGACTATGATCCGAATGCTTCGCCCCTACTGTGGTCTAACTATATGGTGATGTCCTCATCATGTCAGAATTGCTCCTCCCATTAACCGCGCATATCTATACTGTAATTCATCCTTCATCAACGGCCAACGCTCCAAACTGGCATCCATATCAATCACCTTCTCTGCTGCTTGTCGCGCTAACAGCAAAATATCCTCATCTTCCACCAAACTAGCCAAAGTAAAATCAGCTACACCCGATTGACGAGTTCCCATCACTTCCCCAGGACCGCGAAACCGCATATCCATTTCCGAGATAAAAAACCCATCTTGAGACTGTTCCAACACCTTCAACCGTTGTTGAGCGTCAGGACTTCTAGAACTACTCATTAATAAACAATAAGATTGTGCTGCACCCCGACCCACACGACCTCGTAATTGGTGCAATTGTGATAACCCAAATCTTTCCGCGTGTTCAATTAGCATCACCGTGGCATTAGGCACATCTACCCCCACTTCAATTACAGTGGTAGAAACGATTATTTGAGTTTCATTATCCCGGAATTTGTTAATCGCCTCCTCTTTTTCGGCCGAAGTCATGCGTCCATGCAATAACCCAACTTGAAAATCAGGAAAAACACTTTCTTGTAACTTTTGATGTTCCTCTACAGCAGAACGCAAATCTAATTTTTCTGACTCTTCTACCAAAGGTAAAACCACATAAACTTGTCTACCTTGAGCAACTTCCCGACGCATTAAATCATAAGCTTGGGGACGTTGTTGGCCACTTAACATCGTGGTTTTAATTTGTTGTCTTCCTGGTGGTAACTCATCAATTTGACTCACATCTAAATCACCATGAACTGTTAATGCCAAAGTTCGGGGAATGGGAGTTGCAGTCATAGTTAAAACATGAGGTTGTTCACCTTTTTGTTGTAACTTTGCCCTTTGTTCCACTCCAAAACGATGCTGTTCATCTATGACAACTAAACCCAAACTTTGAAAATTAACTTTATCTTGAATTAAAGCGTGAGTCCCCACTAATAAAGGTAATTCACCCGTTTCTAATTGAGCATGAATTTCTCTTCTTTTGGCTATTTTTGTCGAACCTGTTAATAATTCAACTGGCAAATGGAGGAGATTAAACCAACTTACTAACTTACGATAATGTTGTTCTGCTAATACTTCAGTGGGAGCCATTAACGCTGCTTGATAACCAGATTGAATGGCGGCTAAAATAGCTACAACAGCAACAACAGTTTTTCCTGAACCCACATCACCTTGAACTAAACGATTCATGGGTGTAGGTTTTTGTAAATCATTGAGAATATCATTAATAACTCTTTGTTGAGCGTTAGTAAATTTAAAGGGGAGAATTTCGTTAAATTGTTCTAATAATTTACCTGTGGGTGCAAGAATAGCACTTGTTTGAATTGCTTTAGCCTGTTTTTGACGTTGCAATAAACCAATTTGCAAATAGAAAAATTCATCAAATACTAAACGACGACGGGCAGTTTTTAAAGAGTCGCCATCTTTAGGAAAATGAATATTAGGAATGGCATCTTTCAATTCCATCAAAGCATATTTTTCGCGCAAACCTTTTGGCAAAGGATCTTTTAAATTCACTGCTGCCGTTAAAGCCGTCGTTACAGCCTGTCTGACTGTATTTGCCATTACCCCTTCTGTGAGGGCATAAATAGGAACAACTCGCCCAATAGTTAAAGAATCTATAGTATCTCCTGGATCTGCCAAAACTTCTAGTTCTGGGTTATCCAAAGTTAACCCATATTTACTACCTTTGACTAACCCACAAGCGGCCAATAAACTACCCACAGGATAACGGCGTTTTAAACTTTCTTGCCAACCGCGACTACTAAAACGCGCCCCGGCAAAAAATCTACTAACTTTAATTTGTCCTGTATTATCTTTAAGGATTAATTCTAAAATTGATAACTTTTTATTTTTCGGACTGGTGAAGAAATTAAATCTTTTGACAGTCGCTATGATAGTTACTGTTTCTCCTCCTTCCAGTTGACTAATATTTACCTGACGGGCATAATCAATATGATCACGAGGATAATAAAATAATAAATCCCGGACAGTATGTAAATCTAACCGCGCTAAGTTTTCAGCTTTTCTTATACCAATTTCTGGTAAATCGCTGAGTTTTTGGTCTAGTTTTGGAGCTAGTTTTTTACTGATTTCAGCGACAATTGGCGTTGTGGGATTAGGATTTTTAGATTGGTAAGTTTGAGTGGGTGCTTCTGCTTCTGTTTCTAATTCTTGTTGCAGTTGATTTAGATATCTTCTAACTTCTGCGATTAAATGTTGTCTTTGGGTTAATGACAAATTGGGGTAATTAGCAAACTGCATTCCTATTTGATGCCAACGGAGTCTTTCTTTGGCTGGTAAAGCTGTGGGAAATTTACCAAAAGTTAAACATAGAAATTCACTAAATCGGTATTGCTTACCGACTAAATCTACAAATCTATTTTCCGCCTCAAATGCTAAGGCTTTATGTAATCTTATCCAATCGGGTGTTTCATTACTCATTGATCATTAGTTATTAGTTATTGTTAATTGCTGACTATTCTTCAAACCAACTGGCACGCCAAGCGGCTTCAGCTTCAGCAATTTTTAGTTCTTTTTGCCTTTTTTTATACTCCTGCCCTAGTTTATGAAGTTGCAGTAAGATATTACGAATTATTTTACGTCTAGCTAACACTTCCCTATCTGCAAATTCTATTTCGCCCAAACGCAGATGAATAGCCATAATCTGAGTAAGGTTAGAATCTTCCGAGTCTTCCTCATCACTAATTTCTATAACTAAATTTAATATATTAGGGGGACTAGGTATTAGATCACTAGAAGATTGTGAAGATGCAGCAGCAGCAGCCGCTACTAAAATCGGTTCTGGTAGTTTTTGGGGTAAAATCCCTGTTTTCTGGATGAAGATATTAGTAGTTTGAGAGACTTTTTTTAAAGTTTCCTCAATAGCCTCTTCTAAATTTTGTTGCCATTGGGCTATTGCTACAGGATTAGAAGAATCTACGATTTGAGGGTGTTGGTTATTTTCTTCTTTTGCTTCTAGCTCTTTTTCTTCTACCTCAGTTTCCTGTATTTCAGTTTCTGATACTGGCTCTATGGGTAAAACTTCTGACGGCTGAATATAAATAATTAATTGTGTAGCAGCTTCTTGACCTAATTTACGAATACTTTGTTGTAATTTTTGCCTCTGGTTGAGTGATAATTTGAGAAATTCTTCAGGATATCCTTGGGTACACAGATAATAACTGGCCAAAATTAGTTGTTGTTGTAAAGCTGGTCCTAAGACATTTAGATATTTACTATAAGATAATTTGAGTTCTTCGGCGATCGCCCTAATTGCCTCTTCTAATTCAGTAATGTCTTTTTGTATGCGTTCAATTGCTCTGGCCATAATTTTAAGCTGGTAATTGGTAATTGGTAATTGGTAATTGGTAAAATTCTTACCTATTCCCTCTTGTTGATTGCCTGCTATACTAAGAATATACGCAAATTTCCCAAAATAATCATCATATAAAATACAGGCCAGCGTATTGAACGTGACCTGTAGGAGAAGCAGGGTTTAGCATTGCTAAACCCCTACAACTAACTAAGAGCAAAATTACTTAGCACCAATTTGGGCAGCAACTTCATCAGCAAAGCTGATTTCTTTCTTCTCAATGCCTTCACCCAATACAAAGCGGACAAAGCGAGTAACTTGAATTTCTTCGCCAACTTTGGATTTTACTTGCTTCACTAAGTCTTCTACCGAAATACTTTGATCACGGATATAAGGTTGATCTAGTAAAGTCATTTCTTTCAGGCGTTTTTCAATTCGACCTTGAACAATCTTTTCTTTGATGTTTTCTGGTTTATTGCCCAAGTCGTCCTTACCCATTTCGATGTCTTTTTCTTTGGAGACAATTTCGGCAGGGATTTGATCTACGCTAACGTACTCAACATTAGGACAAGCAGCAATTTGCATTGCGGCATTTCTCGCCAAGTTTTGGAACTCTTCATTAGCAACGGCTAAAGCAGTTTGAGTGTTCAATTCCACTAATACACCAACGCGACCACCAGTATGAATGTAGCTGTCTGCTATTCCTGGTGTGCCACTAATAGAGAAATTAACAAAGCGCCGCACTTGAATATTTTCACCAAGAGTAGCAATGGTTTCTTTGATGAATTCATCAACGGTGACACTGGAATTTTCAATATAGGGTTGAGTTAATAAAGACTCAACGCTATCAACAGTTGCAGCTTGTTGTGCCAGGTTTTTAACTAAGGCTTTGAAAGCTTCATTACGAGCAACAAAGTCAGTTTGACAGTTAACTTCTATGAGTACACCTACTTGTCCATCCGGTTGAATGTAGGTTTCTACTAAACCTTCTGCGGCAATGCGACTACTTCCTTTGTCAGCTTTGGCAATACCTTTCTGCCGTAACCAAGTTACGGATGCTTCGATATCGCCATCATTTTCTTTCAGTGCTTTTTTGCAGTCCATCATGCCAGCACCGGTTTTTTGGCGTAGCTCTTGGACGAGTTTTGCAGATATTTCCGCCATGTTGCCTCAATTCCTAACTTGACAGATACAACTAACTATTAATTAATCACGATTTTAAGATTAATTCTGATCATTCTTTCATCTTGAAATCCTGATAGAGGGTGTGTCAAGACTGCAAGACACCGACAAAACACACCCTCAAAGAGAATTAATTGTTTGGAAGTCGCTTATTCTTCGTCGTCTGATGATTCGCTGAACTCAGCTTCATCATATTCGTACTCTTCGTCAGAATATTCTTCGTAATCTTCTTCCGCTTCTAGTTGACCGTGACGGCCTTCGTAGATAGCATCTGCTAACTTACCAACAATCAATTTAATAGATCTAATTGCGTCATCGTTAGCGGGGATGGGAATATCCACAACATCTGGGTCACAGTTTGTATCTAACATAGACACAATGGGAATACCCAATTTTTCGCATTCTTGAACTGCGTTATATTCCCGTTTCTGGTCAACAATGACCACAATATCAGGAACTTTCCGCATATTTTTAATGCCGCCCAAGTATTTTTGCAGCTTTGCCATTTCCCGACGGAGCATGGAAGCTTCTTTCTTTGGCAATAAATCCAGTGCGCCGGTTTCTTCTCTCCGTTCTAAATCTTTGAGACGGTCTGCTCTGGTTTTAATTGTTGCCCAGTTGGTGAGCATTCCACCCAACCAACGTTGGTTAATGTAGTGAGAACCACACCGGAGGGCTTCTTGGGCAATAATTCCGGCTGCTTGGCGCTTAGTGCCAACAAACAGGAATTTTTTACCTTGCTCGGATTGAGTTCGCATATAGTTATATGCGTTATCCATTAACTGGGCTGTTTGTACCAAATCAATAATATGTACACCATTTCGAGAGGTGTAAATATAAGGAGACATTTTGGGGTTCCAACGTCGGGTTTGATGACCGAAGTGAACTCCTGACTCCATCATTTGAGCCAAGGAAACTACTGGCATATTTTGTTACTCCTATTCGGGTTAAACCTCCATCTAGGTGCATTTCTCAATTTAAGAAACACCCGAATTCCCAGATGTGCGGAATTTAGACAACTATACTAGGGTAACACAAATATATTCACTTTCCCGTTGGATTTTTTGTGAAGGTCTTAATTTGGCTTTTCTTCAAACTCCACTGGGTTAAAGGAACTACTTGAATCACGGGTACTCGGGCATTATAGATATATTTAGCATCATGATCACAATTCTCCCCCACCCTGTTCCCTGTTCCCTTTCTTTAGTGATAATGGAAATTGCGGATTTGTGGAGCTAGAGAAGAATATGAGTAAGTTAAGGGTGGGTTTACTGTTTGGTGGGCGTTCTGGAGAACATGAGGTTTCTATAATTTCGGCACGAGCGATCGCTCAAGCTTTAAGTTTAGAGGAAAATGCTAATAAATACGCAGTTTTACCTTTCTACATTCAAAAGGATGGTGTTTGGCAAGCAGGAGAAGTCGCACAACAAGTTTTAACATCTGGTGTTCCCCAAGAACCCCTATCCACAACTCCTAATTTATGGCAATTTCCGCCGGAAACTGAAGAAGTTGATCTTTGGTTTCCCGTTTTGCACGGTCCTAATGGGGAAGATGGGACAATTCAAGGTTTACTGACTTTAATGCAAGTTCCCTTTGTTGGTTCTGGGGTGTTGGGTTCAGCTACGGGAATGGATAAAATTGCCATGAAAATGGCTTTTGCTCAAGCGGGACTATCTCAAGTAAAATATAAAGCTGTGACGAGGGCGGAAGTTTGGTCAAATCCTTGTGTATTTCCCAAACTGTGTGATGACATTGAAGCCACATTGGGCTATCCCTGTTTTGTCAAACCTGCCAATCTTGGTTCATCGGTAGGAATTGCTAAAGTGCGATCGCGTCAAGAATTAGAAACAGCTTTAGACAATGCGGCAACTTATGATAGACGGATTATTGTGGAAGCCGGAGTTGTGGCCAGAGAAGTTGAATGTGCGGTTTTAGGTAACGATCATCCCAAAGCTTCCGTCATTGGTGAAATTACTTTTAATAGTGATTTTTACGATTATGAAACTAAATATACTCCAGGTAAAGCTGATTTATTTATTCCCGCTAACTTACCAGATGTGGTAGCACAACAAATTCAAGAAATGGCTTTACAAGCTTTTGCGGCTGTTGATGCGGCTGGTTTATCCAGAGTAGACTTTTTCTATGTGGAAGCAACGGGAGAAATTTTCATTAATGAAATTAACACTTTACCCGGATTTACTTCTACCAGTATGTATCCCCAACTCTGGGCTAATTCTGGTATAACCTTTGTCCAATTGGTAGATCAGTTAATTCAACTAGCAATAGAAAGACATTCACCAGTTAGTTAAGAGAATTGGGGATTAGGAAAATGAGGAGAATTTTGGTTTCTCCTCCAATACTATTGCCAAAACCCTGAAACCCTATTTATATCGTTATGATTTTATTGGGTTTCAGACATATTTGGGAAAATTTGGGAAAATTGGCAATAGTATTGTCCGCTGATCAGAATTACCATTAATGTGATAAATGTGATGGATAATGAACAAGAGTTAAAAAAAAATACAGATAATAGAAAAACCCTAGTACATTTCTTACAAAAGTATCCTGGTATCTGGTTTTCGAGTTTATTCCTGATTCCTATTGGAGTTACTATTTTCGCCTATTATCAACTTAGTTATACTGACTATGTGCCACAACCACAAGCAAAAACTCCATTTATACCTGTACAATCAACTGTTTCCACATTTGCGGATAGCAGCAATCCTATACCAGGATGGTTAATACTGGCTGTGATTTTCTGCTGTGGTTCAGGTTCTTTTATGATTTTCTATTTACTGCAAAACTCCAAATACATCCAAAGAGGTAGTCAACGTCATCGCTATAGTCAAAAATTTAACTCCCAAAAACGCCATAAATCTCCAAATTTCCCATCTCCTCCATCTAATCGAGAAAATTTGTTGATCATTTTGCCACCAGAGAAAATCTATCCCCTGAATACTCATAGAGAATTTTTCACAGACTTACTGAATATATCTCAACATATTTCTCAACAGCGAGATTCACGGTTTTTCTAAAAACTTGCACAGATGAGACTTTGAAGAAAATGCCAACTTGGCAACCAAGTTTTAATTACTTCAGTTACATTAATGCAAGATAAACGACTTCAAGGGTATGGTTATCAGGTGTTACTACATACTATTTTCTTTGAGCTATTTAAGTTTATGCCAACATTTATCCAGCATAAACAAAGCAATGTATCAACAATTAAATGACTACTAAATAATGATCAGATTTCACATTTGCTACAATTGGAATATTACCTGCATATAAATACTGTCTTTTTTAAGTCAACCCCCCCTAAAATAACTGGCAGTGTTTATATATATTCCTAGCCGCTACAGTAGCAAATGTAGATTGGGAGATTTCAGGCTTTTGGTATGCCTCCTCCCACTCTCTTTTTATCTATCGGATTTATTTAACAAAAATTAGTATCTTTTAAAAATTCTAAAATGGCAGCATTCACCACATCAGCAGAACCTGTGGACGCATCATGATAACAGTTTTCTAGAATTTGTAACCGAGAATTAGGAAGATATTGATGTAATTTTTCCCCATGACTTGCAGGAAACCAACTATCTTGATCACCCCATAATACCAAAGTTGGACATTCAATATTTTTGAGATTATTTTGAATGTTTTTCAGCATACTGGGCTGATTTATTCGCAAATTTTCAATTTCTTTAGCGGCAATTTGTAATTCTTCCGCCACTTTTACTAAAGTTCCAGGAATTTCAATGAATGGGTAAGTAATCCAATAAATATCTTCTTCTGTTAATAATGAAGGATTATATAATACCTTACGTCTTTCTGTTCCCATCACTTCTCTTACTAAAGGTGCAAACCAATATGCAAGACGTAAATTATCAATTGCATGAATAATCTCTATTGGTGTTTGTGCCAGTAAACCCATCGCCCAGTGAGGTAAGGTTTCTGTAAAAATAGGGGCATTAATTACTACTAATCGTCCGATTAAATGAGGATTTATACCAGCTAATCCTAAAGAAATTAATGCACCTATAGATTCTGCCACAATGATAGGTGGTTCATTACATAAACTTTGAATAATGCGTTTTAATTCAATAATTTGATGTCCTGTTTCTTCTCGACGAGATACAGGCTTTTCTGAAAAACCAAAACATTTAAAATCACAACAAATTACTCGAAAATATTGAGATAATGGTTCAATACTATGCCGCCAATTATAACTCCAACTGCCTAAACCATGTAATAAAATAAGCGGTTTACCTGTACCTTTTTCACCATAGGCTATTTGAATAGGGTAGCCTTGGGAATCAGTAATAACTAGATTTTGCCGCCCTTGAGGAAATTTATCTTGCCACCAATCTTTCATAATATAGGAGGGAATAGGGAACAGATTTGAAACTTGTTAGATGATTTATATATTTTTATCTAACTAGCAAATGCTATTTTATATATGAATAATTTAACTACCAGTGAACAATTGCCATAATATTCTTAGTAGTATCATAGGTATGGCTATTAAGACAACAGCAAGGAAAAATAAACCAATACTAAAAATCGCTATAAAGGATTTATCTGCTTTTTTGTTTTCCTGGGGAGATTTTAAAGCTTCTTCTAATAAAATAATATTATAATTATTAGCTTTCCAGGCAAAATCAAATAAATCTCCTAACATGGGAATAGCACCAACTAAGGAATCAACAATCACATTTATTACCATCCTTCCTAATGTGGCTGTAGATACGCCCAATTGTGCCGCTTCAATGATAATATAAGAGGAAAGTAAGAGTCCTAAAACATCACCACCTATGGGTAATAATCCAATGATGGAATCTAACCCAATTCCCACTTTTGTGCCGGGAATATTAACTATATTATCTAATAGTCTACTCAGTTGACGTAGACGCTTTAATCGAGGTGCATAACCATCAGGTGTAATAGAAAACTGTTCAGGAGAATTAGGCATTATTAATAATTTGCAATCGCTGTTTAATCAACTGTTCTATTATCTCATTTCTTTATACCCATTTTATATCAAACTGCACATAATCATAACATTGATCACATCGTCTATGTTTATCTGCGTTTCATTAATTATGATTAGCCTCTTCTCCCACAGTTACATTTAATTGATGTCCAACTAGCAGGACAAAGGCACTCATCCATAACCATAACATTAAAACGATCACAGCCCCCACTGCACCATAAACTTTATTATAATTGCCAAAATTGCTCACATAAAGACGAAATAGTGCAGAAACCATTGCCCAAACGATAGCTGCTAAAGCGGCCCCTGGAATTAGTGGTGTATTTGCTGTCCATTTACTTGACCCATAGCGATAGACAAAAGCAAAAGCGATTGTCACTGTAGTTAATGCTAAAGGCCAACATAAAAATTGCCAAAGATGAAATAAGAAGACTAAATAAGAATTGTTTTTGACAACAAATCCCAAGAGTAAATCACTGATAAATACTAAAAAAGAAGCTAACATTAATAATAGGATAGTGCCGATGGTTAAGGCAAGAGATATAAGTTTTGCTTGCCAATAAGGACGCATTTTTTTTGGGTGAACTTTCTGAATTTGATCTAAAGCTGTCATGGCTGTGTTAATTGCCCCGGAAGCAGTCCAAAGGGTAATGATAAAACTCAGAGAAAATAAACTACTATTTTTAGAGTTGGCAATTTCATGAGTCGCAAAATCACGAATTAATATCCAAGCATCTTGGGGGACAATTCGACTCAGTTGTATTGCTAGTTGAATAAATGTATTTTGCAAGGATTCGGCAAATAAGCCAATTGCTGTTAATAATGCCAAAATTGCCGGAAATAGGGATAACATGGTATTAAAGGCTATTTCGGCTGCTAATCCTAATAGTCTTGTCTCTATTGTCCTGGCAAAAGTTTTTTTGATTGTGCGCCACGTTAGATGACGAAAAAACTCAAAAAAACGAGGCTGAATTATCATTTTTATTACCCCAATTTTTAGGAAAGCTTCATGTTTGTCAGTGCAAAAAGTAAATAGTAAGTAGGTGAATAAAATAAAAATGAGGAGTATTGCATTTTGCAAAATGCCTGAAACTCAATCAGAATATCGCATTGAGACAACTTTACATACCGTTACATACCTGTAAATATTTAATTCTAACATTTGACTAGGCTTTATCAATAGTGCTATAATGGGTTTTAACCTGAATACCAATACTAGAATCAAAAGTCATTATAAAATCAACCTTACCATCACCAACCAGTCGCTTTTCATAATCTAGTTTTTTCATCTTATGTATGAGTTTTCACAATAAATTTAGAATATGAAAGTTTTATATGTATTACGCTGTAGTATTAGCGACAATCTTTAAACGCGATAGAGAAACATATTATGATAACTATACAGTAATATTTTTGACGTAATGAGCGAGATAATTGACTAAAAGTAGGCTATCTTGCTACCAAGAAAGAATAATGTCAAACTGGTCTATTTACTAACTATTAACTACTCCTAACTACAATAATGACTGAAAATATTGATAAATCTACCCATTTAACCCAAAAGTGGTTAACTGAAATTCAGTCTCTGACACAACAGATCAAGCAATTTCAGCTTGAACGAGATGAAGCTTGGGAAAGTTCGCAAAAATGGCGACAGCTTTATAATACCGAGGCAGAACAAAGACGTGCAGATGCAAAAATGCACCAGGAAGCTATATTAGCTGTAAAAGCTGAATTCCAAAAGTTTTCAGGTATCAATTCTGAAGCTAGTGCTGACAATACTATCGCTATCCAGCAACAAATTGCTCAATTTAGTTCTATAGAAGAGTTACAAAATCAATTATTACAAGTTATTCAGGAGCGTGACTGCCTACTACAAGCGTTAAAACTTGAACAAGAGAATCACACTCGAACTCGTAAAAGTCTAACTACGGCTTTAGGTGATGCTATTGATAGTTTGGCACGTTTGAAAGCAGAAAAGAAGGAGGCAGAGGGGGCGGAAAGTTAAGTAATCACAAAATTATTGACATTCAATATTCCTGTTAATCCTGTAACTTCAATGATGGCATCAGTGGCAGCATTAAAACCTGCTGTTGTATCATTAATTGCGACAAAGGTTCTTTGTCCAAAGCTGAATTGAGCATCTATGATATCTTTTTCTGTTGTGGTAGTAAAGTTTTCATTATTAGCATTACCTGTGATAATGTTATCTACATTAGTAACACCAATCGTTAATTGTTTCTCAAAAGATAACCCATTTTGATCTGTTGTTCTGACTCGAATACTATAGCTATTTTTGGTTTCAAAATCAAAAACACTATTAGCTCTGAGTTGGTTATTGCTAGTAGTAAATAAAGCAGTATCAGTAGCAAACCAAACATCATTCATGGCGCGGGTACTGCCATCTGTACGAGTGTAGTTGCAAGTATGATTACCTGTTTTCCTCCTCTTCTTCCTTAGTGTCCTTCGCGTCTTCGTGGTTTATTTAATCAGTATTCTTTGGGTGGGAAAGGAGTAAATACGATTGGGAGATGGCATTTTACAAAATTATGAGAAATCCAAACTTGTAAGGGTTTAGCACTGCTAAACCCCTACAGGATGACAACATTTTTTAGGATAACTAGGTGGGCTAAGAAAAACCAAAGTGTGTAAAGAAAAGTAAAATCGCCCAAAATTTCTTCACTCTTGCCTTTTGCCTTGCCATAACGACAATTTTTAACGCTAACCTACTTAACTGAATTTAAAATCCCATTGCTTCCGCAACAGCTTGAATATCTGCGGGTATACCCTGTTTGAACTGAGCTTGACTGTGTTTAATGGCTGTATCTGGATCTTTTAAGCCATTACCAGTGAGAACACAAACCACTGTTGCCCCTGTGGGAACTTCGTCTTTTACCTGTAACAAACCGGCGACAGATGCAGCACTGGCAGGTTCACAGAAAATCCCTTCTGATGATGCTAACAGGCGATAAGCGTCAAGAATTTCCTCATCAGTTACAGCGCGGAAACTACCTTGGCTGGAGGTTTGGGCGGCTACAGCTTTATCCCAACTAGCAGGATTACCAATTCTAATGGCTGTGGCTAAGGTTTCAGGGTGTGCCACCGGTTGACCATTTACCAAAGGTGCAGCCCCAGCAGCTTGGAAACCCATCATTTTTGGTAGGCGATCGCATTTACCATCCTGATGATATTGACAAAAGCCCATCCAATATGCTGTGATATTGCCCGCATTACCCACGGGAATACATAACCAGTCGGGGGCATCACCCAGGGCATCCACAACTTCAAAAGCGCCAGTTTTTTGTCCTTCTAAGCGGTAGGGGTTGACAGAATTAACTAAAGTAATGGGATAGTTGTTTGCCATGTCCCGGACAATTTCTAGGGCGCGGTCAAAATTACCTTTAATTGCTAATACCTCTGCACCATACAGTAAGGCTTGTGCCAATTTACCTAAAGCTACATAGCCATCGGGAATCAACACAAAGGGACGCATTCCGCCCCTTCTGGCATAGGCGGCGGCGGCGGCGGAAGTATTACCAGTGCTGGCACAAATCACAGCCTTAGCACCTGCTTCTGCTGCTTTGGAAATTGCCATTGTCATCCCCCGGTCTTTGAAGCTACCAGTGGGGTTAAGACCATCATATTTTACATATACCTTGACCTGTCTGCCAATACGTTCGGCGATCGCTGGCACGGGAATCAAGGGGGTGTTGCCTTCCAACAGCGTCACCACGGGGGTCTTTTCGCTGACAGGCAAGTATTGACGATAGGCTTCTATCAGCCCTGGCCATGGTTGGCAATAGGATTTAGCAGCAGACAGGCTCAAAGTCACGGGATTCAAAATTTCTTAATTAAGGATTAGGAATTGGGAATACTTTTGGGACAAGTATCCCACTTTTCAAGTCTATATGTTAGTTGGGGAACACCGTCATCATGATCGGAGTCCCTTATGACTACATTTGTAACCTATTAGAGTATATGATGAAAACTATACAATTTTTTAACAAAGATTAATAATAGTATATTATACTATTATCTCTAACGGTGTGAGTGAAGTTTGTAATGCAAACAACTATGTCTACTATGTCATCCAGTGTTTCCGAGTGCGAATCCCACGCTAACTTAGTCAAGAAGTTAACGAAGGCTTACTATCGAGACGATCAGCAAGTTAAGTTCATGGACTTGCAAGCAGAGGTAGATTCCCTTTTAGAGCAATTGCAAAGTCTAAAAAGTGAACGAGTGGAAACTCCTAGCGACGAAGAATAAGCCCCCTGATTGGTAACTATTCAAATCGCTGATTAGTTTGTGACCAATGTTCCAGACTATATCCCCGTTTTTTTTCTACCAGTAACGCTAGAGATTGGTCATCAGTTAGTTGAGCGATCGCTATTAGCGTTTGCTGGTTTGTACCGGTAAAATCACTATAAATCACTTTCCCATCCGGCGCAAAAATCAGAGTTCGAGGTTTTTTTTCTCCCTCTGGTTGTTCGGTTTGATTCGTTTGGGACTGGTTTAAAGCAGCGATCGCTGCAGCCGAAATAGTCACCATTACCTGCTGATTTTCGTCATTAGTTAAACTAACTAACTGCACAGGCAAATCAGCCATTTTTGTTTGTATTTCCTGTAAATTAGGAATAGCACTACCTGTAATATCCCCCGACTGTTGTAGAGTCTGCCAAATAGTTGGCAAGATGGAATTTACTAATTCAGGTTTTTGTGGAGATAAATCTTTTAAAGATACCGGCGATGGTTGTACCCACTCTAAAGCATCCACTGTTAAAGCTAAGGGTTGACGATGAGGATATTGATTCTGACTATCAGGAAGTTTAGACCCAGATATTAACAAACGCAAACCTTGATTTTGCACCTGTACAGCTTTAATAGTAGCCGCAATAATTTCTTGTTGACCATCAGGTTTCCAAGCAATAATTTGTATACTTGGGTCAGAACTAATACCCAATATATGCCGCCAAAATTTGCGCGGCTGATTTTTGAATTCGTCAAAATTCACAAATGGATAAAGTAACCAACTTGTACCATTGTGAAATGCACTAACTTCCACCTCATACCATATTTGATTATTAGTATTTTTTAAATCAGTCTGTAAGGAAATTGGCAACCAATCTTGTTCATTAATCTGATTAACTTGTTTCACAGTGCCAATAATCCGACTTTTATGGACATTAATAATGTCATCATCGAGTCTTGTTAATAGACATTGAATATATTTGAGAGTTTCTGCATCAATATTTGATTGTGATTGTAACCAAGTATTAGTTCTTTCTTCTCCTCTGTGCACTTTAAAAATTAGTGCCATCCAAGCTAAAACCGCCCGACGATTGGGATTTAATCGCAAAGCTACAGTTGCCCGATTCCAAATTCTACCCTTATCTGTTTGAATTAAACTAGCAATTTCTTGAGCATTATTAGGTGATTTTTCAAATATCTGTAAAGCTTGTTCCCAACGACCATCAATAATATCTGCTATTGCCTGTTGATTTGGGCTTGCCCAGTTTTTATCCGCTTGGATTTTAGTGAAATCAGAATATAACTTAATCACATCTATTTGCGCCTTGGCTGCCGATGAAAAAGGCTGTTTCCGATCCTTTTCTAAAGACTTTAACCAATTTAAAGCAGGAGTCCAAAGTCCATTTCTAGCTAATAATATAGAATGTTGAAAAGCAAATTCATTAACAGCAGATTTTTGAAAATTAATTCGTTCCAGATAAACAGCATTAGCAACTAACTGACTAGGTTTAACTTGATAAACTTGGAAATTTGGTTCTAAATCAAGGGTTTGATCAATAACTAACTCTTTTGTCTCATCACCTGTTACTTGTTGCCATTTTGGTAATTTACTATTACTTGTTTCCCAAGATAACATTTGTTTTAAACTCTTAAGAGTAGGATTATAATGGACAATTTGACCATAGATAATATTATTTTCCTGTGGATACTTACCCTGTAAATAAAACCAAAATCCTGGTGAGTTAGTATCTGTAAAAGCTTTGATGCTAGTTAAAGGTAAATTAATTTTTCCTTGTTGATTATCTACTTCTGATGTTTTTGCATATTTAGAGGCATCAACAAAATTTTTGGATAAACCAATAATAGGTAATTTGGTAATTAAATAGTAGTATTTATCTGCCTGAAATTTATATTCTAAATCGTGAGAACGTTGATAAATTCGTAATTCTACCAATTGCTGACAATTAGATTCACAATTTGCCAGTTCTTGGAAAACTGGCATTAAAAAAGATTCTTCTGATTTAATTTCTAAAGGAATAGTTTCCCCAGCTATGCGTTTTTTTTGACTTAAACTGCGTTCAATAGCTGTGAGTGTTTGGGGTATTTCCCGTTTACCTGTAGAAATTTTTGCCCATTGTGGCAAATATTCATTCACCCAGCTAACTTGTGCGGGATCTAAGATAAATAATACACTCAGCCAACCAAAACCGATAATTGCACCTGCAATGCTTAACAATAGACTCATGGCTAAAGTAGATGATAAGAAACTTTGCCATTGAGAAGGTTGTGGCTTTTTTTGGACAGTCTTTTTAATTACACCTTGATGAGTTTGATTGATATTATTGGGCTTCAGTCTGAGTTTGCGCGGTTTATTCTTCATCTGAAATCACTAGCACGGCTAATTTGACGTTGTTTAAAATCATCTATAGATTTTGACAAACTTAGTGTCATTTTGCCAGTGTGATGGGGTAAAAGTTTAAACTTCGTTGAGATTCCTAGATTGTGTAAAAAGCTAGGGATCTGATTTATTGGTAATATTGTTGTTCATTAGTCATTCAGAATAGGTATAATTCTTTCCCAAATCACCAGCACAGAGAAAATAAGCAATAAAAAAGGTTTGGTTGACAACCAAACCTTGACTTAAATCCAGTGCATAACAACATCCCGAATTAATCTAACCTTTCTCATCTATTCTTAGCATCTTCCTATGGTATGTGTACAAATTTTATAAAACCTGATAAGAAATGATGTTGATAGCCAAAAATAAAGGACGGGTTTGATCCCGTCCGCAATAATAGCTTGAAAGTGGTAGTACACCTTGAAATTTTCAAAAATATTATGAATAAAATTCAATAGGTTGTTAGGAGAGTAAATGAAGTCAACCGCAAGAATATTAATTTATTTCTTGCTTGTTATGATCATTATTTATCCATGGAATTATTCCAATCTATCATAGATAGATTTGTTTGTGATGCCACAATGGCAAATTCTGCTTGATAATTGGTAATTTGTAATTGGGAAGAAAATCAGGACTTTATTCTCCTCTGTCTTTTTGTCTAGGGACTTGCAGTAAATAAATTATCCAATGTTTTGGAATGGGCTTCTAGCTTGTCCTTTGACTTGTAAATGCCCTATTTTTGTGATAAATCCAGGAAATTTGCTAACTTGTAAACTATTCGCGCACCGACGTTTCCATCCCATTCAGCATCACCAACTTCGCACACATCAAAACCAATAATTTCTCTACCACTATTTACGACTTCACGGAATAAACAATAAACTTGTTCTAATTCCAATCCTCCAGGAACAGGAGTACCTGTATTTGGACAAAGTTTAGGATCTAAACCATCAACATCAAAGCTAATATAAACTTTGTCTGGTAAATGACTGATAATTTCTTGACATAAATTTAGCCAAGTTTTACCAGAATATAATTGTTGTTTAATTAATGGATCATAATAAGCAATAATGCGTCCATTGGATTGATTAATCATTTCTACTTCATCATGACAAATATCCCGTAAACCCACTTGAATTAATTTGGAAATTTGGGGAATTTTCATGGCATTAAACATGATTGAAGCATGGGAAAATTCAAACTCTTCATAGGCATTTCTTAAATCAGCATGGGCATCAATATGTAAAATGCCAAAGTTGTTATATTTAGTAGCTAAGGCTTGAAAATATCCCAAAGGAACGCTATGATCACCACCAATAACAGCTACTTTTTTACCTAAATTTAAGGCTTTTTGACATTCTGTAAATAGCCCTTGATTAATTTGTTGACAAGCATGATTAACACTCGAAAGAATATTTTGTAAATCTTGAGAATCTGATATTTTTAAACCTTTAGCTAGATGTTCGATAATGCTTTTTGCTTGTCCACGATAGTATTCATTTTTTTCTAACATTTCTTGTGTATGTCTTTCCACAAATATCCCTTGTTTCCAGCCTTCAGGATGATCAAAATCAAATAAGTCTATTTGTAGGGAGGCTTCAGCAATTCGTTCGGGTCCTTGTGCTGTTCCTTGATGATAGGAAACTGTGACTTCCCAGGGAACGGAAAAGATAATTAATTTCGCTGATTCATAATCAAATGGTAATCCCAAAAAATTACCATTTTCTTCAGCGATGTCATTGGGATTATAGTTTTCTAGGGAGTAGTTCATATTTTTCATTGGGTGATAATTTTAATTCCTGTTCAAGTATTGTAGTAGGGTGCGTCAGATATTACAAATCTGTTTATTGATAAAATTTATCAAGTCTGATGTACCCTTCGAGTTTTCTTTTGAGTTCTTTTAATTTCTTAATATTAAACATTGTTGGGTTATTCTGCTAAAGTTGAGTTTAACTGCTAATCAAAATTATTAATCCAGTGTTTCGATGACAATTACAAAAAAGCGATTACCAAATTTCTGGAAATTTAGTAAAAATCCTACCTTATCCCAGCGATTAATGCTGATTGGTTTAGGTATAACTCTATTTTGCATCTTCTTAGCCTTTTTTGCACCTGTTTTCCAGGCTTGGGGGTGGTTGCAAAATCCTAAAGAATTTCTTTCTAACCCTATCCATGAAGCACCTTCAGCAAAACATTGGTTTGGGACAAGTCGTTTAGGTTATGATGTCTTTTCTCGCAGTGTGTTTGGTGTGCAAGCGGCACTGCAAGTGGTAATTTTAGCTACTTCTTTGAGTATGCTGGTTGGTGTTCCTTTAGGGATGGTAAGCGGGTATTTAGGGGGAAAATTAGATAAAGTTTTGCTGTTTCTCATGGATAGCATTTATACCTTGCCAGGGTTACTATTGTCAGTAACATTGGCATTTGTGGTGGGGAGAGGAATTTTAAATGCTGCGATCGCTATTAGTATAGCCTACATTCCCCAATATTATCGCGTTGTCCGTAACCATACCGTCAGCGTCAAAACAGAAGTATATATTGAAGCTGCGCAAGCAATGGGAGCTTCTACTTGGGTTGTTTTATCCAGATATCTATTTTTCAATGTTATTCAAAGCGTTCCTGTTCTCTTTACCCTTAACGCTGCCGATGCCATCTTAGTTTTAGGCGGTTTAGGATTTTTAGGTTTAGGATTACCGGAAGAAGTCCCAGAATGGGGATATGATTTAAAACAAGCTTTAGAAGCACTACCTACAGGCATTTGGTGGACTACCTTATTTCCTGGTTTAGCAATGACAACCTTGGTGGTAGGGTTATCACTACTTGGTGAAGGGTTGAATGAATTTGTCAATCCTCGTCTGAGAAGAGAAAATAGGTAATTGGTAATTGGTAATTGGTGATTAGAAAGAAATAACTAATGACTCATGACAACCAATAACTAATAACTAACAACTGACAATTAAAAACTAATAAGCTGAGAGAGTTTTGTGAACGATAATATTACTTTAATTGCGGCTGCTACGGGTGGATTTATGATTTCCATAGCTTTATCTGGTATTTTGAAAGGCACACCTATCAAAGATTGGCAACAGGTACACAAAACTTCATACCCAGTTGCAAATATAGAAATTGTCACAAAAAATCAATAGAAATGCTAATACAGCAAAATTCAGAAGTCAGGAGTCAGAAGTAA
>NZ_PGEM01000052.1 GCF_002934005.1 Cuspidothrix issatschenkoi CHARLIE-1 | reverse complement strand
GTTAAAGACCTACCAGGGGATGCGTAGCTAGTTCCCTGCTCTAGAACTTAAAAGTTAAACAGGCTTAAGGGTTAAACCAGTGCTTTTAAGATAGTTACCGATCTCTAACATTGTCAAAGCTAACATTACCCCAGAAATGGGAGGCTCTTCGGAGCAAAATATTCTGTCCAAGGTATTTGTTTTAGACACTGAAAAAGTTTCAATATCTCAACAATATCTGGACTGATTCAAGGTGTCTCTTACAAATACTGTAAATCAATTCACAAAAAGGATGGTTACGAATATGGAAAATCAAAGATTTGTTAATTCCTCAACTGTCCCTTTCGTTGTTTGTGCTGGCACACAAAATTACTCAAGGGACGTTTCACCGTTAACCCTCCATTCCTCCCATCACCAAACTGAGTACAGTTTTGGTGGGGGTCTCCTGGAGGTTTAGATGAAATTCCAACTGTTATTAGGCGCTTTATTTTCTCAGATTAAAGGTAGACATTGGTGGATAGGTATCCTCCTCTGGTTAGCTTTACTTGCTCCTGCTCAAGCATCTGTAATTATGCGCGTGGCAATAGCAAAAGAAGTTAAGCAGATAAAAGTTGGTGCTTCGACGACGGCTATTGTGAAAGATAGTAGTGGTAAGACTCTGGGACAATTACCAGGAATGAGTGCGTTTGCGGCTCAAGCAGTAGCTGGAGGAGTGGCTTTAGATAGATGGCAATCAGGGTTATTTTGGATTGAACCAAGCAATAAGGGATTTGTTTATATTGGCGATCGCTGGTTTCGTGGTAGAACCTTGGTAATACCCACAGGTACAGGTATAACAGCCGTTAATTGGATAGATTTAGAAGAATATCTCTACAGCGTCATTGGTGGAGAAATGGACTCTCGCTGGCCAGACGAAGCCCTCAAAGCTCAAGCTATAGCCGCCCGTACTTATGCCCTTTATGAACGGGAAAGACAGCGCAGAAACCCCGTTTATGATTTAGGAGATAGTCCAGACCGTTGGCAAATTTACAAAGGTGTCAGCAGTGAATCCACCAAAACCTACAATGCCGTAGATACCACTGCCGGCAAAGTTTTAACCTACAACAACCAAATCATTCTTTCCGTCTTTCATGCTTGTTCCGGTGGACACACAGAAAATGTCGAAGATGTTTGGATTAGCAAAGAACCTTATCTGCGGGCAGTACCCGACTTTGACCAAAATATCAAAGAATGTAACTGGACAAAAACCTTTACCCCTGGAGAACTTAGTGCCAGAATTGGGGGTGTTGGTAATGTCAAAGACATGATTATCGAAACTGTCTCACCTTTTAGAAGCGTCAAAACCTTAAAAATTATCGGTGATAGGGGTACTAAAGTCCTTGCACGTGAACAAGTGAGAACAGCACTCAAAATAAAAAGTACCCGTTTTACCGTTGGTAAAGATGCAAATGGCAGTTTTGTTCTCCAAGGATTAGGTTTTGGACATGGTGTAGGAATGAGTCAATGGGGAGCTTACGAACTAGCAAAACGTGGTGCAAACCATCTGCAAATTTTAGGATATTACTATCAAGGAGTAGCCCTCACACCGATTGAACCAAAATAGTATTTTCATTGAACAGTGAATCGTTAACCTTCACCTATGAGTTTATTCTGAAATTCCTGTTCAAGTAAATCTGTTTCTGTGGAATAAACTGCATCTTCCTTACCAATAACTTTTTCGGCGGCGAATTCACGGGCAAAAGCTATTTTCTTCTGTAAAGAAGTATCTACACCTGCTAATAATCTAGCTCTTTCTTGGCGTTGATGATTACGATTATTAATCTGATCATTGCGCCAATTAATCCAAAAATAGCGGATTAAGGGAATAGCTAAAAAACCTATACCATAAGCCAATAATAAGCCATAAATTCCTTGAGTAAAGGCAACTAATCCCCCTATTTGAGCCGCAACAGCGTTTTTGGTTAATAAATTTCCCAAAATTAGGGCCCCAACAAAATTTATTCCTCCTAAACCAGCACTGAGCATAATTTGACCAGAACTAGCTGCACTAAACCGCCAGGCAAATTCATGGAGATATTCAGAGACAGAACGCCGTTGTTTTTTACTAGCTCTTACTTGTAATTCTGGGAAATAATAGACTATCTGACCTTCAGAACTTACTTGGGGAAAGCCATTAAATCTTACCAGGACAGGTAACATATAATCCTCATATTCTTGTTGGTATTTTTCGCCAATATCATCTAAATAAGGAGCAATTTGTTCTGCGACTACAGCACCTTGATTATTGCTAATCACAGCCCCAATTTCTTCCCATCGGCGTTCTTCTAAATTGGCGTTAGGATCACCATCACCAAAGAGAAATGAAAACACAGCTTCCAAAAAATTCATTTCACTATTTTCACCTTTTTCCCGCTGCCGTTCTTGGCGGTTATCATCATAATTAGGGCTAAAATACCAGAATAAGTCCGGGAAAAAGAAGAAATTAAAACCTCTAGAATTACTACTGCGATTGTCATTATCTCTATCTGAACTAGCAGTCATAATAATGATGATAGTCACAGTAATTAGCAAAATAGAGATAATTAGAAAGATGCCAAAGGAAATCCGAATTAGATAAAATAGCACAGACCAAACTTTTTTCCACCATTCCTTTAACCTAATTTGCAAGTATTTATTACGTAAAATATCTCGAAAATTCTTAGGAAATTGGTAAACAACATCACCTGATTGTGCAACCTGCAAATGTCCCCCAGCATCAGCCGCGAGGGCTAATAAGCCTTGATTTACTTCAGCTATATTTAATCCTATCTGAGTGGCTACATCACCAACAGTGACTCGGTAGCCTAGTTGTTCCACAGAGCGCATAATAGCGGGATTGGGAGTCATAAATTTGTCATTTTGTTATATTATGGTTTACCTTTCTTCAGTCTAGACTTTTTATCTGAAACTAGCTGGTCTCTACAACAGTTTGGATATCATCAAAAATCATTTTCATACATCAAATCAGCAACGCCCAAATTTTCAATAGTTGCTGATTATCCTCGCTTGCATCCATAAAAATACATCAATTATGCAAAAATCGCAATCATTATATCCATTTTCTGCATAATGACGCAAATTTCGTAACCTACTATACGAATTGTTATAAATATTTACCCTAAGTTATCAATATCGAAATTGTTACAACCACAAAACGGGAAACTACTATCAGTTATTTCCCCAAAGTGGTAAGTACAAAAGCGATAAGAACACGGATACACAGTTAATTAAGTCCTGTTCCCTAAGAAAGCATAATGACAGAAACAGCAACTACTACCGAAAAACTCAATAAATTCGAGAAATTCAAAGCGGAAAAAGACGGACTTGCAGTTAAAGACGAAATCGCGCAATTCGCTCAAATTGGCTGGGAAGCAATGGACGAAAACGACCTTAACCATCGCCTAAAATGGTTGGGTGTATTTTTTCGCCCTGTGACTCCCGGTAAATTTATGATGCGGATGCGTATACCTAATGGTATTCTCAACAGCAGTCAATTGTCTGTTTTAGCAGATGTGATACAGCGTTACGGTGACGACGGCAGCGCAGACATCACAACTAGACAAAATATACAACTGCGCGGGATCAATTTTACAGATATTCCCGAAATCTTTAATAAATTTAACACTGTTGGATTGACTACTATTCAATCCGGCATGGATAATATCCGTAATATTACAGGTGATCCTGTAGCCGGTTTAGATGCCAACGAACTCTATGATACCAGAGAATTAGTCCAGCAAATTCAAAATATGCTGACTCATAATGGTCAAGGAAACCCAGAATTTAGCAATCTCCCTCGTAAATTCAACATCGCAATTACTGGAGGAAGGGATAATTCTGTTCATGCAGAAATCAACGATTTAGCCTTTGTGCCGGCATTTAAAGAAGGTTTTGGTTTTAACGTGCTTGTGGGTGGTTTTTTCTCCGGTAAACGGTGTGAAGCAGCAATTCCTTTAAATGTGTGGGTAAAACCTAAAGAAGTTGTCAGTTTATGTAAAACCATTGTAGAGATTTTTAGAGATTATGGTTTACGTGCTAACCGTCAAAAGGCGCGGTTAATGTGGTTAATTGATGAATGGGGTTTAGAAAAATTCCGTAACGAAGTAGAAAAACACTGGGGAAAAACATTTGTAACCGCAGCACCTAAAGATGAAATTGAATGGGAAAAACGAGATCATATTGGCATTTATCCCCAGAAACAACCAGGATTAAATTATGTAGGTTTAAACATTCCTGTAGGGAGATTGTATGCAGATGATATGTTTGAACTTGCAAGATTAGCAGAAGTTTATGGCAGTGGAGAAATTCGGTTTACAGTGGAACAAAACGCCATTATTCCTAATATTCCTGATTCAGCTTTAAACACATTTTTAACTGAACCATTGTTAGAAAGATTTGGAGTAAATCCTGGTTTATTAATGCGAAGTTTAGTATCTTGTACTGGCGCACAATTTTGTAATTTCGCACTAATAGAAACCAAAAATCAGGGATTAGCCATGACTAAAGCCCTAGAATCGCAATTAATATTATCAAAACCAGTCCGCATTCATTGGACAGGATGCCCTAATTCCTGTGGACAACCCCAAGTAGCAGACATTGGTTTAATGGGTACAAAAGTCAGAAAGAATGGCAAAACCGTAGAAGGTGTTGATATTTATATGGGTGGTAAAGTTGGTAAAGATGCTCAACTAGGAACTTGTGTACAAAAAAGTGTTCCTTGTGAAGATTTACAGCCAATATTAAGAGATTTACTCATTCATAATTTTGGTGCAAAACTTAGGGAGGAAGCTTTAATTCCCCATTGAATAAACCGACAAACATAGACATCATTGAAAACCAAAATAAAACTTGGGTAGTGTTTTTTTATTAGCATCAGTCTAAAAGCCAAAATCGAAAGACTAAGGATTAACAATGAGCAATATTTCCCGCAGAAAATTTATTATTACCTCCAGTGTTGCAGCAGCAACTTCTATCTTAGTACACGGTTGTTCATCTAACAACTCTGAGTCAGCCACAACAGATACTTCTAATACCAAACTGAGTAACAATTCCACAGTTAGTAATGCCCCAAAAGTAGAAACAACCACGGCTAAATTAGGATTTATTGCTTTAACAGATTCCGCACCTTTAATTATTGCTAAAGAAAAAGGTTTCTTTAAGAAATATGGGATGACAGATGTTGAAGTTAGCAAACAAAAATCCTGGCCTGTCACCCGCGATAACTTAAAAATTGGCTCATCTGGTGGTGGTATTGATGGCGCACATATTCTTACCCCAATGCCCTATTTTTTGACGATGAATGATAAAGTACCAATGTATGTCTTAGCGCGTTTAAATACCAATGGTCAAGCCATTTCAATTGCTGAAAAATTTAAAGATTTGAAAGTTGGTTTACAAAGTAAATCTCTTCAAGAGTCGGTAAATAAAGCCAAAGCTGATAAAAAATCCATCAAAGTTGCTATAACTTTTCCTGGTGGTAATCACGATTTATGGGTGCGCTATTGGTTAGCTGCTGGCGGTATTAATCCTGATCAAGATGTAATTTTGGAAGCAGTACCACCACCACAAATGGTAGCAAATATTAAAGTTGGGACTGTTGATGCTTTTTGTGTAGGTGAACCTTGGAATGCTCAATTAGTCAGCCAAAAATTAGGTTATACAGCTTTATCTACAGGAGAATTATGGAATAATCATCCAGAAAAAGCGTTTGCTATGCGGAAAGATTGGGTTGATAAAAATCCCAATGCTACACAAGCTTTGTTAATGGCAATTATGGAAGCACAACAATGGTGTGATCAGGCAGAGAATAAAGAGGAAATGTGTAAAATCTGCGCTGATAGAAAATACTTTAATGTTGCTGTGTCTGATATTTTAGAACGAGCTAAAGGTAATATTGATTATGGTGATGGACGCAAAGAGCAAAACTTCCCACATCGCATGAAATATTGGGAAGATAATGCTTCCTATCCCTACAAGAGTCATGATACTTGGTTCTTAACTGAAGAAATTCGTTGGGGTTATTTACCTAAAGATACCAAGGTGAAGGAAATTGTAGATCAGGTAAATAGAGAAGATTTATGGAAACAAGCTGCTAAGGCTTTGGGTGTAGCTGCTGCAGAAATTCCTACCAGTTCTTCTCGTGGTGTGGAAACATTTTTTGATGGTGTGAAGTTTGATCCTGAAAAACCAGAGGAATATTTAAAGAGTTTGCAAATTAAGAAGGTGTAATTGTCAGTTGGGTTAAGCGAAAGTGTAACCCAACAAAATAGACTAGATTAATTAGATTTTTTAGGCTCATGCAGAGGCGCAAAGAAGAGCAAGAACAGGGATTTTTAGCATTTTACTTAGGAGAAATAAATGGCTGCTATTGTGGGAAGTCGTAGAGTTGTTAGTAAACAGCAGAAGGCTATTAAAAAATTTCTGATTAATAAGGTTCTACCACCCCTGTTTGGATTATTTATTTTTCTGATGTTGTGGGAATTACTTTGTTTAATTCCCAGTTTTCAATTACCTGGACCGATAGAAACAATTCGTGAAACTTGGGACCCTTTTATTATTCATCCTTTTTTTGATAATGGTGACAGTGATAAGGGTTTAGGTTGGCAGATATTGACCAGTTTAGGACGGGTTGCTTTAGGATTTTCTCTGGCTGCAATTGTGGGAGTAGTTTCGGGAATTCTTATAGGTGTGAACAAGTTTTTGTATAATGCCGTAGACCCCATTTTTCAAGTATTAAGAACTGTTCCGCCTTTGGCTTGGTTGCCAATTTCTTTAGCAGCGTTTCAACAAGCTAACCCATCGGCAATTTTTGTTATTTTCATTACTTCAATTTGGCCGATTGTGATTAATACAACTGTGGGTGTACAAAATATTCCCCAAGATTATGTGAATGTGGCTCGTGTTTTGCGTTTACGTAAGGGAAAATATTTCCTAAAAATTGTGTTTCCGGCAACTGTTCCTTATATTTTCACGGGCTTGAGAATTGGCATCGGTTTATCTTGGTTGGCAATTGTCGCAGCAGAAATGTTAGTTGGTGGTGTGGGTATTGGTTCGTTTATTTGGGATGCCTATAACACGACTACTGACACTAATTTGAGTGAAATTATTATCGCCTTGATATATGTCGGTGTGGTGGGGTTGATTTTAGATAGAATGGTGGCTTTTGCTGCTGATAAAGTTGTACAAACAGAACATAAATAATTCGTAATTCCTAATTCGTAATTCTGAATTATTTCCTATTCTCTATTAACCATTACCAGACCCATGAATACTTTTTTAGAAATTGATCACGTAGACAAAATATTTAACCTCCCCAATGGTGGTAAATATATTGCTTTAAAAAATATTGAGTTGAAAATTTCTGAAGGTGAATTTATTTCTTTAATCGGACATTCTGGTTGTGGTAAATCCACTTTACTAAATATTATTGCTGGGTTAGATCAAGCTAGTATTGGTGGCGTAACTTTGGAAAATCGGGAAGTAAGAGAACCTGGACCTGATCGGATGGTAGTTTTTCAAAATTACTCTTTACTTCCTTGGTTAACTGTGCGGGAAAATATCGCATTAGCTGTTGATGAAGTCCATCAAAATCTACCTAAAGGAGAACGTCGAGGAATCATAGAAGAACATATTGATATGGTGGGGTTGCGACGTGCAACTAACAAACGTCCTAGCGAATTATCAGGGGGAATGAAACAACGAGTTGCGATCGCTCGTGCTTTGGCTACCCGTCCCAAATTGTTATTGCTAGATGAGCCTTTTGGTGCTTTGGATGCACTAACTAGAGGTAATTTACAAGAACAATTAATGCAAATTTGTAATGAACACAGAATTACCTGTGTAATGGTGACACACGATGTAGATGAAGCCTTATTATTAAGCGATCGCATCGTCATGTTGACTAACGGACCAGAAGCACACATCGGGCAAATTCTCGAAGTTCCTATTTCCCGTCCCCGTCAACGTTTGGAAGTAGTCAACCATCCCAGTTATTACAACTTGCGGAATCAAATGATCTACTTCCTTAACCAACAAAAACAGGCGAAAAACCGCCAGAAACAACTCACAGTACCAGCAATTATTTCTAACAATAACTTAGAAAAAGTTCATTTAGAAATTGGCTATATTCCCCTCACCCAAGCCGCACCTTTAATAATTGGCAAAGAAAAAGGTTTCTTTGCTGAATATGGTTTAGAAGTCAACCTCAACGCTGAAACTAGCTGGAAAAACATCGCTAAAGGTGTAGCAATTGGCAAACTTGATGCAGCCCAAATGGTCGCAGGGATGCCCCTCGCCCTGACATTAGGTGCAGGTGGCAAAACTCCGGTGTCAATAGTGACAGCCATGACCCTTTCCCGCAACGGTAGCGCCATTACCTTCAGCAAAGAATTATTCAACACTGGGATAAAAAACCTAGACGACTTTCAAGCCACCATTAACTCTGACTTAGACAAAACCCACACCTTGGGAATTGTCCATCCTGCATCCATGCAAAACCTATTATTGCGCTATTGGTTAGCAGCAAGCGGAATTCAACCTGATGTAGATGTTAGTTTGATGGTTATTCCACCAGAAGAGATGCTAACCGCTCTCCAAGATCGGAAAATTGATGGTTACTGTGTCGGTGAACCTTGGAATTCCCACGCAGTTGATCAAAATTCCGGTTTTCTTATTGCTATCACCTCAGAACTTTGGAATGGACATCCAGATAAAGTATTAGGAGTACGAGAAGACTGGGCGCAGGAAAATCCCCAAACACATATAGCATTAGTAAAAGCCCTATTAGCAGCTTGTGAATATTGCGACGATATTCGCAACCGAGAAGAAGTTATCACATTAATTTCTCAACCTGAATATCTTGGTAGTAATTCGCCGCAGCTATGCTCAGGTTTAATAGATAATTACCAACATGATCATCATCAACAACCCCAAACTTCTCATCAGTTTTATTTCGACAAAGCCAATTATCCCGACCGTAATGAAATGCTATGGATTTTAACTCAATTAGCCCGTTGGGGGTTGGTAGCTTTCCCAAAAAATTGGGTAGAAGTAATTGACAGAGTTTGTCGTCCAGATATATTTGGCGCAGCCGCACGAGAAAGAGGAATTTTAGACATTGGACGAGAAGAAACTATTCAATTATTTGATGGCAAAATCTTTAATCCTTCAGAACCAATAGAGTATTTAAAAAGTTTGGAAATTAAATGCCAACTTCGAGTTGAAGAAGTATTTATATAATAATTCAGGACTCAGGAGTCAGAATAATTTTAGATTAGTGTTGACAAAAACAATCCAAAATCCAAAATCCAAAATTGAATTACCCATTACCAAAAAATCATGACAGCATTAAACTTCGATAACAAAACCCAAAGCCAAAAATTACAAAACCAGAAAAAAGAAGATTTCTTAGTAATTGAAGGTGTCAACAAAATTTACCCCACATCTGAAGGACTATACACCGTCCTAGATGACATTAACTTAAAAGTCCGTGAAGGTGAATTTATTTGTTTGATTGGACATTCAGGCTGTGGAAAATCAACACTCCTCAACATGGTTTCTGGATTTAATAAACCTACCAATGGTGTCGTATGGTTACAAGGTCAACCCATCACCGAACCAGGACCAGACCGGATGATGGTATTTCAAAACTATTGTTTATTACCTTGGTTGAATGTTTTTGATAATGTTTATTTAGGTGTTGATTCCGTATTTCCTAACAAAAGCCAAGCCGAAAAACGGGCAATAGTCAGAGAACACTTAGCAATGGTAGGACTAACAGAAGCAGCCGAAAAGAAACCCAGTCAAATTTCTGGAGGGATGAAACAACGAGTAGCGATCGCCCGTGCTTTAGCCATCCGTCCCCAACTCCTCATTTTAGACGAACCCTTCGGTGCTTTAGATGCTATTACCAAAGAAGAATTACAAGAAGAACTACTACAAATTTGGTCAGATCATCAAGTCACCGTTTTAATGATTACCCATGACATTGATGAAGCACTTTTTCTCGCCGACAGACTCGTAATGATGACAAACGGACCAGCAGCAAATATTGGCGAAGTTTTAGAAATACCTTTTTCTCGTCCTCGCAACCGTCATCGCATTATGGAAAATCCAGAATATTATCACTTGAGAAACTATGCCCTAGATTTTCTCTATCGTCGTTGCGCTCATATTGAAGAGTAAATTCTTAAATAGCTCATGCAAAGACGCTATCTCTGTCAGGAGATCCCGCAGGGTAGACGAAAAAAGACGCAAAGAAGAAAAAGAAAAAATTTCTTTTATCTCTGCGTCCTCTGCGGTGCGTCAAAAAAATAAATCATCAATACAAAATCTAAAATAATATGGAATCTATTAAAACCCTTTGCCCTTATTGCGGAGTAGGTTGTGGTTTAGAAATCACCCCACTAGCACAAAAAGAGCATCAACCTTGGCGAGTTAAAGGTGATAGATCCCATCCTTCTAGTCAAGGTATGGTATGTGTAAAAGGGGCAACTATTACCGAATCTATTAATAAGAATAGATTGCATTATCCTATGTTTAGAAAGTCTTTAAATGAAGATTTTCAACGCATTAGTTGGGATGAGGCTTTTAATCTTATTACTCAACATATTCAAGAAACCTTAGTTAATCATGGTGCAGAATCTATTTGTATGTATGGTTCTGGACAATTTCAAACTGAAGATTATTATATTGCCCAAAAATTACTTAAAGGTTGTTTAGGAACTAATAATTTCGATGCTAATTCCCGTCTTTGTATGTCTAGTGCGGTATCTGGGTACATTCAAAGTTTTGGCTCTGATGGGCCTCCTTGCTGTTATGATGATTTGGAATTAACAGATTGTGCTTTTTTAATAGGTACAAATACAGCAGAATGTCACCCGATTCTTTTTAATCGTTTAGTGAAATATCACAAGAAAAATCACCATGTTAAAATGGTTGTTGTTGATCCGCGGCGCACTCCTACCGCAGAAGCAGCAGATTTACATTTAGCTATTCGTCCGGGAACGGATATTGATTTATTAAATGGTATTGCCCATTTGTTAATGAAATGGAATTATATAGATACCACTTTTATAGATGATTGTACTAGCAATTTTCCAGCTTATGTGGAAGTAATTCGTTATTATTCTCCTGATGTTGTGGCGCGTCAATGTGGCATTAGTATTGAAGATTTAGAAATCGCTGCAAAATATTGGGGACAAGCAAAATCTGTACTTTCTTTATGGTCTATGGGAGTAAATCAATCTTCTGAAGGTACGGCCAAAGTTAGAACTATTATTAATTTACATTTGATGACAGGACAAGTCGGTAAACCCGGTACTGGTCCTTTTTCTCTCACTGGTCAACCTAATGCCATGGGAGGTAGAGAAGCGGGAGGTTTAGCCCATTTGTTACCAGGATATCGGTTAGTTAAAAATGATCAACATCGGGCAGAAATTGAGGACTTTTGGAAGTTAGAAAGGGGAAAAATTTCACCTATTCCCGGTTTGACTGCTTGGGATATGATTACTGGTTTAGAATGTGGTAATGTTAATTTATTATGGGTAGCAGCAACTAATCCGGCTGTGAGTATGCCAGATTTAGAAAGGACTAAAAAGGCTTTATTAAAATCACCTTTTACTATTTATCAAGATGCTTATTATCCAACAGAAACTGCTGCTTATGCCCACCTTTTATTACCTGCTGCCCAGTGGGGTGAAAAAACTGGTATTATGACTAATTCGGAACGTCGGGTTACTCTCTGTCAGGCTTTTCATCAACCACCAAGGGAAGCAAAAGCAGACTGGGAAATTTTCGCGGAAGTAGGAAAAAGATTAGGTTTTAATAATAAGTTTAATTTTAATAATTCAGCCGAAGTTTATCAAGAATTTGTCCAATTAAGTCATCAGCGTCCTTGTGATATGTCTGGTTTGAGTCATGAGTTTTTAGCGACAAATGGTCCAACTCATTGGCCTTATTCCCAGGGTAGTAATTCCGAAACTAAAAGATTATATACAAATTTACGTTTTAATACTCAAGATGGACGCGCTAAATTTGGTGCATATCATTCTAAAGGTTTAGCTGAACCACCTGATCCTAATTATCCTTTTATATTAACTACTGGTAGATTGTACGGACATTGGCATACACAAACTCGCACAGGCAGGATTGATAAAATTCGCACTATGCACCCAGAACCTCTTATGGAAATTCATCCTCGTGATGCAGCACAATTGGGTATTGTGGATAATCAAGTAGTGGAAGTGCGATCGCGTCGTGGTGTAGCGAAATTTCCCGCTAAAATCACTAAAGCCATTAGTCCTGGTACTGTATTTGTGCCTATGCACTGGGGTAAACTATGGGCAGAAAATTCAGAAGCTAATGCTTTAACTCATTCTGAATCATGTCCTGATTCTTTACAACCGGAGTTAAAAGCCTGTGCTGTACAGTTATTACCCATTTCTTTAAAAACTACTGCCAAAAATTATCAAGTTTTGTCCTCACAGAGGTAAACTGTCGAATATATTCCTAGCATATACAGCAGTTTGCGGGCAAGACTTGTACTGAGCTTGTCGTTCGCGTAGCGTGGCGTTAGCCATAGTATGCCCGCACCACAAAATTTATCGAGGGGCTAAATTTTGAAATCGGTATTCAGTACCAACTCTGAGTTTGTTGCCATTGTACCGAGGAGACATTAAAAGGGAAGAGTCGTAGGGATTGGGTAAGTCAGGTGTACGAAGATAGGGGTCATTTGTGCTTTGTTGGGCGAGAACATCTTGATACAGGATATTCATAAGTTGGGCATCTTTAGCGATTTCATTGTCGGTGAAAGAACTACCGTAGCTAGATCGAGAACCGATTAAAGCTTCGACTTGACGTTTAAAGCTGCCATTTTCGTAAAAGTTTGGATCATTGTGAAAATAAGCTTTTACAAAAGCGTTACTTGTTGTTTCATAGTTAGATGGTTCACTTTCAGCTTGAGCAGGTGAGATAAAAGCAATAGTAGCTAAAAGTACCAATAATCCACTCGATGACGGAAATTTTATACCCATGTTGTCAACTCCTCAATTTTTGGATGAATCTTAATTTATGCTTAAGTTGATAACTCTGTTGAGTTTCAATTTTGGTGTAACACAATTTTTAATGGTTTGTAATGTCTTATTCCTCTCAAACCCCTGATAAATCAGATACTTGGGCTACCACTACTGATTTGACTATTCTCCGTGAAAAGTTACTAGATTTATTTTGTCAGCTTGCTTATCAAGAAGGTGATTTTGTTCTTTCCTCTGGACAACGTAGTTCTTACTATATTAATGGTAAACAGGTAACACTCCATCCTCAAGGCGCTTTGGCTTTAGCGAGGTTATTGCTACCACTATTACCGGAAGATACGCAAGCTGTAGCTGGTTTAACTTTAGGGGCTGATCCGATTGTATCAGCAGTTAGTGTGGTTTCTGTGTATGAAAATAGGGCGATACCTGCTTTAATTATTCGCAAGGAAGCCAAAGGACATGGAACAATGGCTTATATTGAAGGGCCAAGTTTACCTCCAGGTGCAAAAGTTGTAGTTTTGGAAGATGTAGTCACAACTGGACAATCTGCACTCAAAGCTGTAGAACGGTTACAGGCGGCTGGCTATACTGTAGATAGAGTAATTTCTCTGATAGATCGTCTACAAGGTGGTGGGGAGTTATATCAATCTGTCGGTTTGCAATTTGTGGCTTTATTTACAATTGAGGATCTTCAAAAACGCTACGCAGAAATTAATTTATAGTAATCCTATTTGATTTGTAAACACTGCAAGAGTAAGATCCCCGACTTCTCTAAGAAGTCGGGGATCTTGTTGTTCATAACTAATTTACTATTGGGTTTATTGCTACCCATAAATGTATCATCCTATAGACAGCAAAATGATGGACGAATTAATTTAAACTGTCTTGGTATTCAAGTTTTGATTTGAATATTGATCTAAGGGTATGCACTTGAATAAGATCCATAATTTACTGCAAAATCCATGTAAGATTGTCAAATTTCCCGTTCCGGGGCTATATCAGACCTACTACAACCAGAATGAGCTTGTAATCTGAGAAGATGTAATAAAGATTTATAAATATTAACAATTAACAAAAAAAATATATAATTTGACTTATTTTGTATTATAAATATTGGCAAAAATAATCCCAAAAAATCCAGAAATAAGGCATGGTAAAAAGAGGTAAATTTTAGGTTGCTATTAATTAGCTGGGTAGTTATATTCCTAAAATTACCCTGTAAAAACATTTAAAAAATAGAGACTCTCATGCACATTCCAGATGGATTTGTTTCTGTTCCAGTAGCAGTGGCTACAAGTTTAGCTAGTATAGCCGCTTTATCTGTAGCTGTAAGGCGATCGCAAACAGCTTTTGGGGTACGTCGCGCCCCCATTCTTGGATTAACCACCGCCTTTATTTTCGCCGCGCAAATGATTAATTTTCCCGTAGCCGGTGGCACAAGTGGCCACTTATTAGGAGGTGCTTTAGCTGGGATTATTTTAGGTAGTCCTTGGGCGGGAATGTTATGTATTGCTACCGTGTTAATTATTCAGGCAGTACTATTTGCTGATGGTGGCATCACCGCCTTGGGGGCAAATATTTTAAATATGGGCGTAATTGGCGTTTGGGTAGCCTGGGGATTGACCCAAACTTTACAAAGACTATTGGGGGGTTACAAAGGGCGTTTACCCCTAGCCGGGGGGATAGCAGCCTGTGTGAGTGTAGTTGTAGCAGCGATCGCTTGTGCCATTGAACTAGCACTTTCTGGAACAGCACCGGCTAACCTAGTTTTACCCACCATGACAGGTGTACATATTTTAATCGGTGTGGGGGAAGGATTAATTACCGGAGGTGTGTTAACCTATCTAGCTAAAGCCCGTCCAGATTTGTTACCCGGTGAAGAACAAAAAATCAGAGGTTGGTTAGTTCCTATTGTTAGTATTTTACTGATTGCCGGGGTGTTATGTCTCTTTGCCTCTGCTTGGCCAGATGGTTTAGAAAAAGCGGCCGAAACTCTAGGTTTTATTAATTTAGCTGAAGAAGTCAGAGTTTCAGTAGCAACACCCTTTGCTGACTATGAGATTAAAAGTTTAGGTCAAATCGGTACAAGTATTGCCGGTTTAGTAGGTGCTACAGCCTGTTTTACAGTCGCTTTTGGGATTGCTAAAGTCATGAAACCAAAAAATGCTTAAAATTTCCTTGCCATTACGCTTGCAGTTATCCCTAATTATTGTGATGGGGGCAGCTTTTCTCAAACATCATACCTGGTCTAATTTATTTGTATATGGGGCGATCGCTTTTGTATGGGTTTGCATATTACAAGTACCCATTCGTAAATTAGGCGGTTTATTAGGTTCAGAATTAATTTTTCTATCACTCATCGCTTTACCTTTGGGATGGGAACGAGCCAGTTTTCTACTTGTGCGTTCCTTAGTTTGTTTAACTACCATGAATAGTTTTTTATTAACCTTACCTCCCCACAGTTTAGGTATTGCCCTCAAAAGCGTACCTTTACCACTACCATTCAAGGAAAACCTGATTTTAGCTGCCCAATATTTAGAAATATTGCTCTCAGAAGTGACCCAAATGCAACATAGCGCCCAATTACGTGGTTTAAATGGTGCAACAGGATGGCTACGCTACGCCAGTGCCTCTATGATAGGCTCTTTATATCTTCGCACTCTGGACAGAGCCGAAAGAGTTTATGGAGCCATGGTAGCCCGTGGGTATGATGGAGAATTACCCATAAATTCCACCCTCAAACCTAAAGAACGCTTTACCCTATTAATGGCTGGGGTGATAGCTACTTGTTTAACCCTAAATTCCTACTTTACTGTTATTTGAGTGGTGAATCTTGACTTCTTTAACTTCTAATCCCCAAATTTCCATTTCTGGTTCGCATACTGGTGTTGTTGAAGTCCAAAATCTGATGTATGCCTATTCACAACAGCAGCCCGTATTAGATAATATTTCTTTTAGCCTGAAAACAGGCGATCGCGTTGCCCTTATGGGTGCTACCGGCTCAGGAAAAAGCACTCTATTAGAAAACCTCATCGGCTTAAAACATCCCCAAAGCGGCAAAATCTGGATTAACGGTATCCCCCTATTACCCAACACCCTGCCACAAATACGGCAACAAATTGGTTTTAGTTTTCAAGATGCTAACGACCAATTATTTATGCCGACAATTTTGGAAGATATCACCTTTGGTCCGCTGAATTATGGTGTTTCACCCATAGCTGCCAAAGAAAAAGCCCATCAACTCTTAGCCGACTTTGGACTCGCCGCCTACGCGCACCGTTCTGCCCATGAACTATCGGGAGGACAAAGACGTTTAGCCGCCCTAGCCGCAATTTTAGCCCTAGATCCGGCTATTCTCATCCTAGATGAACCAACCAACGGACTAGACCCAGCATGGCGACGACATTTAGCCCATGTATTATTAAAATTGCCTGTTCAGGTAATGTTAATAGCTTCCCATGATCTGAACTGGCTAGGAAAAGTTACCCAAAGAGCTTTAGTTCTATCTACGGGTAAAATCCAAATAGACAGAGACATTCAAGCACTGTTGCAAGATGGAAAAACCTTAGATAGATTAGGGTTGCCAGTAGATTGGTAAATTGCTCAACACAAAATTCTCCATTGTTATTTTCAATGTTGAATTTTGTGTATATTTTGTGAAGAACTTCCTGAAATTGTCGCTTACTGTAAGCTCTATATTGAATTTTGAATTTTTAAATGTTATTTACTCGTTATTCAGTTATTGCTCCTGTTAGTCTGAGCATTGTTTTATTAGTTACTAGTTGCAGCGAAAGTAAAATCTCCCAATGTCAGCGATTAATTAAAGTTGTTAATCAGGGTACATCACTAATTGACACAAAAAAAGGTCAGCAAGCATCTACAAGTTTCCAATTATCCAAAGATTTGAAAAATGTCACCAAGTCAATTCAGAACTTAAATTTAGAAGACCCCACATTACAAAAATTTGAAACCCGATTTATCAAAGTATTTGATAACCTCAGTTTAGCCATAGCTAAAGCTGCAAATGCTCTAGAAGAAACTAAACAAGCAGAAGCATCATCTGATGGCAGAATACAAATCGCCAAAGCTAGAAAAGAAATTGATTCTACACTCACAACAGCAGCTAAAACTGCTGGTAAGGAATCAGATGCTTTAGGGTTACAGTTAAATCAATATTGTAGCCAAGGGTCAACAAAAAATTAGGGGTTGACGGTTGACTGTTAAAAAAAGAGTAGGGGCAACCACGGAGGGATTGCCCCTATACTATGTTAATCAAATTTTTATGGTATTTTGTAAAATAGAAGATGATTAAGGTTTACAATTATCACAATGTCCACAACGCCAATTAGTTGTGGGAGCTTCAAAACCAAAGGCATTTAATAAAAACTGCCAACGACATTTTTTAGTAGTGAGATATTCACTCATTCGTTTAGTAGCTTGTAATTGGGTATTGGGTAGATTTCCGGAAGGTGAAACAATGGCATAATGAAAAGGATCAAGCCATTCTAATTCTCCATTGCTGTGTAAAAGAGAAAGTGCCACTCCACCGGTAGGAAATTTTTCAATTACCGTATTTACATCACCTTGGGGTGGTAATTTTTTAGCTAATTGTTGGGCTTTTTGCTGTTGTGTCCTAAATTGTTCTTCAAAAAAATGCTGTCGTTGCTTATCTTCAGGATCTAATAAACCCGTCGGTTCACTTACCAAAGTCAGTACATCAGCAGGTTTACCATCTCTACCCGCCCTCCCGATTTCTTGCACATATTCAGATAATAAATGGGGCGCATGAAAATGAACTACCCAGCGCACATCCGGTTTATTTATCCCCATGCCAAAAGCACAAGTACAAACCACAAAAGGAATTTTTCCCGCTAACCAACTAGCTTCGACATTCCGCCGTTCTTCTGCACGTAATCCTGCATGATAACTAGCAGTATGATAGCCATTTTCTGTTAACCACTGGGCTAAATTTTCGCTATCTCTGCGGGTACGTACATAAATTAATCCAGCTTGATTGGGTCGTTTTTGAATAAACTTTAATAATTGTTGTTTTCTATCTTTAGGAGTCCAAGCAATTCGGACTGTTGGCTGTAAATTTTGCCGATAGGGATTAATGTGAAAAATTTTAGGTTGCTCTAATTTTAAAACTGTAGAAATAATCTGTTGGGCTATAGGATCGGCGGTGGCTGTAAAGGCGGCTATACTAATTTTTGTTCCCAGTGGTTTGGATTTGAGTAAGGCATCACGCACTGCTCCTAAACGCCGATAAGCAGGACGAAAAATATCACCCCATTGTACTAAACAATGTGCTTCATCTAGAATCAAACCATTAATTTGTAGTTGGGGATCAGATAGCCTGTTCCATACTGTGGGACTGAGTAAGGTTTCCGGTGATAAATATAATAATCTTAATTGATGTTTATCTAAAGCTTGCAAAGTGGCCTGGCGGTCAAGTGTGGGTAACTCACTATGTAAAAGTGCTGCTTTTTGTTGACGTTGACGTAATTCCTCAACTTGGTTTTCCATCAGTGCTACTAAAGGAGAAATTACTAAAGTTAATCCTGTTTGTAGCAGTGCAGGAAGTTGAAAGCAAATAGATTTACCCCCACCTGTGGGCATAATAATGAGGGCATCTTCTTGAGAAATTAAACAATTAACAATTTCTTGTTGGGGAGGGCGAAAATCATCATATCCCCAGATTTTTTTTAATGCCGCGCGAACATCTTGCCAAGATTGTGTAATTGGGGGATTCATTTTTTTGACCACAAAAGCGCGAAAAACGCAGAGAATATCATTAATTTATATCTACATTTTATACCAATCAGCAAAATATTGGTAAAACTTAGGCATGATGTGGCAAAAAACCTTTACTAGTCTTATTCTTGGGTAGGGGTAATTCATGAATTACCCCTACATTCCTTCTATTTTGCCTCTTGCCTCTGGTTACTGAGCGAAGTCGAAGTATTGCCTGTTCCCTGTTCCCTGTTCCCCATTAACAATTACCAATCAATTCTTGATCATTCCATTCCAAGGTATCGGCAATTTTGTCCCCGTTATGGTATGCAGCCAGTAATACTTCACAGGTTTTACCATAGGATATCGCACCAGTAGCATCAAGGGCGATCGCTCCAAAATCCCGATTATTCCTTTTTGCTTCTGTAAATGATCGCTGCATAGCCTCCTGTAGTGACATTCCATCAGTAACGCGCACCACAACCTTAGCTGCTAAACACTCATCAATAATATCTTCCCCAATTCCTGTACAACTAACTGCTGCGTGAGTAGTAGCATAATTACCTGCTGGCATAGCTGAATCACTGACTCGCCCAATGCGTTCAAAGCCCTTACCCCCGGTGGAAGTACCAACAGCTAATTTACCATAACCATCTAAAGCGACAACACCAATAGTCCCCCTACCAGGACTTTCTGCCATTTCTGGTTCTGCTACTACCCCAGCCATGGTTCTTTTAAAGTTATCCTGGCGTTCTAGGGTCCACTCTTTCAAGCGCAAATCAGTTAAACCATTATAACTAGGCAGTTGTAACTCCCGCGCCAACTCGGCCGCACCATAATCAGACAAAACCCGATCATCAGAGTTTTGCAAAAACAGCGCCATTTCAATCGGATTCTTGACTCGTGACACATTAATTACACCACTAAACCGCCCCGTTGTTCCATCCATAATGGAAGCACTCATGCGGATTTGTCCATCAGATTGGAGGACAGAACCAGTACCAGCATTAAAGCGGGGTTCATCTTCCAACATCTGACAACCCCGAACTACAGCCTCAGTCGCACTTGCACCCGTCAGCAAAAGAGCATAAACTTCCGCAACAATCTGGGACAGAGAGTTACGGACTGCTATCAATCCCCCCTTACCTTGGAGGGAACTACCAGCGCCACCATGAATAATTAATTTAGGTTGCATTTGTAAAATCATTTATTTTCTTATTTGTTCGTTATTATATTAAACGTTAATTGTAAGAATTCAGGTGAGGTAAAAAGATCCCCGACTTCTGTGATCAATTTATTATTGATGGACACAACTAATAAAAGAAGTCGGGGATCTGGGTATGAACGAGCGCTATAGCTGAATACTTACATTTTTAGCGATCGCTAATAAATAAAAATCATACCCCAAATAATTTTTAGGTAAGAATTCAGGTGAGGTAAAAAGATCCCCGACTTCTGTGATCAATTTATTATTGATGGACACAACTAATAAAAGAAGTCGGGGATCTGGGTATGAATGAGCGCTATAGCTGAATACTTACATTTTTAGCGATTGTCAATTCTGATTTTTCCCTAATTCTCATTTTTAGCCTGAGAACGACGACGACGGCAACGTTCTGAACAATATTTCACTTCATGCCAACAATCTTGCCATTTTTTCCGCCAAGTAAACGGACGTTGACATACTACACAGATTTTTTCCGGTAAATCAGATTTAGAACGAACACGCCCCATAATAATCAATATTAATTTTGCTTAATTATTTTTTATTTTAGAGCCTAATAACTCTGATATTGCATGATGGCTGTATAAATTATGTTTCGTGTGAAAGCGCAAAGAATCAAAGCCGTAACCAATCCATAGGTAATATTGGTAATTGGTGATAAAGTCCCTGTTTTCATCCTGTTCATCCTTTAATCCTGGATACTATCTCGACTATGGCTAGACTACACAGGCTATTGCTCGATAACCACCTGATTCTGACAGTGTGCCTATAGCTTGCAACAATAGCCATACTAGCAACTTACGTTATTAATCCTGTAGCTTTTTTCATTTTGTATAAACTATTTATATGTGATATTTTAAAATTGTTCCAGTCTAAACCCATTCTGGAAACTAAAGCTTTTTTGTGGACTGTACTTCAATAAACTCAGACACAATAAACTACAGGTTTCAGCTTCGACAGTGTTTAAGTCTTAAAATCTGATAATTTTACTGTTTTTTAACTTAAAAAGGGCAAAAAAATGACTCAGAATCAGAATTACATCAATAATCTTCTGAATACAGCCATTCCTTCCGTTTATGATACTTTATTTCAATATGCTCGTTCTAACAATTTCCGGACAATATTAGGGACAGCTTTCGGATCTAGTTACAATCGCCTAAAAGCAGAGTCTATTCTTGCTCAGTGGAAATCAAAAAATTTCAGTGCTTTACCAAATATTGAAGTCGTTAGTGGTACAGTGCTACAAACCGCAAGAGGAGGCTATACTGCAAGTCAGAATAAGATTTATCTGTCTGATACTTTTCTCAAAAGTGCCACTATAAATCAAATTCAGGCTATTCTTCTAGAGGAAATTGGTCATTATTTAGACGCTCAAATCAACCTCACAGACACGAGAGGAGATGAAGGTGAATATTTCTCTGCTTTAGTGCGTGGTGTACCTATAAGTGCTACGGAAATAAATCGTATCCGAAATGAAAATGATCATCGGACTATTACCTTCAATGGCCAAAATATTGCCATTGAAGAAGCGGGGATTATCGTCTATGAGACAGTTAAGTTAGCTAGTTCCGTTAATCCGGATTCTGTTAAATCTTCTGGTAGTAATTACGTTTGGGTAACTACCAAGGGAGCAAATTCTGTTCTTAACCTCTACAACGGCACAACAACATTACGAATTGCCAATAGTGCCTATTCAGGTTTCGATGTTATACCTGTAGGTAGTCTAATTTCATCTACAGATACAGACTATCTAACTGCTCTAAGTAATATCAGCATTTCTGGTAATACAGTTGTTTATGCCAAAAAAGATGGCAATGACTACGAAATTTATCGTTCCAGTGGTGGCACAACAACCAAACTGACTAATAACACAATTAACGACTACGCACCTCAAATTGCTGGTAATACTGTCGTTTGGTATGCTAATGATGGCACGGATGTGGAAATATTCCGCAATAATGGCACAACCACAACTCAACTTACCAATAACGGTACAGACGAAAAGGATTTAAAACTATCAGGTAGTAATGCTGTCTGGGTTGGTTGGGATGGTAATGACTACGAAATTTATCTGAACAACGGAACTACTACAACTCAACTCACAAACAACACCACCGACGATTATAGTCCTGTTATTTCTGATAATAAGGTGGCCTGGTTTCACTGGAATGGTACGGCAGAAAACTTGTTTTTCTACAATGGCACAACTACTACCCAAATTACTAATAACATTGAGGTTTATAATCCACTAGTTTCTGGATCTCAGGTTGTCTACTCTCAAGATGACGGCACAAATTATTCTCTTCAGCTTTACAATGGTACTACTAACACCACAACCCAACTAGCCAGTCAGTTGTCGTCAAAAGAACGCTTTAAAATTGACGGTAATTGGGTTGTTTGGGCAGATACAACAACAAATAGTAATGGTTTTGCTGATTACACATTGAAACTCTACAATGGAACTTCAACGGTAACACTAGATTCTTCCTTTGTTGATAATTTCACTGTTGCCAATAACAAGGTGGCATGGTTAGAAAGAAATTTTAATAGCTATAGTTATAGTTCTGATATCTTTCTTTACGATGGCACAACCACTACCCAAATTACCGCGGGTCTTGATTATAACTCATCTAACTTAACCATTGTTGGCAATAATGTTCTGTCAATGCGAAACAATGACTTATACATTACCCAACCTTCAACAAAGCCCAGTCTTAGCATCAATAGTGTCACAGTAACAGAAGGGCAAACCTCCCCACAAAATGCGGTTTTAACTGTCACCCTTTCTGCGGCCAGTACAACTACTGTAACTGTCCGATATGCCACTAACTCCTCCTATGGAGGCTCCCCTGCTTATCCGGGTTCTGACTACACTACCACTACAGGTACACTGACCTTTAACGCTGGGGAAACCACAAAGACTATTAACATCCCCATTTTGGATGATAACTTTTCAGAACCTGATAAAACCTTTAACGTCACACTTTCCAATCCTACGGGTGCTTTATTGATACCAGGACAAAATACAGGCATAGTAACTATTACTGACACTTTACAATCTAGTGCTACTACTACCCTACCCGCAGGTGTAGAAAACCTAACTTTGACCGGAACTGGGAATATTAACGGCACCGGCAACATTAACACTAACACTATCCGGGGCAACAGCGGCAATAATATCCTTGATGGTGGATCAGGAGGTTTTGATACCTTACTTGGAGGCGCGGGTGACGATACTTACATCGTAAATGGAAGTAATGTTTTTTATACAATCGTTACTGAAAATGCCAATGAAGGAACTGATACTGTCCAGTTTTCTTCTGATACAAGCGCTTATTATGTTTACACATTAGGAGCTAACCTAGAAAACCTCACCCTTACTGGTACGGGTAATGCAATTGGACAGGGTAATGAATTGAATAACGTCATTACTGGTAACAGTGGCAATAACTCCATTAGTGGATCCGGTGGTAATGATACATTAGATGGTGGGACTGGAAGTGATTATTTGTTTGGTGGTACGGGTGATGATACTTACATCGTAGACAATTATAGTGATTCCATTCAAGAAGATGCCAACGCAGGTACAGATACAATTCAATCTAGTATCACCTGGAGTATTACCTGGTTGACAAACATTGAAAACCTGACCCTGACAGGGACGGCTGCAATTAATGGTACTGGTAATGCGGCTAATAACGTCATTACTGGTAACAGTGCTAATAACACTCTTAATGGTGGTGAAGGTAATGATACCCTTGATGGTGGTGCGGGTACAGACACCTTAATTGGTGGTACAGGTGACGATATCTACATTGTTGATAGCACCACCGACACCATTCAAGAAGATGCCAACGAAGATACAGATACAATTCAATCTAGTGTTACTTACACTATTGCGGCACTTACTAACATTGAAAACCTGACCCTGACAGGAACGGCTGCAATTAACGGTACAGGTAACGCTGGTAATAACGTCATTACTGGTAATAGTGCTAATAACACTCTTAGTGGTGGTGAAGGTAATGATACCCTTGATGGTGGTGCGGGTACAGATACCTTAATTGGTGGTACAGGTGACGATATCTACATTGTTGATAGTACCACTGATACCATTACCGAAAATGCTAATGGAGGCACAGATACAACTCAATCTAGTGTTACTTACACTATAGCTGCTAACATTGAAAACCTGACCCTGACAG
>NZ_PGEM01000051.1 GCF_002934005.1 Cuspidothrix issatschenkoi CHARLIE-1 | reverse complement strand
ATAATCATCCTTCTGGGAGTTTAGAACCCAGTGAAGCAGATATAGAATTGACTCGTCAGTTATTAGCCGGCGCGGAACTCCTAGCTATTCCCATTTTAGACCATTTAATTTTAGGTAATGGCACTCACCAGAGTATAAGAGAAATTACAACTTTATGGGATGAATGCCCTCAAGCAGATTGTTTTGGCAAATGGAGTCTGCAAAACAGTTGCATTTTTCCTTGTCGGGTCGAGTCGAGTCGGATATGAGAAATTGAGGATATCCAGATAGTTGAAACTGTTCCGAATTCCCTATTCCCTGTTCCCTGTTCCCTGTTCCCAATTCCCAATTCCCAATTCCCTGTTCCCTGTTCCCTATTCCCTATTCCCTGTTCCCTATTCCCTATTCCCTGTTCCCAATTCCCAATTCCCAATTCCCAATTCCCAATTCCCAATTCCCAATTCCCAATTCCCTGTTCCCTGTTCCCTGTTCCCTGTTCCCTATTCCCTGAATTAACTAGAAACACTTGTTGCTAACTCTGCTAAACGTTCTTGCTGATCTTGAGATATGCAAGATTGGATCACCGTTTCTAAATCACCTTCTAGAACAGGGTTTAGAGTATAGTTTTGTCCTAATCTGTGGTCAGTTACCCGGCTATCTTTATAATTGTAAGTGCGAATTTTTTCCGAACGAGAACCTGTCCCGACTTGCGATCGCCGCATGGAAGTAACAGCCTCTTGTTGTTCTCGTAACTTCATTTCATACAACTTAGCCCGGAGAATTTGCATTGCCCGTTCTTTATTCTGTAACTGGCTTCGCTCTTCTGTACAGAAAATACGGATACCAGTAGGTTTGTGAAACAAATCGGCGGCTGTTTCCACCTTATTCACGTTTTGTCCACCCGCACCACCAGAACGCGCCGTACTCATTTCAATATCTTTTGGATCAATGTGGATTTCCACTTCATCCACTTCTGGCATAATTGCTATAGTCGCAGTAGAAGTGTGAACCCTTCCTCCCGATTCCGTCGCTGGTACACGCTGAACACGATGTACACCAGATTCAAACTTCAGCTTACTGTAAACACTATCACCTTGAATTTCTAGAATTACTTCTTTAAACCCGCCCATTTCTCCCAAGGACTCGCTGACTAGCTTCACTTTCCACCCTTGGGTATCAGCGTAACGGGAATACATCCGCAGTAAGTCTCCTGCCCATATACTAGCTTCATCACCACCAGTACCAGCGCGAATTTCCAACATAATGTTTTTATCGTCGTTGGGGTCACGGGGTAGCAGTAAGACCTTCAAACGTCCTTCTAAATATTCCAGTTTTTCTTCTAATTCACTAACTTCCATGGCTGCCATTTCATGCAACTCTGGATCGCCATTGGACTCTTTGAGTATCTGACGCGCCCCTACCAATTCATCCTGGGCTGTTTTCCAAGTTTCGTAGGTATTAACTACCTCTTCCAAAGAAGAACGAGACTTAGCAATTTTTTGATACTCATCAGGATTACTAGCAGTATCAGGATCAGCTAAACGACGTGTTAATTCATTAAAGGTTTGTTCAACAGATTTAAGTTTCTCCAGTAGATATGTTTCTGCCATGATGACTAAATAATCTCCTTAAAAATAACAAGTTGGCTCAAGCATTAAATGACAACAGACCCAGCACGATCATGCAGGGTCGTCCATGGCTTACGCCACGCTACGCTATCAACAGCTACAGCCAACCAGCTACTTTTGATTATCGTCGCCAGTTTGAGTGCTGGACATACCATATTTACGGAGGAAGCGTTCCACACGACCCTCAGTATCAATAATTTTCTGAGTACCAGTGTAAAAGGGGTGATTTCCAGACCAAACATCTACGTGTAGTTCAGGTTTAGTTGAACCAATGGTCATAACGACTTGACCGTTACAGTAGACTTTAGCGTCTGGATACCATTGGGGATGAATATCGGGTTTAGCCATTGTTTTGTTGTTGTGAATCTATCAAAAATTATAACCGGACATTGGGTATTGAGATAAGTAGGTGACAGGGGACAGGTAAAAACCTCACTTTTGATATCTTTATGCTGACTCCTGTACAGACGTTCCGGCGCAACGTATCTACTGACTCCCAGTCTAACGTTTGGAGTATTGAGGTGCTTTGCGAGCTTTGTGCAAACCGTATTTTTTCCGTTCCTTAGCTCGTGGATCACGAGTTAAATAGCCTTCAGTTTTCAAAGGTGAACGGTTATCTGGATCAAGCTGACATAAAGCGCGGGCAACACCCAAGCGAATAGAATCAGCTTGTCCTGTTAACCCACCACCCTCAGCTTTTACCAAGATGTTATATTCACTTTCCAATCCCAATGTTTCCAAAGGCGCTTTGATCGCTCCTAAGTAGTTAGGATTGAATTGGAAATACAATTCCCCATCTTTACCGTTAACAATCAATTTTCCTTCACCGGGAACTAGGCGGACACTAGCAACTGAGGACTTACGGCGACCAGTTCCCCAGTAAACGGCTCTACCGCTAGTAGTTTCTGCTACTTGCATTAATTTTCTCCAGGAATTGTACTAATTGTGATTTCTTTGGGTTGTTGTGCTGCATGAGGATGAGTTGGTCCTGCATACACCTTGAGTTTAGTAAATAACTGTTTACCCAAACTATTCTTAGGTAACATACCTTTGATAGCGTGTTCAAGAATTCTTTCTGGTAAGCGCTGTTGCAACTTAGCAAAAGTTTCTGTTTTCATCCCACCAGGACGGCCGGAATGGCGACGGTAAACTTTTTGAGTCCGCTTTTTGCCTGTAACTGCCACTTTCTCAGCATTGATAATAATGACAAAATCCCCTGTATCTAAATGGGGAGTATATTCAGCTTTTCTTTTCCCTCTGAGGATCATGGCGACCTCACTAGCAAGACGACCCAGACGTTTATCTGTAGCGTCTACTACGTACCAATCGCGCTCAAGAGATGCTTGAGGGGGAAGGTAGGTTTTAGTCATTGTTTGTTTTTGTCCTTTGTCAGTTGTCAGTTTTCCTTTGTCATGATTCATAACCCATGACTAAGTATGGTTGGGTGTCATACCAGATTTTTTCTGGAAAGGGAAAATCGGTATAGCCCACTCTCAACAAGCATAAACCCTGGGCGGGTGCAGAATATTTAACTTTTTCCCGCCGTTCCTGTTGCCAGATATCCGTAAAGCTATCTAGCGCCCGTTGTCCAGAACCTACTTCTACCAACATTCCTACTAGCAGCCGCACCATGCCATATAAAAATCCATTAGCTTGGATTTCAATATGAATAAATGATCCACTACGATGGCATTCTACTGCTTGCACTTCTACCCAAGAATGTGATCTCGCTGAACCAGCCCTTTGGAAAGCAGATAAATGATGTTTTCCCAGTAGGGGTATCAGGGCAGATGTCATTAATGATTCATCCAAAGGTGCATAGTAATAATGCCAACTGAAAGCTTGTGCAAATAAATTTGGTAGCTGTTCAGTATAGATTGTGTAGCGATATCGTCGGTAAACCGCGCTAAAACGAGCGTGCCAACTTTCACTTACACTGGCTGATGCCCTGATTAATACATCCGGGGGCAAATAGCCATTGAGAACCTTTGCCCACCTGTGTGCAGGAATTAAAGTTGTAGCTTGAAAATGGGCTACTTGAGCAGCCGCGTGGACTCCAGAATCAGTTCTACCTGCTCCATGAAGTGTCACGTGATACCCTAGAACAGTTGCTATGGCTGTTTCTATCTCTTCTTGGACAGTCCGCTGCCCTTTTTGTCTTTGCCAGCCGTGAAAACGAGTACCTAAATACTGAATAACTAAGGCTACTCGCTGAGTCTGATTTTGCTGGCGGCTTTCTAACATAGTTGTTTGTCAGTTGTCAGTTGTCAATTGTCAGTTGTTTTTTCTTTGCTCCTGACTAATGACCAATGACTAATAACTTTAAACCAGTTCAATAATCGCCATTTCAGCATTATCACCGCGACGGGGTACTGTATGCAAGATACGAGTATAACCACCTTGACGGTTAGCATAGCGAGTAGGAGCTTGCTCAAATAGCGCGTGAACTAAGGTTTTATCGTAGATATAACCTAATGCTTCCCGACGTGATGCTAAAGAGCCATCTTTAGCTAAGGTAATCATTTTATCTACCTTACTACGGAGAACTTTAGCTCTGACTAAAGTTGTAGTAATTTTGCCATGACGGATCAATTCTGTTGTCAAAGCTCTGAGGAGAGCGCGACGTTGATCCGCTGGTTTACTAAGTTGTTTGACTCGGCAACGATGACGCATAACAATGCACTAATGAATTATTCCAAACTTTGCTTTAGGCGTTTTTAGAGCTTCTTTCCTGAGGTAAAGTAATACCTAAACGGCGCTGTAAAGCTTCAACCACTTCTTCGGCAGATTTCTGACCAAAGTTTTTGATTTCTAATAGGTCTTCTTGGGTGTAATCCAATAAGTCAGCTACAGAATTTACTTGAGCGCGTTTGAGACAGTTATAAGCTCTGACAGATAACTGCAACTCTTCAATGGGAATTTGAGCAGTAGGATCATCTGGGATATCTAAACCTGTATCCGTTGGTTCTAGGGAGATATCTTTGAGTGGGTTAAATAAATCTACCAAAATTCCAGCGGCTGATGATAGTGCTTCTTGAGGAGAAATACTGCCATTAGTCCATACTTCCAACAGTAATCTGTCTTTCAAAGAGCCATCGCCACGGGCTTCTTCAACACTATAGTTGACTTTCCGCACAGGCATAAACACTGAGTCAATTTGCAGGAAATCCAAAGATGTGGCTTCTTCTCTGCCTCGCTCAACTGTGCGGTAGCCTTTGCCTCTCTCAATCCGAAATTCCATTTCCAGTTTTCCACCTTCGGCGATGGTGGCAATATACTGGGTGGGATCTATGACTTCTACTTCACTGGGTAAGTCGAAATGCGCTACAGTAACTGTTGCTGGTCCGCTAACGAGTAAACGACCGATTTGGGGTTGAGAAGAATAACTTTTCAGAATGACATCCTTCATTCGCATCAGAATTTCCAGTACGTCTTCCCGCACACCTGGAACTGTTGCAAACTCATGGGTAACACCAGCAATTCTGACTGCTGTTACTGCTGTCCCTTCTAAGTTAGAAAGTAAAACCCGCCGCAACGCGTTGCCAACAGTTGTTCCTTGACCACGCTCTAAGGGTTCTAGAACAAACTTGCTGTAATAGCTTCGACTTTCTTCAGCATTAGACTCTACACATTCAATTTGAAACTGCGCCACGGAGTAGCCTCCCTTGTTAAGGTGCTGCTAGAAAGCAAATTGCTTCTCGAATTTTCTTTGCTGCTCTGAGGTTTTTCTGATGGCATCATACATATAGTTAACGGTGATACCTCAAGACCACAGGCATTATTGTTTCATTTTTACAAAGTTGACTAGCCTTTCCCAGAGAAAAAGCTAAGGCACTATGAAAATAATTCTTAAACGAACTTATTTACCCCATGCGCTTAAGTTGGGTATGTATTCGCTTGGGGAAAATAGTTCCAAATCACAAACCACTGAGGGCATTGTTAAAATTTCCCTGGTTTTCCGCCTTTTGGCTGACCAAACTAGGTTCTGTTTACACTCGACGGCGCTTGGGTGGACGGCAACCGTTATGAGGTATAGGGGTAATATCCCGAATGAGTGTAATTTCTAAACCTGCACCTTGTAGCGCTCGGATAGCTGTTTCTCGTCCTGCACCTGGACCGCTAACCATGACCTCGATTTGTCTCATGCCTTGGTCAGTTGCCCGTCTAGCTGCACTTTCAGCAGCAGTTTGTGCCGCAAAGGGTGTTCCTTTTTTCGCGCCTTTAAATCCACTAGAACCAGCACTTGCCCAGGAGATCACATCTCCATTTTGATCGGTAATGGTGATAATGCTATTGTTGAAAGTAGACTGAATGTAGGCAATTCCATTGGGAACGTTACGTTTTTGCTTTTTGCTCCCGGATTTTTTAGTTGGTTGTCTAGCCATATTTGTTGAGTAAATTGAAGGTACAACCCGCTGTGATCAGCAAGGTTAAAAAAATTATTTGCCAGGAGCTTTCTTCTTACCTGCCACGGTCTGTCTTCTACCACGTCTAGTTCTGGCATTGGTACGAGTTCTTTGTCCACGGACTGGTAAGCCCATACGGTGTCTCCGACCTCTGTAACAACCAATATCAACTAGACGCTTGATGCTCATGCCTTCTAAGCGGCGTAAATCCCCTTCAACTTGATAGTTGCTTTCGATTTCTCCTCTCAGGGCTGTTACCTCGGTATCAGAAAGGTCTTTGACGCGGGTATCTGGATTTACACCAGTAGCTGCAAGAATTTTCTGTGATCTAGTTAAGCCAATTCCGTAAATGTATGTGAGACCAATTTCAACACGCTTATCACGTGGAAGGTCTACTCCGGAAATCCGTGCCACAATGAATCTCTCCCTATTATTTTCTTAATTGCAGTTAACAAAACGTGATGGCATAGCCTCGTGTTAGGCAATAGCGTCATTACTAGTGAAGGAGGTAAAACCTGAAAATTCAAATAGTGTTCACTTCCGACTCCTGCTGTAATCATCGCGGTTTTAACTTTGATAACTAATGTTTATCCTTGGCGTTGTTTGTGTTTGGGATTTTCACAAATCACCATCACGCGACCACGACGTTTGATCACGCTACATTTTTCACAAATTTTCTTGACTGAGGCTCTGACTTTCATGCCTTTTAAAATTGACTCCAAATAGTAAATTATAGCATTTCTAGAAGAAATATTTCAGTTCTGTAACTAGAAAAATACCAGTTGATTTATGGTAAGATCCTCTACATAGATTTATTTCTTCCGCAGGCGATAGGTGATTCTACCTTTGGTTAAGTCGTAGGGTGTTAATTCTACTTTGACGCGATCGCCAGGTAAAATCTTGATGTAATTACGACGGATTTTCCCAGAAATGTGTGCTAGAACATTAAATCCGTTATCTAGGTCAACACGAAACATTGCATTAGGCAATGATTCGGTGACAGTTCCTTCCATTTCAATTAAATCTTGCTTAGACAAGTTTTTTCCTCAACTCAACAATCTCCTATTGTCCTTATTGCATGGGCATAAAGAACACAGTTAGAGAAAATATATCAACAGTTTATTAATATATCTTAGCTAAAATTGACTTACGCCTGACTTAGAAGATAGGGCAGAGGTAAGAGGCTAAAAAAATTTTTATTTTCCCCCTAACCACACAGACCGCTACCCCTGGTTTTATCTAAGCAGCTATGATATTTTTCAAATCAGAAAAAACTTCTTCTTGGGACTGATTACCGTTGACAGTTAAGAGTTGCTGGCGATCGCTGTAATAATTAATCAAGGGTGCTGTTTCATCGCGGTAGATTTCTAAGCGGCGACGAATTACTTCTTCAGTATCATCTTTGCGCCCGCGTCCTAATAATCGGTTAATCACAACCGCATCAGGTGCATCTAGATTGATCACTTTTTCACCACCTTCGCGGAGGTTGATTAGTAGTTCACCCAAAAACTTGGCTTGTGTAACTTTACGAGGAAAACCATCTAAAATCCAACCTGTTTGAGCATCGGGTTGTTTCAGGCGTTCTTCGACCATATCTTCCACTAATTTGTCTGGGACTAATTCGCCTTTATCCATGAAACTTTGGGCTTGCATTCCCAAATTTGTTTGATCTTGAATAGCTTGGCGTAAAATGTCACCTGTAGAAATATGGGGAATATATAAAAATTCAGCCAAATTTTTAGCCTGAGTTCCTTTTCCTGCTCCTGGGGGTCCCAAGAAGATTAATCGCGTCACTATTGTTTCACCATTCCTTCATATCGCTGAGATATAACATACGTTTGGATTTGTTTAGCCGTATCAATTGCTACACCTACTAAAATTAACAAAGATGTTGCACCCAGGCCTTTAAAGGTAGGAACTTTCAAAGCACTTTCTACGGCTGTAGGAATAATAGCCACTAAGCCTAAAAAGATCGCGCCTAAAAAAGTCAGTCGGTTTGTGACTCTTTCGATATACTCACTAGTAGCTTTACCGGGACGAATACCAGGAATACTAGAACCCATTTTTTTCAAGTTTTGAGCTACATCCACTGGGTTGAGAATCAACGATGAATAGAAGTAACTGAAGAAAACAATGGAAGTTAAGTAAACAAGTGCGTATACCCAAGGGGCAGAACCACCAGGACTCAGATAGGTATTAACAATGTTGGCTAATTCTTGATTTTTGGCGAAATTGGCAATTAACAGTGGCAAACTCAGGATTGCTGCTGCAAAAATAATGGGCATGACACCGCCGGAATTAAGCCGGAGCGGTAAATAACTGCGTTGTTCAGCTAAAACTCTTCTACCCACTTGACGACGGGCAGAAATAATGGGGATACGGCGCATTCCTTCCTGGACAAAGACAATTCCCAGAATTGTGGCCAAGAAAACTAGTACCAAAACTATGACCCGGCCGACAATTTCCCTACCCCCAACTTGTACTAAGTCAATGGTGTCACCCAAGGATTTTGGCAGGGAAGCTACAATGTTGACAAAAATCAACAAAGATGCACCATTACCGATACCCCGTTCTGTAATCAGTTCTGATGCCCACATGACGAACATTGAACCAGCAGTTAGGGCGATCGCCGTTTCTGCTACAAACACAGGTCCAGGATTCAGGGCGAATTGTTGCAAAAATAATGCCGAAAAAGCCACACTTTGAATAATTGCCCAAACTACAGTCACATAACGGGTAATTTGTGATATTTTCCGCCGACCCGCCTCACCTTCATTTTTCTGTAAATTTTCTAAAGATGGAACAGCAGCGGTCAGCAATTGGATAATAATGGAGGCATTAATGAAAGGCAAAATCCCCAAGGCGAATACGCCCAAAGTAGACAATCCCCGCCCCGAAAATATATCCAACAGTCCAAAGATGGAATTATTGCCCGATATAGCTTCAGCAAACCGTTGGCGATCAATTCCTGGTACTGGCAAAAAGATACCCAGGCGAACCAAAATTAAAATACCGACAGTAACAAGCAGCCTACCTCTAAGTCCGGCTGCTTGCGCCATCTGCATAAAAGTTTCTTGAGCCGTTGGGGCTTTGTCTCGACTGATCATAGAATTTTACCTTTGAAGTCTTAACTATGATTTACGTGATTCATTATGATGAAGATGATTAGGTTATCTGTTGACCAATGATCTCTTCCCCAATGACCAAGAGATAAGATTTTTCATCCTGACTATAATTCATCTGATGAAGATGATTAGGGTATCTATTAACCAAGGATCTGTTCCCCAATCACCAGGTGCCGTTGCAATTTGCACCTCTCATCTCTCATGCACTTTCACAACTTCCACCAGCAGCCTCTATTTTAGTGCGGGCTTGTCCTGTGAAAGCGGCTGCTTTTACATGAAGAGGAACGGTCAATTCTCCATTACCCAAAATTTTCAATGGACCTTTAACAGCAGTGAGGATACCTGCCGCTTGCAAGGATTCCAAAGTTACTTCTGAATTAGGAGGTAGGTTAGTTAACTTCTCTACATTAATCGTAGTGTAAATTTTCCGGTTAACGACGGGGAAGCCCTTGAGTTTCGGTATCCGACGATACAATGGTTGTTGACCACCTTCAAAACCCGGTCTTGTACTGCTACCAGAACGGGATTTTTGACCACGCATCCCTAGACCAGCGCTTGCACCTTGTCCAGCGGAAATACCTCTACCTACGCGCTTACGGCGTTTTTTTGAGCCTTTTTGGGGCTTAAGATCGTTGAGTCTCATTTTGGGTTGGGATTTTAGATTTTAGATTTTGGATTGAGAATCTGATACCAGGATTGACTAAATATAGAGTTTCTCAATGGCAATACCGCGATCTTCGGCCACTTCAGTCAATGTCCGTAGGGTAGATAGAGCATTTACTGCGGCTCTAGCGTTGTTTAAAGGATTGTTAGAACCAAGTTGTTTAGCGAGAATATTACGTATTCCTGCCAACTCTAATACAGTCCGTACAGCACCCCCGGCAATTACACCTGTACCTGGTGCGGCTGGACGCATCATTACTTTAGCTCCACCACCAACACCATCAATGGGGTGAGGAATGGAATTAGATTTGGTAATAGGGATGTCAATTAGATGTTTTTTACCATCAGCGACACCTTTTTTAACTGCACCAATTACATCTGATGCTTTCCCAACGCCTACTCCAACTTGTCCACGTTCATTACCAACAACGACAATGGCACGGAAGCTGAGTTTTTTACCACCTTTGACGACTTTACTCACCCGGCGGATTTGGATAACTCGCTCTTGCCAGTTGGTTTCTTCTTTTTTTGTACGGCTTGCTTTACGACGACCGGTTACCATAATCAATGCTCTCTTTTAGTTGTCAGTTGTCAGTTGTCAGTTGTCAGTTGTCAGTTGCTACTGACTATTGACTACTGACGGACTTAGAAATCTAAACCAGCCTCACGTGCCGCCTCGGCTAGTGCTTTAATGCGACCATGATAGAGGTTGCCACCGCGATCAAATACGACTTTGGTGATCCCTTTTTCTAGTGCGCGTACAGCTACCAATTTGCCAACTTGTATAGATGCTTCACAGTTAGCGCCAGAAGCAATATGAGATTTCAATTCTGGTTCTACTGTGGATGCAGCTACTATTGTTTCCTGTTTGGTATCATCAATGACTTGAGCATAAATATGCTCATTGGATCGGAATATAGATAAGCGTGGACGTTCCGGTGAACCGTTAACTTTCCCACGAACGCGGCGATGACGACGCTGTTTGGATTCTCTACGTGTAAGTTTCATGTTTACTTCTTACCACCCTTACCAGTCTTACCAGCCTTGCGTCTGACCACTTCACCGGCATAGCGAATACCTTTGCCTTTATAGGGTTCAGGTGGACGAACGGCGCGAATTTTAGCTGCTGTATTACCTACAATTTCTTTGTCATAACCAGTGACTATGACATTAGTAGTACCTTCTACGGCAAATTGAATGCCCTCTGGTGGTTCAATTTGCACTTGATGGCTATAACCCATGTTTAAAACTAGGTTACGACCCTGGACTTGGGCGCGATAACCAACCCCTTGAATTTCCAAACGGCGTTGGAAACCTTGGGAAACTCCCTCCACCATGTTAGCCACTAGGGTGCGGCTCAAACCGTGCATCTGTCTGGATGTGCGGGTTTCATCACGACGGGTTACTAGTAATGTTTCTCCTTCTTGGGAAAGAATGACATTGTTAGGTAGTTCACGGGAAAGCTCACCTTTTGGACCTTTCACCACTACTTTGACACCATCAATCGCCACTTGTACTTTGGCGGGAATAGTAATTGGACGTTTACCAATACGAGACATGATTTTTTGTTCTTTGTCAGTTGTTGTTTGTCAGTTGTCAGTTGTTCCTTGTTTTGCCACTGACCAATGACCAATCACGACTACCAAACGTAGCAAAGCACTTCACCACCTAGATTTTGGCGGCGTGCTTCGCGGTCAGTCATAATGCCACTAGATGTAGAAATAATGGCAATACCGATACCGCCTAACACTCTTGGTAATTCTTTTCTATTGGAGTAAACACGTAAACCTGGTTTACTCACTCGCTTTAGGGCAGTAATTAAGGGCTGGCGATTTTTACCTTTGTATTTCAGGGAAATAACTAGGTTACGCTTTACTCCTTCTCCTGCTTCTTCAACTTCCGCAATAAAGCCTTCTTCTTGAAGTACCTTAGCAATACTCCGAGTCATTTTGGTTGCTGGTACTTGCGTAGTTTGATGCTTCGCCATATTGGCATTGCGGATGCGCGTCAGCATATCTGCAATTGTGTCGTTAGCCGCCATCGTTCCCTCTTTAGATGAACTTATTGATCACGAAAGGGCATTCCCATTTCCTTAAGTAAGGCGCGGCCCTCTTCGTCGGTTTTTGCTGTGGTAATGATGGAAATATCCAAACCACGGACTTGGTCGATGCTGTCGTATTCGACTTCTGGAAATATTAGCTGTTCACGGACACCTAGAGTGTAGTTACCACGTCCGTCAAAGCTTTTGGCACTGACACCACGAAAGTCTCTAATTCTGGGTAGTGTAAGGTTAATCAAGCGATCTAAGAAAGCATACATCCGTTCACCTCTCAGCGTCACCATAATGCCTACTGGCATACCTTGACGAATTTTAAAGCCGGCGATCGCTTTCTTTGCTCGTGTAACTACAGGTTTTTGTCCAGTGATTAGGGCAATTTCGTTTAAAGATGCTTCCAGTGACTTAGCATTTTGAGCAGCTTCTCCCAAACCTCTATTTACAGTTACTTTAATCACCTTGGGTACTTGATGTACGTTGGTGTATTGAAACTGATTAATCAATTTGGGGGTAATTGTTTCTTGATATACAGTTTTCAGTCTTGTTGTGGCCATAGTGTTCTGTCCTTATTTTCCCTGGGCTTGGTCAGGGAATTTTAGATTTGGGATTTGGGATTTAGGATTGAAGATTTTGGTGGAAAATCTCAAATCTCATCCCCACTCACCAGTTTATTTATCAAGAATTTCACCTGTTTTTTTAAGCATTCTCACTTTCTTTCCTTCGGAGGTGAAAGTGTAGCAAACTCGACTAGCAACGTTTTGCTTGGTGGAATAGAGCATAACATTGGAGCTATGGATGGGATACTCCTTAGTCACTATTTGCCCTGATTCGCCCTCCTGCTGGGGTTTAACGTGCTTGGTTTTAATGTTGACACCTTTGACAAGCACTTTGCTCACTTGTGGTAGTGCTTGAATCACTTCACCAACTTTGCCTTTATCTTTACCAGCGATGACTTGAACGGTATCACCGGTTTTGACGTGCATTTTATGAAAAACTTTGGGTTGTGGCTGCTTTGCCATTACAGCACCTCCGGAGCCAGAGAAACAATTTTAGTAAAGTTTTTGTCACGCAGTTCTCGAGCTACGGGTCCAAATACCCGTGTACCTCTAGGATTACCTTCTTTGTTGATAATCACTGCGGCGTTATCGTCAAAGCGGATACTCATACCACTATCACGATTGATAGCTTTCCGTGTCCGCACAATTACTGCTTCCACAACATCTGACTTTTTAACCGCCATGTTGGGTGAAGACTCTTTAACAACAGCGATAATTCTATCGCCTACGCCACCGTAACGGCGGTTGCCTGCACCTAATACGCGGATGCACATTAGCTTTTTAGCACCGCTATTATCTGCGACATTCAGATAAGATTGGGGTTGAATCACAACTGCTCTCTCTTTTGGGGTTGTTGTAGCTTTCGATACAACTGTTTACATTGTAGCTTTGGTGTTGAGGATTTCTGTAACTTGCCAACGCTTAGTTTTACTAAGGGGTCTAGTTTCTTGAATCCGCACGCGATCGCCTACTTTACAGGTATTTTCTTCATCGTGAACCTTATAGCGGCGGGTTTGAACTACAATTTTGCCGTACTTGGGGTGAGGAGCGCGGTTTTCTATGGCTACTACCACAGTTTTTTGCATCTTATCGCTCACTACCAAGCCAACTCGTTCTTTGACTGCCATAATCTCCTACTTTTGTTCTGCGTCTGATTTGCTGGCTGACCTTTTCCGTTCTCCTTCTACTGTTAGCAGTTGGGAGAGACGATGGCGGGCGTGTTTAAACTGGTGGGGCTTTTCCAGTTGTCGAGTAGCTTTTTGTAACCGCAACTGGAACAGTTGTTTTTTAACGGCAACAATTTCCTCAGACAGTTGTTCGTCACTTAATTCTCTAGCTTCCGCAATTTTGGGAAGAGGCATAACCTACTCCTGCTCCTGTGGTTGAGAGCGCACAATAAATTTGGTCTTAATTGGCAATTTAGCATCAGCCAATCGCATAGCTTCGCGGGCGGTTTCTTCAGCAACACCGGCGATTTCAAACATAATCCGGCCGGGTTTGACTACCGCTACCCAGAATTCTGGAGAACCTTTACCAGAACCCATCCGGGTTTCAGCAGGACGCATGGTAATGGGTTTATCTGGGAAAATACGAATCCAGATTTTACCACCCCGGCGAATATAACGAGTCATTGCTCGGCGGGAAGCCTCGATTTGCCGTGAGGTAATCCAAGATGGTTCTTGGGCTTGGAGTCCAAAGTCCCCAAAGTTTAGGGTACTACCACGGCTGGCAAGACCTTCCATGCGTCCGCGTTGTTGTTTGCGGAATTTAGTTCTTCTAGGACTTAACATGATTTGTCAGTTGTCAGTTGTCAGTGGTCGGTTGTCAGTTGTCAGCTTGTTTTATTACTGACGATTGACTAAGCTTCATTGGATCGGTCTTCAAACTGCTGACGGCGACGCTGTTGTTGGCGGCGACGGGGTTCGCGTTCACGATCACCACGGTCACGGTCACGGTCACGTTCTCTGGAGGCTGGGGCGGGAGCTTCTTCCTGTCCAGGAATAATTTCGCCTTTAAATACCCAAACTTTAATGCCGAGAATTCCGTAAATTGTCTTGGCTGTGCAGTAGGAATAGTCAATGTCAGCACGTAAAGTATGGAGGGGAACTCTACCTTCACGGGTCCACTCTGTGCGGGCAATTTCTGCTCCGTTGAGACGACCACTGACTTGAACTTTAATTCCTTGTACACCTGCCCTTTGCGCCCGTTGAATGGCTTGACGGACAACTCGGCGGAAGGAAACCCGACGTTCTAATTGTTGAGCAATATACTCGGCAATCAGATAGGCATCAGCATCAACTCGTTGAACTTCAACAACGTTAATGCGAATTTGGCGATTACCGCCTAAAGCTCCTTGCAGTCCAGTCCGTAATGATTCAATCCCTTGACCACCACGACCTACAACCACACCCGGTCTAGCTGTCCGTACTTCTAGGTCAATTTGATCAGCTTTGCGCTCAATTCTGACTTCGGAAATGCCGGCGTTATTTTGAGCGTATCTACCTAGTTTTTGTTCGATGTATTGACGGAGTTTGTGGTCTTCCTGTAGAAGTTCTGGATAACGGTCAGGTTCTGCAAACCAACGGGATTGGTGTTCTTGAGTTATACCCAGTCGAAAGCCAACTGGATGAATTTTCTGTCCCACAAATGCTTCCTCTAAAATTTCTGACTGTACGCAATTTTGTTGTGTCTGTCTGGCTGTTTACTCAGCAGTAGCACCAGCGGCAACAGCGACAGTGATATGACACGTTGGTTTGCGAATTTGGTAAGCTCGACCTTGCGCTCTGGGTTGAAATCGTTTTAGCACTGGTCCTTGGTCAGCATAAGCTTGACTAATTACCAAATTAGCTCTATCCAAGCCAGCATTATGCTCGGCATTAGCTGCGGCACTTCTGAGAACCTTTAAGACTGGTTCACAAGCACCGTAGGGCATAAATTCCAGAATGATTAATGCTTCTCGGTATGAACGTCCCCGAATTTGATCAAGTACACGGCGCACTTTATAGGGAGAAATGCGGATATAACGGGCGATCGCCTTAACTTCAGTAGTATCAATTGCCATAACTTACTCCATTTTTATCAACTAAAAATTCACAAATTAAAAATGAATAATTCTCATGTTTTAATTTTTAACTTTTAATTGATCTATCTCCCTGATTTTTTGTCACTTTTGCCATGACCTCTGTAGCTACGAGTCGGAGCAAATTCTCCTAACTTATGTCCTACCATTTGTTCATTGACAAATACGGGAACGTGCTGCCGTCCATTGTGAACAGCGATAGTATGACCTACCATCAAGGGCAAAATTGTTGAAGCTCTTGACCAGGTTTTGATCACTTGTTTTTCATCTTTTGCATTCAACTTCTCAATTTTCTTGAGGAGATGATCAGCTACAAAAGGACCTTTTTTTAAAGAACGACCCATAGTTCAATTCTGGATTTTGGATTTTGGATTTTGAATTTCTTAATTTTGGATTTTGGATTAATTATCTATGGATTAACTAGTTAAACATTTAATGCCAATTAACAGTCTCCAATCTAAAATCCAAAACTTAAAATCTAAAATTCTAAGACTGACGACCACCACGACCACGTTTAGAAGACTTACGGCGGCGACGGATAATTAGCTTAGTGCTGGCTTTTTTCCGCTTCCGTGTCTTAGCTCCTAAAGTAGGTTTACCCCAAGGTGTTACGGGACCAGACCTACCGATAGGTGCTCTGCCCTCACCACCACCATGTGGGTGATCTACTGGGTTCATGACGCTACCTCTAACCTTGGGACGACGACCTTTCCAGCGATTTCGTCCTGCTTTACCAGCACTGAGGTTTCTTGCATCTGTATTACCGACTTGTCCGATGGTGGCATAGCACTCACGGCGAATCAAGCGGACTTCACCAGAAGGTAACTTTAGAGTTACATAATTGCCTTCTTTTGCAACAACTTGTGCTGTTGCCCCTGCTGCACGCACGATTTGCCCGCCTTTACCAGCAGTCATTTCTACGTTGTGAACGCTAGTACCCAAGGGAATGTTTGACAAAGGTAAAGCATTACCATCTTCAATAGGAGAATCAGGCCCAGCAATTACTTTTGCACCTACAGTCATCCCGTTTGGTTGGAGGATGTAACGCTTTTCGCCATCTTCATATAACAATAAAGCGATCCGCGCATTCCGGTTGGGATCATATTCAATGGCTGTAACTGTAGCAGGTATATTCCGCTTATCTCGTTTAAAATCAATAATGCGGTAAAGTTGTTTGTGTCCGCCACCCCGACGACGGCTGGTTATCCGCCCTTGATTGTTCCGACCTTTAGGACGATGAACTGATTCAGTTAATGATTTTTCTGGCTCAGTTTTGGTAATTTCGGCAAAGTCGGAGATGGTAACTTGGCGAGTACTGGGGGTATAAGGGCGATAAGAACGAGTACCCATAGTTGGATTTTGGATTTTGAATTTTGGATTTGGGAGTCAGAATTTTTTGATTTTAATTTCCGATTTTTAATTGTCACTTGGCATTGTTTTTATTAGCCCAATCTAAAATCTAAAATCTAAAATCTAAAATTTCTAGACTTCTGGGAAGAGAACTTTTCTGATTTTTTCTTCATCCCCAGGGGCAACGGTGACAATAGCTCGCTTATATTGGGGTTTGAAACCAATAAATCTACCCACACGGCGTTTTTTGCGTGGAGGATTGGCGGTATTTATTTTGACGACTTTAACTGCAAATAAGTCTTCAATTGCGGCTATAATTTGGGGTTTAGTGGCTTTAGGAGTTACTTCAAAGGTGTATTTGTTTTGCTCCATGAGCATTGTCGCTTTTTCGGTGAGAATGGGGCGACGCACTAAGTCTGGCAGGTCACGGGTCTCAACTTTAACCATTGTAGACCTCCTGAATTTTCGCTAGTGTTGATGGTGTAACGACAATTTTGTCTGCATGAAGTAGGTCATAAACGTTCAACTGATCAGCAGCTATCAGTTTGAGGTTTTCAACGTTACGGGCTGATAAAAGCACGTTTTCTGCAATTTCTGACAAAATTAAAAGTGTTTTCTGTTCTGGTGCTGCGCCCCATCTAGCTAATGCTGATACGAGTTCTTTGGTTTTAGGGCGTTCTAACTCGTTGCTAAATTCTTCAACGATAATTAAATCTTGAGCGCGGCTGATGAAAGCTGTACGTAATGCTAACCGACGCTCTTTGCGGTTCATTTTCAGGTTGAAATCTCTGGGTTTTGGTCCAAAGATGACACCACCACCACGCCATAATGGTGAACGGATAGAACCCGCACGGGCGCGACCTGTGCCTTTTTGCCGCCAAGGTTTACGACCACCACCACGAACTTCTGCACGAGTTTTGGTGCTGGCAGTTCCCTGGCGAGAATTAGTCATTTGTCTGACTAGGGCGCGGTGTACAATATGTACCGCTGTTGTTTCTTTAGCAACTGGTAAGTCAAAGGTTGTCTCTCCGACTTGCTCTCCTTGCCAATTTTTAATTACACTCTCTACCATCTTTGTGTCCTTTGTCCTTTCTCAGTTGTCGGTTGTCAGTTTCCACACTAGCAATGACAAATGACTATTTTCTACCAACTTTCTTTGCAGGGACAACGTTCACTAAGGCTCCTGGTTTGCCAGGAATTGCTCCCTTAATGAGGATTAAGTTGCGTTCTGCGTCTACTCGCACTACTGTGAGTTTGCGAATCGTGACACGAGTACCGCCTAAACGTCCTGCCATTCTTTTACCGGGATAAACACGACCGGGGGTTGTACCAGCACCAATAGAACCTGGCGCTCTATGGTTTTTAGAACCATGGGACATGGGACCGCGACCAAAGTTGTTACGCTTTTGGTTACCCGCAAAGCCGCGACCGATGCTTGTACCAATTACATCTACAATTTCACCAGCACTAAAAATATCTGCTTTAATTTCTTGACCTAAAGCATAATCACCAGTGCTATCGGTGCGATATTCATTCAGATGACGAACTGCTGGAGCGGATGATTTAGCCAAATGACCCAATAATGGTTTATTCAATGCTTTGGGCTTGACTTCACCATAACCAACTTGAATGGCAGAGTAACCGTCAGTCTGTTGTGTTTTAACTTGTGTGACAGTGCATGGACCGGCTTTGATGACGGTGACAGGAATGGATACTCCTTCTTCATCAAATATTTGGGTCATGCCCAGTTTGGTGCCGAGAATACCTACAGACACAGTTACTGGTTCTCCTTTCTAATTACTGACCTGGAAATGGAATTGGGGACAACTTTTGCGGCTATCGCTTGAGGATAAACTATACCTCTTGAATTTGGACTGGCGTTAGACAGTGCAAATCCTTAGCGCAGAAACAATCTTTGTCCCTTGTGTTTTAGTGAATTTGTTTATTTTCACTTAGTTAACCACCATAACAGGAATAACTCCTTGCTCTATTGAGAAGGTATTATTTCTGCAATTCAATGCGAGGCTTGATTGCTTTGCGCTTTGTGCAGCAATGCTTTCGTCCAAGCAGTTGCTCTGGCACTCTACCGTTGTAGTCGGACTTAAGTGGTTATCGCCCCTCAGTATCCTTTGCTTGAGACTTAATATAATGCCATAAAACCAACATTATTGCTCAGGGACTACTTATTTTCCTACCTTAAACTATTGTTTGAGGTTTTGCCTAATTATTTTTAGGTTTTACGGGAGTGATTTGGTGTGGGAGCTTGAAATACCCTACCTGAAGACGGACAGGGCTTCCCCTTTTATAGGGAATAGCCTCCAGGACTTTGTAGTCCTATTGGTTTCACATCCCCTCTAAGGGCAGGAGTCCTAATTCCCAAGACCCAAATCTTTTACCCTGAGCTATACCGAAGGTTTCTCTTGGCAACACTTACCTACCAGCTTAGTTTTTGCTTACGGCATTGGTGTTAAATATGATTTTGGCTCTTGCTTTGACCTGAAAGCTTTTTTAGTTTAGCAGTCACTTGATGTGTCAGGTCTAGTTTATTCTCGCAGGAAACTAACTAAAAACTGAAATCCTAGGACTAACTAAGAACTCTAAATAAGATGGCTATCTATTTATACTATTCGGTCACAATCTAATAATATAAATCATTCATTAATTTTTGTCTAGTATTTTTTTGGGTATTTTGTGGGGTTAGGAGCGGATTAACCAATATTTCAGGGGTGGGTTGTGAAAATTCTGGAAAATCTGGAACTTCATGCAACTTAATCTACCACTATAAGGTGAATAATAGAGATATCTGAGTGGGATAGGAAGAAAATTTATGGCACTAATTACCACTGGCAACGGTTTCATCCGCAATCTGGAGAAATTTGGCGCGTTGGGTGTTTATGTTCCTCTGGAGGGAGGCTATGAAGGTCGGTATTTACGCCGATTACGGGCGGCTGGCTATGTTGGCCTCCATATTACTGCTAGAGGACTAGGTGATGTGGCTGCGTATTTAACACAAGTTCATGGTGTTAGACCACCACATTTGGGTAAAAAAAGCACTGGTAGCGGTGCGGCGGTTGGTGATGTCTATTATTTACCACCAATGATCGGTTCTCATTTGGCACAATTACCTCCTAAGTCTAAGGGGTTGGTGTTGTGGATTATTGAGGGACATATTTTGTCTGATCAGGAAGTTCAGTATTTAATGGATTTACCTAAGTTAGAACCACGGGTTAAGGTGGTGATTGAGAGAGGTGGCGATCGCACTTTCCGTTGGACTCCTTTGGAAAAAACTCTGTTAGCTAGTTAGGCTGATGGTCAGGGTGGGGAAACCCCCCCTACAGTTTTTTGTGAGATATATTAATTCTGAATTTCTTGTTGTACCCAAGCACGGAATTTTTTACTAGCTTGCACTTCATCAATTTGACAATCTTGCAAAAATTGGTAAAGTTGTTCTTTGGGTATTTGAGAAAATGTAGGACTTTTTTCTAATTCAATGTATTGATGATCTTGAAGTTGATAAATTCGCCATATTTCACCGTTATAATGCCAAAATTCTGGTACTCCCATGCTGGCATAAAATTTGAGTTTGTTAATATCGGTATGAGTAATATCTATTTCTACGATTAAGTCAGGTGGCGGATCTTGGTTTAAATCAACTTTTTTACCAACTACTTTTGGCTGATTTTGGATGTAATAACAATTATCAGCTTCTGCACTTCTTTGTAAATCATCACGGTTTAAGGTGGTAGAACCCATGGTTTTAATTTTTAAACCCATTTCTTCTACTAAAATGCGAATGAATAGTTCAATTAATCTGGTAGCACTTTCATGTTCTTCTAATGGCATGGTGATTTCTAATGTACCTTGATCATAAATAAGTCGAGAAGAACGATTTTGTCCTAATGCTGCTAAAATTTGCTGGTAATTTTGCCAACTAATATTATGAAAAACTACTCGCTGTTCTGCTAGGGTAGTTTCTGGGGTGATATTGTTTGGTTTAGTGATTGTACTAACCATAATTTGCCTTAAAGTTGAGCTTAATATTTATTGTATATATTAATCATATTTGATTTCTGAAAAATTTAGATATACCTATACACCAAACCAGTTTTACTCCTGACTCCTGAATTCTGCTGTAGGTAGGGTATGTTAGATGTAGGTCATAACCAAAAGTTTCTAGGAAGGTGCGTTACGCTTCGCTAACACACCCTACATATAATGGAAATATTAGATCTTATGATGATCTTTTGTGTTAATTGCCCATTCTACTTGTCTTAAAATTCCCCGTAACATTCCCACCTCCACTGGTTCTAAATAAGCACGGTTATATATGTGGCGAAATTTTTCCATGCGACTAGCTGCCGTGTGAGGATAAAGATAACCTATGGTAAGCAGTAGGGATTCCAATTCTTGATAGTAGGCTTCCATAGCGTCTAAAGGGGCAAGTTCCGTAGTCGGTATATTCTGATCTGTAAATATATTTGTAGCTTGGGATAGTTCATAACAGCATATAGATACGGCCGTGGCTAAATTTAAAGATGTATATTCTGGGTTAGTAGGAATAGAAACTAATTTGTGAGCATAATTTAATTCTTCATTGGTTAATCCTCGGTCTTCTCGTCCAAAAATCAAGGCTACAGGGTTTTGGACTGCTAATAACCAGGGTAGGGCGGTGCGGGGGTTTTCTATGGGGATTTCTCCACTGTAATCACGACCGATAGTAGCGATCGCACGGACACATCCCTGTAATGCTTGTGGTAGTGTGGGGACGATGATTGCAGATTCTAAAATTTCTTGGCCATGAACGGCCATTTTGACAGCATCGAAGGACGAGCGATCGCATTGAGGATTGACTAATATTAGTTGAGATAAGCCAAAATTTTTCATCACTCTGGCTACTGAACCGACGTTCAAAGGCCCTGCTGGTTCTACCAATACTATAATCACGTTGCTGTTATTGGTTTTGATATTAATATGTTCTGTCATATTTAAGATTCATATTTGATGGTTTCAATATAGTGGTTTTTGGTTGGATATAAGAAACTAAAAAGTTAAAAAAATGTTGTCATTGTCACAAAAATTTATTACTTGTGAGGGGATCAACATATTAGTGGTTGACTATTCATAAAAACTTATATCAATCAATGTTCCCATATATATATTCTACGGAAACGACAGTTAAGAAATCCTGATTAAAAAATATTGCAAGAACTTGATTTAGTTGCTAATCTGTGTAGGTACGACAGCACTGGTGAATGCTCGGATCATTTAAAAGAGGTAAAATCAATGAGCTTTATCCATTCTGCCAAAAGTATTTTATGTTGTCTGTTCCCATTGTGAGGATGAGGAACTTCTGCTTCCTACAAGCAATAGAGGGGTATTGCAAATGAGCAGAAAAACCATTTTCCGTCTAATTACTGAATTGAAATTTGATTTTTATTTACCGTTCATCAATCGTCTTACTTGTTGATTGCTAAGTGCAAAAGGGAAAGACGAAGAATTTGGAGGTGAAAACCGATGAAGATTCAAGGAAAAGTTGCACTAATTACCGGGGCTTCTCGTGGAATTGGTAAAGCGATCGCTTTAGAATTAGCCAAACAAGGAATGAAAAGGTTAATATTGGTAGCACGCGATCGCCAAAAGTTAGCTGAAGTAGCCAAAGAAATCGAAGCTTTAGGTGTAGAAACTACAATCATGGCTTTAGACTTAACTCACTCAATCAACGTCAACATAGCCGTAGCCCAACTTTGGCGCAGTTATGGGCCAATTCATCTATTAGTAAATTGTGCCGGAGTCGCACATCAAAATTCATTTCTGCAATCAAAACTTCCCCAATTGCAAGAAGAACTTTCCGTTAATTTATTGGGAATGTACACCCTCACCAGCTTGATAGCCAAACGCATGGTTAGTCAAAAAAAGGGCATCATTGTCAATGTCTCCAGCTTAATGGGTAAAGTTGCCGCACCAACAATGGCCACATATTCCGCTACCAAGTTTGCCATTGTCGGATTTACCCAAGCTTTACGTCAAGAACTTGCCCAACATAATATCCGCGTTATCGCCTTACTTCCTTCCCTAACGGAAACAGATATGGTGCGTGACTTGAATTTATTTCATGGAGTAATTCCCATGACACCCGAACAAGTCGCTCAAGCGCTCGTTATCGGCATAGAAAACGATACCGCAGAAATCCTAGTTGGCTGGCAATCTCACTTAGCCGTATTATGTCAACGTCTCGCCCCTTGGTTACTAGAGATCATCTTGCAACTAGCAACACCCAAAAAACCATTACCTGACGCTGCGGGATAAAATTCAACCTATTTGAGTTTTGTTTCGCACCATCTCTTTTAGAGATACTCAAGGGTAGAGGCTAATAAGCAAAGACGCAAAGAGTTTTTTGTGTCTTTGCGTAAAGTTCGGACTATTGCCAATTTTCAAGAATATATTTTAATTGACCAATACACAATTCACGTTGAACAATATGTAAAAACTGATAATAAGAAATGGATGTTTTTAGAATATGAAGATATTAACGATACTTTAAATTTAGCTTCTGTTTCTTGTCAAATTTCTCTCGCTAATATTTATGAAAAAATAGACTTTAGCAGTACAGAATCATAATTAATTGTCTGAATCAGGATGTCCAGGATTTGAGGATTTACAGGATGTGGTTTTTACTGGTTAATAATAAAAATTTACATTTATTATAACCTTAATTTTTGGCGTTCAGCTAGTCTTTCTTCGGTATTCATTTGCAACAACTTAACTGTTGTTCTTCCTTCAGGAGTTAAACCAACTATAACCACTTCTGAGAACATCAAATGTGATTTCCATTCCTGGTTACGCGGGTTAAAGAGAAAACTAAAATTGCGTGTTTCTGGGTTAAATGAACCCAAATCACTACCTTTATACCGATTACAACGCCAACAAGTGAGAGCTAAATTATCAGCACTAGTTTTACCACCATGCTTTTCTGCAATAATATGGTCAATTTCATGGGCAAAAAAGGCGACTTTTGCAGGTAGTAAACAATATTCACATTGATATTTTGCCCGTTCTTCTACTAAGCGGCGAAGTGCAGCCGGAATATAGGATATACTCACTGGTTATTACTCAAATAAGATAAATTACCAGCTTTAATCATGACAATTAAGTGTTCAATACGTTCATATTCTTTTAGTTCTTGAAGTTCTCTGGGTGTGAGTTTACCTGTTTTACTTTGTATTAGCAGAGTACGTAACCTATCTTGCATTTCCGGTGTAGGTTTAAATTCTGCTATTTCTTGAGGAGTAGGGTTACTAGCCAGAAAGTTCAGAATATATTGGTAAATTTGTGTTGGTATTGGTAATTGTTGAAGACTCAAGGCAAGTAGTTCAGGTAAGGTATCTATCCCTATTTGTGCTATTTGTTGAGATAATTCTTCTGATATTTCTAGGGTAATTTTCGGCATGGTGTATTTTTCCAAAATCTGTTATTTTATTATTTGTCTGAATTAGGATATCCAGTTACTGAGCGATAGTCTGTGTGACGTAGCCATAGTCGAGATAATATCCAGGATTTTAGGATTTACAGGATGTTGTTTAAAAGTATCATGTTTTGAATTTTGATTGTCCATCTTTATCTGCGTTTATCTGCGTTAAACTAATTTGGTATTAATCTTACATTACCATTATTTATTTAACCATTGATTTATTTGAATTAGCAAGATTATAGATAGTTTATTAATTCTAGGAACTCTTCGGCTCTTTCAATCAGTAGTTTTGCATCTTCAGCAGTTAAACGTTCAGAACGATCATAATCTCCCTTTAAACGGATCTGTTCTGCATCAATTAGATAACGGTGAAATTTCGGATCAATTTTACTAGTTCTGGCAAAAAGTTCGCCAAATTTACTAATTACAGCAGAGTGTTTGCTAAAACTGAGATTTTCACCTACTAGGAATGCTTCAGCTATATAAAACATGGCATAATAAGCACGAGAAGCAGCAAAATCAGCTAGATTTTCACTAGCTAAAATTTTAGCCGCACGCAGGCTATCTTGAGCTTTTTGCACTAGAAACTCTTGTTCTTTGTTCATAAAAATAAATACCTTCTTTTTTGATATTTTGGATTAGCATTGTTTGTTCTTTTTCAAAACGACTGAGGGAGTAAAACAGGTTAGAAATTACTACACTATATTTTAAACAAAGGGGACTAAGAAAAAAGCCAATTTTTTCAATTTCTTTGGTTGCTTGCACTAAATCTTTAAGTATAATTAATACATCAAAATCCGAATCAGGAGTAGCATCACCACGCGCTTGAGAACCAAAAAGAATCACTGCAATTAGTTGATCTTGATATGTTTCAAGCAAGTTATTACACAATTCCTGCATAATTTCTCCTAGTTTTGGGTGTTTCATCGTTTAGTAATATTTTCTAATTGGATATATATCATTTTTTGTCTGAATCAGGATGTCCAGGACTTACGGGATGTTGATTTTATTTGTGGTGTACTAATATTTTAATTTGTCTGCATCAGGATGTCCAGGATTTAAGGATTTACAGGATGTTTTTTAACAGTATCATGTTTTGATTTTTGATTGTCCATCTTTATCTGTGTTCAATTATTATTGATATTAATGTTAGATTACTAATTTTTTTTAAACGAACCATAGAACCATAGAGGACACAGAGGACACAGAGAAAAAATTTCAGTTATCTTTATGTGGAAAGGGAGTAATTTTCTCGTTCATCTAATTAATTATCTCAGAATTGGGAAAGATTTCATCAGAAAATAAAATCCTGTAAATCCTCAAATCCTGGATATCCTGATTCTGACTTAATAATTTTGTCGTTGCTGATTTGAGGTATGAAGTTCTACATACAACGAAAGCGATTGATCTGATACTTGAATAAATATGGATTCTAAGCCATAATAAATTCATGACATGGGAAATTTTATTTCATGACGAATTTCTACCTGAATTTTCTGAACTAACAACAGAAGTACCCCGAAGAACTTCTTGCACACACAAAATTACTAGAATCCGCCGGTCCACTCCTACGTAGACCTCATGCTGATACACTTAAAGGTTCTCGACATAAAAATATGAAAGAACTGCGTTTTATGCGGATGATGGTGTGTGGCGAATAGCTTTTGCTTTTGAACCCACATTCCGCAGATACTAAAGCAAATTTAGGAATTAAAAATTTAGAGAAAGTAAAGCCTGAAAAGATTGCCGAGCAAAGATTTCAGGCTTTTATTTGTTAAAATAGTGTAATCAAATAGAGAGAGGGGAAACCATGAAAGAGTCAAAAAAAGCCATGGAAATCCTAAATATAGACCATTTAGGAATAGTAGCGGGAATAATAGACGAGATGGAATTAGTAGAAGAAGTGAATAAAATAGTTGGAATAAAAACAAAAGAAACCCTCAACCCAGGACAAGTAATAAAAGCAATGATCTTAAATGGATTGGGCTTTTTAAGCGCCCCATTATATCTATTTGAGGAATTTTTTGTAGGAAAACCAACAGAACATTTAATAGGAGAAGGAGTATTACCATCACATTTAAACGATGACAAACTAGGAAGAGAACTAGACAAATATCATCAAATAGGAACAACAAAAATATTTACAGCAGTAGCCATAAAAGCAGCCCATAAATTCAAAGTAGAAATGGATAGTATTCATTTAGATGGGACTTCAATGAGTGTAGAAGGAGAGTACAAAAAAGAAAGCGAAGAAAGAGATGAAACAAAGCAAGAAACAGGAGAGAATAAAATAGAAAGAGAACCAGAGATGAAAGCAATAGAAATAGTTCATGGATACTCAAGAGATAAAAGACCAGACCTCAAACAATTTATCATAGACATGATAGTAACAGGAGATGGAGATATCCCATTATATTTAAAAGTAGACTCAGGAAACGTAGATGATAAAAGTGTATTCGTAGAAAGATTAAAAGAATTTAAAAAACAATGGACATTTGAGGGCATAAGTGTAGCAGATAGTGCCTTATATACAGCAGAAAACTTAGCAGCAATGAGAGAATTGAAATGGATAACAAGAGTACCACTAAGTATCAAGGAAGCAAAAAATAAAATCGTAGATATAAAAGAATCAGAATGGAAAGATAGTCAAATATCAGGCTATAAAATAGCAGCCAAAGAATCAGAATATGCAGACATAAAACAAAGATGGATAATCGTCGAAAGTGAATTAAGAAAAAAATCAAGTATCCAACAGGTATAAAAACAAGTCAAAAAACAAGAATCAAAAGCAAAAGCCGCACTCAGTCAACTATCCAGGCAAGAATTTGCTTGTCAAGCAGACGCAAAAATAGCAATAGAAAAGCTATCAAAATCCTGGAAATATCACCAAATAAAAGAAATTGAGTATTTAGAAAAATCTGAATATAAAACAGCAGGTAGACCAAGTAAATTGACCGAACCAAGTCAAATAAAATATCAAGTTAAAAGTCAAATAGAAACGAGAGAAGAAGTAATAGAAACTGAAAAAATTAAAGCAGGGAGATTTATATTAGCAACAAATATCTTAGATAAAAATGAATTGAGTGATGAGCAAGTATTAGAAGAATATAAATCCCAACAATCTAACGAAAGAGGATTTAGATTTTTGAAAGACCCGTTGTTTTTTACATCCAGCGTATTTGTCAAAACTCCTGAAAGAGTAGAAGCAATAGCAATGATTATGGGATTGTGTTTGTTAGTCTATAATCTTGCACAAAGAAAGTTAAGGCAAGAATTAGCTAAATTCGATGACGGGATTAGAAATCAAGTCAATAAAATCACAAATAAACCGACAATGAGGTGGGTATTTCAGATGTTTCAAGCTGTACATTTGGTAATCATAAATGGACAAAAACAAATGAGCAATTTTACAGAGGAACGTGAAAAGATTGTCAGGTATTTAGGAAAGAGTTGTAGTAAATATTATCTAATTATTTGATGTGGTTTATTGTTTATTTGAACAAAAAGATGTAGATAGGGTTTGCTGAATAAACATAAAAGGATTACAGGTAAAGGGTTTGAGCCGTTTTCATGTAAAAAGAGTGCAAGCTTTTACGAGGTGGAAACTCGAAAACCTTGCATTTAAGTTTGATACCAAGGAAAAATAGCTCCCATCCAACTCTTGAAACTGTTCCCTGTTCCCAGACAACTTTTTCAGCAAACCCTAGATAGTTCAAGGGTAAAATTAGTAAATAGAAATTTTTAGCGAGGATGTAAATATTCTTAGCTGTAATTGTCATGTTTATTTTACCCGAAATTACTAATTCAATATAGAGAGAGAATATATTTTAAAACCTCGTAAAATGAAGTTACTTAATATGTTCTATTTTTTGGCAAATAAAGTTAAACTCAACCAGAAAATTAGGTAGATAAAATTTTCCTGGCTGAAATTTTTCAAAAATCCCAATAATCTAGGTCACATCTGCGGAATGTGGGTTTGATCCAAAAAAGAAAGCAATATTACTTGTAGCTGGTAATAAAGCTGGAACAAGTGAAAAAAGATTTTACAAACAATTAATTACAAAAGCAGATAAAAGATTTGACTCCCATCTTCAGGAATTAAAAGACAAAGGAGAATAAAAATATGGCGACAAAATTAAGTGATATTATGGCACAATTACCACCGGAACAGCGGGCAAAAATTGAAGCCCGCGCCCAAGAACTGATTTTGGAAAATATGACTCTTCAAGATATGAGAAAAGCCAGAAAATTAACTCAAGAATCTATGGCAGAATTATTAGGAATCCGTCAAGATAGTGTTTCTAGATTAGAAAAACGGGCGGATCTTTTACTTTCTACATTACGTAGTTATGTAAAAGCAATGGGAGGAGATTTAAAACTTGTGGCAGAATTTCCTGATAGACCTTCTGTGATTATTTCCGCATTAGGAGAATTAGAAGATGAAGATTCCATACCGGAATAATCGTCTTGTCAAGTCTTAAAATGTAAAGTATTCAGATATCACACTTCTTTATAGTTGAGTTTTGTTTCGCGCAAAATCGCAAAGGAGGAAGATGGGATTTCTCACCACCAATTTATCTTTTTTTCTCCGGTAAATTACGAGGGGGGATTATTCTTCCTTGATAAAATTCCCTTTCTAAGTTATTCAATTTCCACCATCCTGCACCTAATAATAGAGGAATAACTGTTTCTATTATTACTAATAAAATTGATTTTGTTTCCACGAAAAAAGCCAACAAAGGACTACTAGCTAAAGAAACAATAGTCAGAACAGCAACCAAAAATTTTAACTGTTGAACTCTTTTTAAAGCCTGACGACAACTGGCACATTTTTCTGTATGGGAATGATATCTTTCTAGTAGTAATTCTCTATTGAGTAAAAGTGGTGGTAAAGATTCACCTGGAAATGTTTCTCCATGATATTGATTTACCCATTTACGTAATTCGGAGACAAAAGTATCTGCTTTGGTAGCTAGATAAAAAGCTTTATTGAAATTAGCACTACCTCCTTTAGCAGCTAAATAACGTTCTTGATAATGGAGAAAAATTTGATCATCTTCTAAAACACCATTTTGTCCGATGTGATAATACCAACGAGGGCGAATTTTAATAAAAAATCCTGGTAGTTTAGAAGCAAATTTAAAGGGAAAGCGGGCAATTATGCGACATTCACCTTTGCGAATTGGTACAGCATAAACAACAGTTAAAATTCTTCCTTTTTCCGCATTAATATCATGCCACATTAAACCGGGAGCAATAAATGTTGTGGAAAGTTTTCCTGATTGTCCTGGTTTTAATCCTTGTTTCCAAATCCCTTCAAAACCATATTTTCCAGATTGATCTATTTCTAATTCTAAGGGTGCAGCATTGGCACGATTCCCCACTGTAAGATGATGGGTAAAGGCAACATGACTAGGATCAAGGATGTTTTCTAATAATGTTAAAGCATCATAGGGAACGTCTCGAAAGGTGTTAATAATTACCCATCCTTCCGGTGCTGTTTCTATTGGTTCAACTAGAGGAATTTTTGTATTTGCAGCATTTTCTGGATTACCAGCATAAACAAATAATAAACCTTGTTTTTCTGTTGTCGGTAAAGAGGATATACAAGCTCTAGGAGAGGTTTCTGCTTTTGCACCTGGTACTTGTTGGGGAATTTTTTGACAAGTTCCATCTCCGGCAAATGACCAACCGTGATAAGGACATTCTAATAGTCCATCTTTATTAATTCTTCCTTCTGAAAGAGGTGCAAGACGGTGAGGACATTGATCTATAAATACTTGCCAAGATTGCAGTTTTTGATCCCACCAAATCACAATATCTTTACCTAAAAGTGTGAAAGGTGTGGGTTTAGTTTTATCTAAATCTTCCAGATAATGAACGGGATACCATGTTTCTGCTAATTCAAAAGTATCTGGGTTAGTTCCTCCGGGTAATATTTCTGTAGAGGAATTTTGATTGATTATAGATTGTGTTTGCACCATTTTCTGTAGTAATGAATTTCCAATAAATGTTAATTTACAGCAGATTGCAGATACATGAGGTACAGAACCTTAGTTTTACCTTCTGCCTCCTGCCTCCTCCTACAACATTCTAGCAATAATTATACCTAATTGGACACTGATAATTCCTAAAATTGTACTACCAAAAAAATAACCACCAGCAGTTAACCAATGACCACGTTGTAATAAACCAACTGTATCTAACCCAAAGGTGGAAAATGTTGTATATGCACCTAAAAATCCTGTGGTGACAATCAATTTAATTTCTGGGGAAATAATGGCTGTTTTTTCCATAGCCAAAGTTGAGAAAAAACCCATTGCTAAACAACCGCTAATATTAATAAAAAAAGTTCCATAGGGAAAACTCAAACCAAAACTGTTTATAAACCAAATTGTTAAGTAGTAACGTATTAAAGCACCTGTGATCGCTCCCAAACTAATGGCAATGGGAACACGCAGAGTAGGATTTTGTGACATATTAACTACTAATTCTAATAGATATTTTGACATAAGTAGTCGTGCAAAATAAATTTTATATTTGGGAGAGGGAATAGGGAACGGGGAACAGGAAATAAGGAATACAAAGATTTTTGTTTTTTCCAAAAATGTTAAATTAAATTAATTTTGCTTTGGTACTTAGAGCAAATTTTAAGGGGTAACGAAGGTCATAATATTCCAGAAGATATCATCCGCAGATGCTATGAATTGGGATAAGTGCAGCTTGAAATGGCTTTAATTCTCCATTAGATGAAGACCTAGATAAATATTCGGCTGAGAAATTATCACTTTGTGCTTTTAATAACTGAAATTATTAGAATAGGGAATACTTCGACTAACTCAGGGTATCGGAAGCTCAGTAACCAGAGAAGCGTTGCTGATTTGATGTATGAAAATGATTTTGATGATATCTGAGCTGTTGTAAAGACGTTTCGCCGGAACTTCTCTACATCTAAATTCATACTTGGTTTCAGCAACGCGAAATTTTCTCCCCTACTCCCCTGCCTCTTTTCGTTTAGACATAATTCTGTATATTTTCACCCATCCTGGTGATCTATTCGCCAATTACCTTTACAATTTAAGTTCCTAGCAATTACCAGGAGAATAAAAGTCGTTATGTTGTCTAAAAGAATCTTACCTTGTCTAGATGTTAAGGCGGGCAGAGTGGTGAAAGGAGTTAACTTTGTGGATCTCAAGGATGCTGGTGATCCGGTAGAACTGGCCAAGGTTTATAACGAAGCCGGTGCTGATGAGTTAGTGTTTCTGGATATTACAGCCACTCATGAAGATAGGGACACAATTATTGATGTGGTCTATCGCACCGCTGAACAGGTCTTTATTCCTCTAACTGTGGGTGGTGGCATTCAATCCTTAGAAAATGTTAAAGGTTTGTTACGAGCCGGGGCTGATAAGGTTAGTATTAATTCTGCGGCGGTCAGAAACCCAAATTTAATCAATCAATCAAGCGATCGCTTTGGAAATCAGTGTATTGTTGTAGCTATTGATGCTAGACGTAGACTTGATCCCGAAAATCCTGGCTGGGATGTATACGTTCGCGGTGGTAGGGAAAATACTGGTATTGATGCTCTATGGTGGGCTAAAGAAGTAACAAAAAGGGGGGCTGGTGAATTGCTGGTAACAAGTATGGATGCCGATGGAACTCAAGCTGGCTATGATGTGGAGTTAACTAGAGCGATCGCTGATGCTGTGGAAATTCCTGTAATTGCTTCCGGAGGTGCGGGTAATTGTGAACATATTCACACTGCTTTAACTGAAGGTAAAGCCGAAGCTGCACTTTTGGCCTCTTTATTACATTTTGGACAGCTTAGTGTTGCAGAAATTAAAAATTATTTGCAAAAACATCGTGTCCCTGTCCGTCTTTCTGCTTGAGATTCAGAATATAGGAAACAACTATATCTTGGGAAGGTAAAGCACTGTTTTGGGAAAGAGTGTTAAGATAAAGGTACTTCTATGAATAAATATTAAGAAATATGTTGATTCCTATCTTAATTTTTGATGTCGCACTTGTAGCATGGTCACTACACTTGATGGAAAAAGCCTATGAACATAAAGAATTTTCTCTCATGTTGGCTGGTACACTAGTAGCAGTAGCAGCAGCCGCAATGCTAGTAGTTTACTTTTTAATGGGGCATTGTATTACCTACTTGTTACAAGTGTCTTAATGATCCAACAGACAACAGGCAACAACAATTTAGAATTACTACATATTACTAATGTTAATACGGTAGGTGACAGGCTTCCCCCTGAGTGCCAGCCGAATGGTCATAGGTGACAGAGTTGAAAATATTTTGGGGTTAGGCTTTTTATCTCTATTTTGTATCTCATTCAAGTGCATACTGTTATAGTGAACATTAAGAAAAGTTATCAATATTACCTCAGTTAGATATTTTTGTATAATCAAATATTAGATTAAACATTTAGGAATGATACCATTCTGAAAATCTAGTTGTTATATTAGACTAAATCACTATTATCTGAAGGATTTAGTCACTGTGCGAGATGATTTACAGGGATTGGATATTAGTCATGAACAATTGCAAGAACTGACTAACTTACCTGTTAATAATAAATTAATCATTATTACTGATACTATAGGGAGATTCTATCAACAGTTGCTAAAAAAAGCCCAAGCAGCAGAAATAGGAACTCTGGTTTTTCTGGGACTGGCCATTTCCCTATGTATTTACCTGTTAATAAAACTATCATCTTGGGTATCATTGATGATTTTAATTTTATGGGTAGGTGGTATTGCACAAACGGGACTATATTTCATCTGGAAACAAAAAAACAAAATTCTGCATCAGAATGTGACCAGTTCTTTGCGGATTTTATTAAATGACGTGGAAAGATATAATTCCGTGATTAAAGCTATAGATATTAATGATCAAATTGAGGATGTGGGGAACTTGGGAGTCGGTATACAAGAAAGAGAAACAGTCTTGGCAGGACTAAAACTCACCAGAGATGATTTAGTACGCGCTATCAAAACAGAGAGAATTTTGCGCGAAAATAAAAGTTTTATTATTACCAATGCCGATTTGTTTACCAATAATTTAGCAACTTTAGCATCTATGCAGGTGAATGAAGAAGCCACAGAACATGGCAGATTATTAAATGAAGCCTTACAAATTTCCTTGGATGTCCAGCATGAAATGAAAAGATTACAAAATAATAGTTAAAATTAATACATAATATCTGTTAAGTTTAAGTTGTAGGTAGAGAAAATACTTGCGCTTAAATTTTCCTCAATTAATCCCTACCCATAAATTTTGAGATGAATTGGAAAGAAATCAGAGGTAACTGGGTACTTGTTCCTCGCCATCCCATTGGGATTATCCATTTTTTAGGCGGTGCTTTTGTCGCTACCCTACCACATTTAACCTATCGTTGGTTGCTAGAACATCTTGCGGATAGAGGATATGTGATTATAGCCACACCATTTGTCAATACTTTAGATCATGTGGCGATCGCTCAATCTGTACTCCGCAAATTTGAACGCACCCTAGAAATTCTACAAGAGACAAGAGAAATCCGCAAAGTTTATCTGCCTATTTATGGATTAGGCCATAGCATGGGTTGTAAACTTCATTTACTTATTGGTAGTCTGTTTACCGTCCAGCGTGCTGGTAATATTTTAATCTCCTTTAACAACTTTGCCGCCAATGAAGCTATACCCTTAGTAGAACAATTAAATTCTACATTGGAGATTGAGTTTACACCAACACCAGCCCAAACTACTCAAATAGTTCAAGAAAGCTATCAGATCCGGCGAAATTTATTAATCAAATTTAATAAAGACACCCTAGATCAATCAGCAAACCTCACCACTATCTTACAAACATTGTTTCCTGAGATGGTAACAATAAAAACTTTATCAGGAACTCACATTACACCTTTAGGACAAGATGTAAAATGGCAATCAGGAAGTTCTTTTAGTCCTTTGGATGCTTTAGGACAATGGTTTAAACAAGAAGTTTACCGAGATTTAAACCAACTAAAACAAGTTATCTTGTTTTGGTTAAATCCATTTAACTGAAATATATGTCTGTAAACCATCGTTATATAGCAAGATAGATTTACTTCTAAATTCTAACTTCTGCTATATCTTTAGTCTTTAACATATAAAGTCTAGAGAATTAACTGTCAATAAACAATCATTTAAAGTTACATGAACGACAAAATTTTCTACCTAACCCTATCTATTGAGATGACATCAATCCTAACTTTTGATTCAGGAAGTTACCCTATAACCACTAGAGAAAATAAAAATTGTTTAAGGTGAATCTCTGAGTCTTCTCTGGGTTTAAAGACACTCTCTAATTTATAGATTCATCCCTCCTATGTTTGAAATATTAGTCATTGATGATGACCGATCTATACAAATATTCCTGAAAAGGATGTTGGAAAAACAAGGTTATGAAGTGATTACCGCTAGTACAGGAGAGGAAGGAATTTTAAGAACCCTAAATTCACCTCCAGCACTAATTATATGTGATTGGATGATGCCAGGGCTAAGTGGGCTAGAAGTATGCGATCGCATTAAAAAAGATCCTAAATTATCCACCACATTTTTTATTTTATTAACCTCTTTAGATTCCATTGCTGATCGCGTTAAAGGCTTAGACGCTGGTGCTGATGATTTTATCACTAAACCGATTGAACAAAATGAACTCCAAGCAAGAGTTAGAGCAGGTTTAAGGTTACATCAATTAAGTCAGGATTTACAAACACAAAAATCACTGTTAGAAACTGAATTAGCTGAAGCCTCAGAATATGTAAAATCTCTGTTACCACCTCCTTTAAAACATCCTCTCAGTATCAAGTTTAAGTTTTTGCCATCGAGACAACTGGGAGGGGACTGTTTCGACTATAATTGGCTCGATGCCGATTATTTAGCTATCTATCTCTTAGATACTTCTGGCCACGGACTCAAAGCAACTTTACCCTCAATTTCTGTATTAAATCTCTTACGTTCTCGCGCTCTTAAAGACTTAAATTATTATCAACCCAGTGCTGTATTAGCAGCTTTAAATAATACCTTTCAAATTAATTATGAAAATGATAAATATTTTACCATCTGGTATGGAGTTTATAATCGAGTTACCCGGCAATTAATCTATGCTAGTGGTGGACATCCACCAGCAATTATGATTTCTGGAACTACACAGACTAACACAGATGTAAAAAGATTAAAAACTCCAGGAATGCCTGTAGGTATGTTTCCTGAAGCAAAATATGTAGATTCTTCTTGTTACATTGAAAAATCTAGTACCCTTTATATTTTTAGTGACGGTGCTTATGAGATTACCCAAACAGATGGTAATCTTTGGAATTTAGAAGCTTTTATTCAGATTCTCATTAGTTTACAGTATTCTGTTGATAATCAGCTTGACTATATACTCAGTTACCTGATTGACTTAAACTCCAAAGAGACATTTGAGGATGATTTATCTATTCTTCAGGTAAAATTTGATTAATTAGCAGAAACTAGCAGATTTTTAAATGCGGCTTGATTAGGCACAATGGTAAATATGCTATCCATACCTGTTAGTTCAAATAATATTCTAATCTGCTCATTAATAGAACAAATAATCATTTGTATACCTGATGTTCGTAAAGTCTTAAAGGCTAAAACCAGATTACCTAGCCCAGTGCTATCCATAAATGTGAGACTATGACAATCAATTAATACAATTGATATTTCATTATTAATCACTTCTTTAATAGTAGCTTGAAATTCATCTGAGTTACTGGCATTAAAACTACCGCTGAGTAAAATCACTTTCACCTGTTGATTCATAATATCCTCATTTGTTGGATTTAATTAATTTAATAATGTTTGGTTATCACCTTGTTATTATATTCTAATCTTGACATAATAGAAAGATGTTCATTGCACAAAAATATAGTATTTTAAGGCTCTTCCAGACTAAATATGATAAATTAGTAGGAGAAATACCAATTTAGTAAAATCCTTCTCTTCTAAAATTATCAAAATTAGTTAAGCCATAAGCTCTTCTTTTAATGATCAAGGCTACAGGGTTTTGGACTGCTAATAACCAGGGTAGGGCGGTGCGGGGGTTTTCTATGGGGATTTC
>NZ_PGEM01000006.1:71593-80193 GCF_002934005.1 Cuspidothrix issatschenkoi CHARLIE-1 | reverse complement strand
CCGGCATCTTACTTTCTGTAGTAATTATGGTGACTTTTGCTGCCGGAGGCTAGTATCGCAGGGCAGGGGAGCAGGGGGCACAGAGCAGAGGGGAATATATAGAAGCGCCCGTACTCGGTAGTATTCCCGAAGCTCAAACTGGCAAATTAATTGTTATGGTAGGTGCGGAGGAGGAACAGTATCAACATTAACTACTACGCCGTAAGTCCCCCACTGAATTTGGTACTCCGAATCAGTGGCGGGATATAAGGCGTAGTAGTTAAAATGGGATGTCGTCTGGATCTGGTTCTTGGGTCACTCCTGCAGGGGTTGGAGACTGTACAGGTATAGGTTGATATGTGGGTTGAGGTTGTGCCACTGGGGCAGATGTGGGATAGTTTGATTCATAGGCTGTAGGGCTGTAGGCTGGTTGCGCTACAGGGGTTTGGTAAACTGGTGTAGTTGGTATAGCTGCTGGTTGTGAACTGGTATAGGCAGCCTGGCCAAGGGGATGAATTTTTTGGATTGTTAATTCTGCACGTTTTTCTTTGAACCCTTCAGGACGATCTATGGTATTCATTCCTAAGCGTCCTTCAATGATGACGCGATCGCCCTGATGATAATTTTGATGTACTTCTTTGGCTAAATTTCCCCAACTGACTACTTTTAAAGGATGGGAAGGATCATCTGGTTTTGCGCCAGGTACATGAACTATCATTTCAGTTACTTCTAACCCATCTGGTGTGTGACGCAGTTGGGGGTTATCATAGATTTCTACCATCAAAATACAACTATTCATCTTGTCTTCCATAGGATACCCCATCCTCAGCGAAGCAGGGTGGGGAAGGATAGCGTGTTTAATTTAATGGCTCAACGCCGTTAAATTAAACATTTTCCGAGTTGATAACACGATTAAACCCGTGTTTCGCTGTATCAATCGGACTTTTTTAACTGTACATTGTCCCGCTGATCAGATTTTGCCAAAAAAAACTGACCACAAGTAATTGCAGTCGGATAATTTGCTAAGATTACGCATTGATTTTGGGAGTCTGGTTAATGGCAATCATTTTAGAACCAATTAATATACATTTACTATCATCACATCTATTACAAATACCAGTATCTAATACAACAGCTACTACTCAGGTTGATCTAATTCCCGGAATTATACAAGCATTTATTTTAGGTATTGTCCAAGGAATTACAGAGTTTTTACCAATTAGCAGTACGGCACATTTATTAATTGTGACGAAGATATTTGCTTGGAAAGAACTTGGTTCTAAAGATTTTGTTGATGCTATTCAGTTTGGTAGTGTAATTGCAATTTTGTGGTATTTTTGGGCTGTAATTTCCAGTTTAGTCAAAGGTGCTATCAAAGCCTTTAAAACTAAAGATTGGCAAAGTGAAGAATGGAAAATTATTGTTGGTATCGCGGTGGGGACAGTTCCCGCTTTAACGATTGGTTTTTCGTTGAAAGATGTGATTCCTGAAAGTGCCTTAGTTATTGCTATCATGTCAATAATTATGGCAATATTGCTAGGGTTGGCGGAAAAACTTGGTACTCGGCATAGAAATTTTCAAAAGTTGGAAATTCGAGATGGTATTTTGGTAGGATTAGGACAAACCTTAGCTTTAATTCCTGGAGTTTCTCGTTCTGGTTCAACTTTAACTACTGGATTATTTCTGGGTTTAGAAAGGGAGACAGCAGCGAGATTTTCATTTTTGTTAGGTTTTCCCACTTTGACTATTGCGACTTTATACAAAAGTCTGAAAATCTTTAAAATGTTTCAAGGAGGAGAATTACCAGATAATATTGTGATTCTGTTAATTGTGGGCATTATTTCCACATTTATTTTCTCTTATTTATCAATTGCTTTGTTGCTGCGGTACTTGCAAACCAAAAACACATTTATTTTTGTGTGGTATAGATTAGCTTTTGGTATTTCCATATTATTAGCGATCGCCGCAGGTTGGCAAGGATAATTCTGTTAGATAATAATTCAGGAGTCAGGAGTTAGAATGAAACTAAAAGTTTCCCATTCTCTCTTGTCTCTTGCCTATTCCCTTTTCCTTAATTTATGACTACCATTCAACCTGCTAAAATTACTAAGGTGCTTCCTGACTCTATCGCCGCCGAAATCGGTTTTGAACCGGGAGATGCAATTGTGGCTATTAATGGCACACAACCCCGTGATTTAATTGATTATCAATTTTTATGTGCGGATGAATTTTTGGAATTAGATGTATTAGATACTACTGGTAAAAGCCATCATTTGGAAATAGAAAAAGATTATGATGAAGATTTAGGATTAGAATTTTCCACAGCTTTATTTGATGGTTTAATTCAGTGTAATAACCGTTGTCCCTTTTGCTTTATTGATCAACAACCACCTGGGAAACGTTCTAGTTTATATTTAAAGGATGATGATTACCGATTAAGTTTTTTATATGGTTCTTATTTAACTTTAACCAATTTGACTGCAAGAGAATGGCAAAGAATTGAACAAATGCGGTTATCACCTCTATATGTTTCCGTCCATTCTACGGAAGCGGATGTGAGAATTAGATTGTTAAAAAATAATCGGGCTGGGGAAATTTTATCACAAATTCTCTGGTTTCAAGAACGAAGATTACAAATTCATGCTCAAGTTGTTGTTTGTCCAGGTATCAATGATGGTGAACATTTAGAAAGAACATTAGACGATCTAACTTCTTTTTATGCAGGAGAATTACCAACTGTTGCATCAGTCGCAGTTGTACCAGTGGGTTTAACGCGGTTTCGTCCCCAGGAAGATGAATTAATACCAGTTACAAAAGAAAAAGCTCAAGAGGTAATTTCTCAAGTTAAATCACTTGCTGAGAAATTTCGTCAAAAATATGCTTCTAGTGTGGTATGGTTAGCTGACGAATGGTTTTTAATTGCAGGTGAAGAATTACCCACAGAAGCTGAATATGAAGAATATCCACAAATTGATAATGGTGTTGGTTCAATTCGGTTATTTATGAAACAATTTAGCGAAACTGCCACAGCATTATTACCAAGGAAAATTCAACCCCAAAGAAAATTGACTTGGGTAGTAGGAAATGCTGTGGAAAAGGCTTTTCAACCACTGGTACAACAGTTAAATAATGTCCAAGGTTTAGAAGTGAAAATGGTAGCTTTATGTAGCGATTATTGGGGACAAAGTATCAGTGTGACTGGTTTATTAACAGGACATGATTTACTTTTAAACCTGGGAGGACAAGATTTAGGTGAGGGAATTTTATTACCTAGTGTAATGTTAAAACATGGAGAAACTGTATTTCTTGATGATCTAACAGTTGAGGAAGTAGCTGAAAAATTGAATGTCAGTATTTTCCCAGTGGCAGGAGTTGAAGATTTAATAAATACTTGTATGAACTAGGGTAAAGCATTCGGACAGGAAATCAATGGTTTCAACGATAGGTTATCGCCAGAATGCTTTGGACTTACAACTATTCTCCCACTACGGATTACTAATGAAGAAAAAAACGGTTACATTTGCTATTTTAAATATTAACATTATCTTGTGTAATATCTTAGGCATATTACCAGCCAAAGCTATTAATAATAATCCTGTATTTAGTGTTGTTAATAGTCAAGATAACCCTGAAAAATGGCAAGGAATTACTAACAGATTACAAAAGCTAAATATTAATTATTGTGTGATTCCTTTGCGCCAAGTTAAAACCACAGATGACTGGGGGAAAGCAAAGGTACTATTTTTACCTAATATTGAATTTTTGACCACAGAACAAGCGATCGCTTTAGATCAATGGGTAAGTCAAGGTGGTTACTTAATCGCTAGTGGCCCGGTAGGTAATTCATCCTCTCCTGGAGTGCGTCAATTATTAAAAAAACTCTTTGGAGGTTATTGGGGATTTAGCCTAACTACTGCTGAAAATTTACAACCTACAAATACAATTATTCCTCAGTGGGTCAATCAAATAGAATTGTTTGGGAGAGTGCGCGGTGGTGTGATTATTCCCAATGATACTGATCATAAATCTCCTGTAATTTGGAATTCCCAAGAACGTCCAACCGCCATCTTAACTACAGAAAAATCTACCTTATTAGGTTGGCGTTGGGGAGTAAATCAAGTTGCATCTACGGAATTAGATATTGCTTGGTTAAAAGCATCCCTGAATCGTTATCTAAAACTACCAGCTAAAAGCAAAATTAAAATTGCTAATCCTGCACCAAATTGTCAACCACAAGTCATTAAAGAATCGGTTAAATCCCAAGTTACTGAAGAAAAAGTTGTCATTTCTCAAACAAAAACTCCGCCCAAACCAAGGAAAACAAGTTTAAAAAAACCTACTAAACCAGGCAAAATTAAACCTGCTAAAGGGCGTATTATTGTTAAAGCTAAACCAGTTAAAAAACCTGTTGTTACTGCCCAGGTTAAGCCGAATTTAAGCAAACCCGGATTATTAGATATTGCCCGAAATATCAGTCCCAATTTGATTGATCCCATTAATCAATTAGAACAAAATGTCCGGTTGGATGTTTTACCTAATTCTAATAAGCCTATTGATCGCAAAGAAGCGATCGCCCTACAAGAAGAATTAGAACATCTCATCGGTAGAGTAGAAAGCGCCCACCTAGCAGCATCAGCCTATAATTTATCTGCCACAAATCAATTACCCTACACTAAACAAGAAGACAAACAAAGAGAATTTTCCTCTCCCCAGACATCAGAAAATAATTTAGTTTTAACATTAAATCAAGCCAGAGAAACCGTCCAAAAAATTCCCCTATTAATTGAAGATAAAAAATATGCCCTAGCAAGGCAAATTTGGTTAGAAGCTAAAGCTAAAATATCGGAACAATTTCCTCTCAATAAACAATTAGCCCAACCAGAAATCCGTTCCGTTTGGTTAGATAGAGGCACAATAGTTAAAGCTGGCAATGAAACAGAACTAGCGAAAATTTTTGATAGACTAGCCCAAGCCGGGATCAACACCGTTTTCTTGGAAACAGTTAATGCTAGTTATCCTATTTATCCTAGCCAAGTTGCACCCCAACAAAACCCCCTAATTCGTGATTGGGACCCTCTAGCAAGTGCAGTTAAATTAGCCCATCAACGAGGGCTAGAATTACACGCTTGGGTGTGGGTATTTGCCGCAGGCAATACTCGCCATAATGAAATTATTAATGTTAGTCCCGATTATTTAGGACCCGTACTCACAGCCAATCCTGATTGGGCTAATTATGACAACAAAGGTAATATTATTCCCATTGGTCAAACTAAACCTTTTTTAGATCCAGCTAATCCCCAAGTGAGAGAATATTTAATCAAACTTTATACAGAAATTGTCACTAAATATAAAGTAGATGGTATCCAACTTGATTATATTCGTTATCCTTTTCAAGATCCCTTTGTTGGTCGCACCTATGGCTATGGTAAAGCAGCCAGAGAACAATTTCAACAACAAACAGGCATAGATCCCCTCAATATCTCCCCCAGTCAACGAGATTTATGGCAAAAATGGACAGTATTCCGTACCCAACAAGTTAATAATTTTGTGGCTGAACTATCAGCAACATTGCGACAAAAACGGAAAAATTTAATTTTATCCGTTGCTGTTTTTCCTTTACCAGAATACGAACGGATCAAAAAAATTCAACAACATTGGGAAGTTTGGGCGAGAAAGGGAGATATAGATTTAGTTGTCCCCATGACCTATGCTTTAGATACACCAAGATTTCAAAGATTAGCTAAACCTTGGATTACTTCCACAAAATTAGGTACTACTTTATTAGTACCGGGAATTCGCCTTCTATCTTTATCAAACATCGGTGCATTTGATCAACTGCAACTAATTCGAGATTTACCAGTTAGTGGTTATGCCTTATTTGCGGCGGAAAATTTCAATAATGAACTAGAACAAATCTTCAATAATACCCAAGGTGATCAAAATCAGCCTAAGCCGCACCGGCAACCTTTTCGCACCGCCGCTTTCCGTTATGCAGCCTTGCAAAAAGAATGGCAAATAGTTCAAAAAAATGGTCAATTATCCACATCTGCAATCACTATGCCTGAGTTTATAAACCAGGCTAAAGAAGTCCAAAATGCCTTAAATCAATTGGCATCTAACCCTTCTGCTATTAATTTAATTACTGCCAGAAAAACCCTCAACCAGTTTCAGTCCAAATTTTACAACTGGATGCAAGGAGAAAATCTTACCAATTCCTATCAAGTCAAAGTTTGGGAAAACCGTCTTTTGACCATAGAAAGATTAATCCGTTACGGTGAAAGAAGATTAAATATGCCTTCCTAAACTGCAATTTCAACAAGTTATAAAATCTAAAATTGTATGAATCCAAACAACTGTGGAACCCCCTCAAATCTGAGTATAAATTCTGCTCACTCAGGCGATCGCTATTGGGGTTATGTAGAAGTAATTGAAGAAGGGACAAACTATCGCATCAGTCGGGTAGAAATTAAGCCTAGACACGGCATTAAAGCCCAAATCCATTATCATCGTCATGAACATTGGGTTGTGGTTTCTGGTGTGGCCAAGGTTACTTGTGGTGATGAAGAAATATTACTCAATCGGAATCAATCAACCTATGTGCCAGCAGCAACCCTACATAAGGTGGAAAACCCTGGTAAGATTCCCTTGGTAATTCTAGAAATCCAAAATGGCGAGTATTTGGGTGAGGATGATATTGAACGTCCTATAGAAGAAATTAGTGCAGCGAAATAAACATCTGGTTGACGGTTGACTGCTGACTGTTGACTGTTGATAGAGAATACCTCTTACTCTTTTGCTCCTCCTAGTACAGCACGGCGTAAATAAACCAACAATTATAAATCGCCCAAAAGCCTATACTGTCTTCGTTTTGACTTTTGACTTTTGACTTTTGACTTCCGCCCTGGGGTACTAGTATGGCATTTGCAACAAATCTGTTGTAAAATAAATATGCCCCCTAGGGGGATTTTCAATTGTGATATTCTAGATAAGTAAAGTTTCGTAACAAATATTAAAAACTTTGATTAATCAAACATTCTCTTCTTACTCAGCTACTAACCCCACATTAGAGCTTGATGACAGCAACGCATCTTTACCAAAGTTCATATCTTGGCGACAAAATTGGCTAGTATTGGTAGCTGCGGTATTTTTAGTATCCGTACCTGTATTTATAGAAGCGCCATTAGTGCGATCGCTTCCTGTTTTTAGCATCTTGATGACAGCTTTTTGGGTATGGTTGAGTGTGCGCTTAATGTCACGTCCCCAAACCCATCTCTGGGGAGATTTACTTTTTGGTTTTAGTTGGACATGGTTTACCGGATCAATTTATTGGGGGTGGTTACGTTGGGAACCAATCTGGCATTTACCTATAGAAGCATTAGGATTACCCTTTGCACTGTGGTGTTTAACCAAAAACTGGGGTAAAGTTGGCAACTGGTTTTATCTAGGTTCGTTATTTGGCACGGTTTTAACTGATATTTATTTTTATTTAGTAGATTTGATGCCCTATTGGCGGCAAATTATGAGAATCTCTCCAGAGGGAGCTTCACAAATCTTACAAAATGCCTTAACACAGGTTCAAAATCCCTGGGGACAAGGCTGGGCAGTGATTTTGGCGGTGATTTTGGCGGTAGTGGGAACGGGATCTTTACTCAATAAGGAATCTCATTGGTACGCCTTTGGGGGCGCAGTTTTGAGTACAATTCTAGTAGACAGTCTATTCTTATTAGCAGCGGCTCTGGCGTAAAATTCCCATAAATAGTGGCAAAATGCCAAAAATGGAAGCAAAACTGCTATTCATTCAGGTTTTGATTAAAAATCAGATCAAACTGAATAGTAATAAATATTGTGGATATTGATACGCTGTATATTAGTTTTTGATGACGACTGTTGTGTAAGCTCTCAAGGTTAAACGGAGAAGCCAAAGCAGGAAACAACCAGGATCAGGAGACAAAGTAATCTCACAATCTGGAAATTCTGGCTTATGTCCTCACCTTTATAGCTTGTGACTGCCAAGATTCAACAATTTAATTGCTGTTTGATAGAAAGAGGTAAAAATCGTGAAAGGATTGGTGCGTTTATTTACTGTGTTGACATTGGTGCTAGGTTGCTGGGGATGGCTGGGAACCACTGACACTGTCCAAGCTGTTAGCTTAAATAGCTTTGTCGGTAATCAAGTTTCAGTTTTAGCACTTGCCCGCCAAAACAAAGCGGATCAGAAGCTGGCAACAGATTTTGGCAAGAAAATTGATTTGAATAATACCAATATTGCTGCTTTCCAAAAGTATCCGGGATTCTATCCCACCTTGGCTCAGAAAATTATCAAAAATGCTCCCTACGAAAAAGTAGAGGATGTATTAAGCATTCCAGGATTGAGCGAGGCTCAAAAAGAACGTTTAACAGCTAATTTTGACAATTTCACCGTTACAGAATACGAGCCTAACTTCAATGAAGGCGACGATCGCATTAACAACGGTATCTACAGATAACCATAGTTGGTAATTGGTAATTGGTAATTGGTGATTGGTAGAAGCAAAAGGCAAGATGTCTAATAAATATCCCTATTACCCATTACCCATTACCCATTACCCATTACCCATTACCCATTACCCATTACCCATTAC
>NZ_PGEM01000006.1:0-71567 GCF_002934005.1 Cuspidothrix issatschenkoi CHARLIE-1 | reverse complement strand
ATCTCCCCATTACCCATTACCCATTACCCATTACCCATTAACTCATCTTGCCTGATATAAATATTCCTAACCAATTTGATGTTTTAGTAGTCGGTGCTGGTGCTGCTGGACTATATACATCCCTATGTCTACCAGAATCTTTACAAATCGGCTTGATTACTAAAGAAACAGTTACCCTATCCGCTAGTGATTGGGCGCAAGGTGGCATAGCGGCAGCTGTAGACGCAGAAGATTCTCCAAAATTGCATATTGAAGACACATTAAAAGCGGGGGTGGGTTTATGCGACATCGCCGCAGTAGAATTTCTCGCAGAACAAGCCCCTCATTGTATTCAATCCCTAGTTAACTTAGGGGTAGCTTTTGATCGCCATGATAATCACTTGGCTTTAACCCTAGAAGCCGCCCATTCTCGTCCTCGCGTTCTCCATGCAGCCGATACTACAGGTAGAGAAGTTACCACCACCCTGACAGATCAAGTTTTGCGTCGTCAAAATATTCAAGTCATTCAACAAGCTTTAGCCTTGAGTTTGTGGATAGAACCCCAAACCGGTCAATGTTTGGGAACTAGCCTATTTTATCAAGGTAAAATTACCTGGATTCGTGCCGGGGCAGTGATTTTAGCTACTGGTGGTGGTGGTCAAGTTTTTGCCCAAACCACTAACCCCGCCGTGAGTACAGGGGATGGTGTGGCCATTGCTTGGCGGGCAGGAGCAATTCTGAGAGATTTAGAATTTGTCCAGTTTCATCCCACAGCTTTGAGTAAACCGGGACGTTTTCTCATTAGTGAAGCTGTACGTGGAGAAGGGGCGCACCTGGTAGATGATACCGGGCGACGTTTTGCCTTTGATTACCACCCAGCAGGGGAACTAGCACCGCGAGACGTGGTCAGTCGTGCTATTTTCAGTCATTTACAAAAAACCGCTACTGATCCAGCTACAGCCAATGTTTGGTTAGATATGCGCCCCATTCCTCCTGAGAAAATTCGTCACCGTTTCCCCAATATCATCGCCGTTTGTCAACACTGGGGGATTGATGTTTTTACTCAACCTATTCCTGTATCTCCTGCTGCCCATTATTGGATGGGTGGTATCCTCACAGATGTGATGAATTGTACTAATATTCCCGGTTTGTATGCTATTGGCGAAACTGCTAGTACGGGAGTACATGGGGCTAATCGTTTAGCGAGTAATTCTTTGTTGGAATGTATTGTCTTTGGGGCACAAATGGCTAGTGTTAACCCCGAAAAATTGAGAATTTCCCAACAGGAATTTTCTGAGAATATTGAGACTATTAATTTTAGTCCGTCTCCAACCGTGTGGGAAAATCAACAACTAAAACTGGCTGAAATTCGCCAAAAATTACCCCGTGTAGTTTGGCAAAGTGCGGGTATTTGTCGAGAAGAATCTAGTTTAAAAAATGCGATCACTCAAATTTCATCTTGGCAACAAGAATTTACAGCCTTACCTTTAACTCAATTATTATTAAAATTACAGCCGACACAATCAGTTAATTTTCCTCAGCCACAAATTGAAAAAGAATTACGACTGTGGGCTGAAACTCGTAATTTATTAGATGTAGGTGAATTAATTCTTAAAAGTGCCGCTTTTAGAAAAGAAAGCCGGGGAGGACACTATCGTTTAGATTATCCCCAAACTGATCCTGATTGGCAAGTTCATACTTTAGTCAGAAATCAGCAATGGTGGGTAGATATTGAAGAAGGCAGGACGTGAAACATAGGTATGCACGATTGGGTGGGAGGATCTTGACGTAAAATAATTGAGCAAAATCTTATTTAACGGAATGCAAGGATTTTAATCACATCCTCATTACCCCCCAATTATTATCTTTGACAGAGGGTTGATAATTGCCGACTTGATTCTGATTTTAAAGAATTGGCTTAAAACCAATTTTTATTCAGCAATTTGTTACTGACAATGACCACAAACATCAACATACCAAACTGAATTTGCCAAGGTGCTAATACTAAACTCACGATAAAAATGACGGCTGTTAAAATACCTGCAATGTAGGTGATTTCGTCATCATTTCTTTTGAAGAGATAGCCAGTGATTACACCTGTAACTAATGTCATCAAGAAAAATAAAGGCATTTTTACTAATCTCTAAACTACGATCTACTGTTTAATACCAGTAGGTTTAAATCATGTTCATGAACGTTATTAATCATATACTTAAGTAACACAAAATTGCAACAACTTTGTCATGAAGCTATGATTTGACTGTTTTCAAATGATGCCATTATTTGGTAGATTAAATTAACACTATCTATTCGTGCTGGAATCAATTTAACACTTTCAATTTAGATACCCAATGTTGAATATTTCTCAAGTCTTAGCTACTGAACTACAACTTAAACCCCATCAGGTACAAAACGCGTTGGAACTTTTAACAGAAGGAGCAACAATTCCCTTTATTGCGCGTTATCGTAAAGAACGAACTGATGAAATGAATGAAGTCCAATTACGGGATTTACAAGATAGACATAATTACTTAACGGAATTAGAAGAAAGAAAGAAAGTCATTATTAATGCGATCGCCCAACAAGATAAACTTACCCCAGAATTGCAGGGCAAAATAGCATCCTGTTTACAAAAAACTGAACTAGAAGATTTATATTTACCCTATCGTCTCAAACGTCGGACTCGCGCTACCATTGCTAGGGAAAAAGGTCTAGAACCTCTCGCCAAATTTATTCAATCTCTAAATACAAAAAATGCTGTTTCTGCATCGTTAGAGGAAGCAGCAGCAAAGTATGTTTCTGAAAGTTTGGGAGTAAAAAGCACCGATGAAGCGTTAAAAGGTGCATCAGATATTTTAGCTGAAGAAGTAGCAGATAAAGCAGAATTACGCGCATACATACGCGAATATTTGTTAGAGAATGGGGTGTTTATTTCTCATATCAAAGAAGAACATCCCGAAGGGACAACCAAATTTGAAATGTACCGCAATTATCAGATTAAAGTTAAAAATATCGCTCCTCATAATATGTTGGCTTTATGTCGAGGAGAAGCAGAAAAAATATTAAGTTTTGAAGTTGCTTTTGATGAAAATTTCATCCTTGATTATTTAGAACATCAGGAAATTAAAACTAAAGTTCGCAACCTGCGCGACTTTTATCAAGTCATGTTAAAAGATAGTTTTAACCGCTTAATGAAAACTTCCTTAATTAGCGAAGTCATTAGCAATAAAAAAACCTACTCTGACATAGAATCAATCAAAACCTTTGAAACGAATTTGCGAGAATTACTGTTATCAGCACCAGCAGGAATGAAACCGACAATGGCCATAGATCCAGGTTTTAGAACTGGATGTAAAGTAGCTATATTAGATGAAACTGGCAAATTTCTAGAATATCAAGCTGTGTTTCCCCACCAAGCAGCAGAACAACGCCAAAAAGCAGCGCAAACTATTAAAAAATTACTTGAAAAATACCAAGTTCAATTAATCGCTATTGGTAACGGTACAGCTTCACGGGAAACAGAAGAATTTGTAGCGGAAGTATTACCAAATATAGCCCATAAACCTGTTAAGGTTATGGTCAATGAATCTGGTGCATCTATATATTCTGCTAGTAAAGTAGCATTAGAAGAATTTCCTGATTTAGATATTACTGTCAGAGGTGCAATTAGTATTGGCAGAAGATTGCAAGATCCTTTAGCAGAATTAGTCAAAATAGATCCTAAATCAATTGGTGTGGGACAATATCAACACGACGTTGATCAAAAATTACTCAAAAAGAAATTAGATGAAACCGTGGAAAGTTGCGTTAACTATGTGGGTGTAGACTTAAATACCGCTTCTAAAGAACTGTTAACATTTATTTCAGGAATTACCCCCACCATAGCCAATAATATTATTGCCTATCGCAACGAAAATGGCGCATTTAAAAATCGTCGTCAACTCTTAAAAGTAGCAAAACTAGGACCAAAAGCTTTTGAACAAGCAGCCGGTTTTTTAAGAATTCGTGGAGGTGAAAATCCCTTAGATAATACCGCAGTACATCCAGAAAGTTATTCGCTAGTGCAATCTATTGCGGCTGATTTAGGAGTATCCTTAAATCAAGTTACACAAATTGCAGAAAACCTGAAAAAAGCCAACTTGAAAAAATATGTTACTGATACAATTGGAGAACCAACCCTGCGCGACATTCTCAAAGAATTAGAAAAACCAGGTAGAGATCCCCGTGCTGAGTTTAAATATGCGACCTTTAAAGAGGGAATCAAAGAAATTAAAGATTTAACCGTAGGAATGCAACTGGAAGGAATTATTACTAATGTTGCTAATTTCGGTGCTTTCGTTGATATTGGTGTCCATCAAGATGGTTTAGTGCATATTTCCCAACTTGCGGATATATTTGTAGATGATCCCAAAAAAATTGTCAAAGTTGGACAAGTTGTAAAAGTACAGGTTTTAGAAATCAACGAAAAACTAAAACGCATAGGTTTATCAATGAAAGGAATTAAACAGTAATATCCCCGACTTCTGACCGAAAATAGTGGGATACAAGCCCCGTCCTTCTAGGACAGCTTTTCTTGATTTTTGATATATTCCTTTAATATTTCTAGTCGGGGATTTGGTTTGTATAGCTGAAATCAATAACAAATAAATTTTCTCTGGGTAAAAAAACTCTCAAATTACTATGGCCATTTATCAAGTGCAACTCATTAACCCTAACCTGGGATTAAATCAGACTATTCAAGTACCCGATGATCAGTATATTATTGACATCGCCGAGGAAGCTGCTATTCGTTTACCATCAGGTTGCAAACAAGGAGAATGTTCTGCTTGTGTGGCTAAACTTATCAATGGAGAAATTGATCAAAGTGAGCAAAAATTTCTTCGTCCCCAGGAAATTGCCGCAGGATATGTAGTTACCTGTGTTAGCTATCCCTTATCTGATTGTGTATTAGAAACCCATCAAGAACAGGTGTTATATAAATCCTCTCTTTACTATAGCAATGGACAATGAGGAAACGTCTAAATCCTCAACTTCTTTACTCATACAGCATATTTCATTCAAATGCGGTACAACCATAATCAAACTTTTGTGGTGCGGGCATCTTGCCCGCAAAATGTGTACCTCATACCTTCGCAAACTGCTGTATCTTGGCGTGCTTTTCATATATTCTTAATGATTAAACACATACTCATATTAGAGAAAATACTTAAAAGGTTAACAATTATAAAATAAATATTTATGTTTTTTAATGCTGTAGCTGTATTTTCATTAACCGCAAATATCCTATACTAGTTATAATACTTGATTGCTGTAACGATTTATCGGTGCTAAATATCTACTCTAAATTTCTGAATTCCTGAAAATTATGGCGATTATCTCCTCTAAAAAACAGCCTCCAGAACCTAACAGAGAACCAAAACAGCAGCAAGAGCAGGCAAAATTACCTCCAGCAGACAACCTATTACAACCGGAGGCTGCTATTAATGAACAAGGTAAACCAGAAGAAAGTATTCGTCCCCAGCAATTTGCTGACTACATTGGACAAAAGGATTTAAAGGATGTTTTAGAGATTGCTATTAAAGCAGCTAAGTCTAGAGGGGAGGTAATGGATCATTTGCTGTTGTATGGCCCACCGGGTTTAGGGAAAACTACAATGGCGATGATTTTAGCCACAGAAATGGGGGTAAATTGCAAAATTACCAGTGCCCCAGCTTTAGAACGGCCACGGGATATCGTGGGGTTATTAGTCAACCTCAAACCAGGAGATGTATTATTTATAGATGAAATCCATCGGTTATCACGGATGACAGAGGAGATACTGTATCCAGCGATGGAGGATTACCGTTTAGATATTACAGTGGGTAAAGGTTCTAGTGCCAGAATTAGGAGTATCCCTTTATGTAAATTTACCTTAGTGGGGGCGACAACTCGCGTCGGGGCTTTAACTTCTCCTTTGCGCGATCGCTTTGGTTTAATTCAAAAGTTGCGTTTCTATGAAGTTGAAGAACTTACACAAATAGTTATTCGTACTGCTGAATTATTACAAACCGCAATTAAGTCAGATGGGGCGACAGAAATTGCCAGACGTTCACGGGGAACACCCAGAATTGCCAATAGACTACTAAAACGAGTCCGTGATTATGCGGAAGTAAAATCATTTTCAGAAATCAATGAAACCGTTGCTGCTGAGGCATTAACACTATTTCAAGTAGATCCCTGTGGATTAGACTGGACAGACAGAAAAATGCTCAGTGTAATTATTGAAAACTTTAATGGTGGCCCAGTGGGTTTAGAAACTATCGCCGCCACAACTGGGGAAGATAACCAAACCATTGAAGAAGTGTATGAACCCTATTTAATGCAAATAGGTTATTTAAGCCGGACACCCAGGGGAAGAATAGCAACTAAAGCAGCTTATCAACACATGGGTTTTAAGCCGCCTAATGAGCAGTTATCACTACTTTAACGTTTGGTTTTAGATTTAGACAAGATGATCCTATAGCAATTTTTAGATCCCTAAGAAGGGGAAAGAATTTTCCCAATAACTAAGGAATAATGCCAAATACCCTTTTACCTGTCAACTCTTCCCTAAAACCTTGAACTATGACAACTAAACTATGTCTAATACATTTAAAGAATTTATTCAAAAAGTAGGTAGTGGCAGTCACACATCAGATAATTTAACCCGTGCTGAAGCGGCTAGGGCAACAAAAATGATGTTATTGGGTGAAGCGACTCCCATACAAATTGGCGCGTTTTTAATTGCCCATCGTATTAAACGTCCAACCGGGGAAGAGTTAGCTGGGATGTTAGATGCTTATGATGAACTTGGTCCCAAGTTACAACCAATAGGGCAGTCTGTGATTGTTTTCGGTATACCCTATGATGGCAGAACCCGGACTGCACCCATTAATGTAATTACTGCTTTATTATTAGCAGCGGCGGGACAACCTATAATTATGCACGGAGGAGATCGCTTACCAACTAAATATGGTGTACCTCTAATTGAGATTTGGCAAGGTTTAGGAATAGATTGGACTAATTTAACATTGGCACAAACTCAGCAGGTGTTTGAGGCGACAGGAATTGGCTTTGTTTACACACCAAAGCATTTTCCTTTAAATCAAGTTTTGTGGGAATATCGGGAACAGTTAGGTAAACGTCCACCATCGGCGACAATGGAATTAATTTGGTGTCCTTATGTCGGTGATGCCCATATTATTGCGGGTTTTGTTCATCCCCCTACGGAAGGAATGTTTCAAGAGGCGTTGAAATTAAGGGGTGTGACTAAATATACTTTTATTAAGGGTTTAGAGGGAAGCTGTGATTTACCACGCGATCGCACAGCTATTATTGGCTTATCTTCATCCGATTCGGAAGCATTAACACGGCTACAGCTTGCACCCCGTGAATATGGCTTGATCCCCAAAAATGTCCCTTTGTCTACTACAGAAGAATTAATCCAGGATATGCAAGCAGTTTTGACCGGAAACCCTGGCGAATTGATGCAAACAGCCCTATGGAATGGCGGCTTTTATCTATGGCGGAGTGGTATTTGTCCAGATATGCCAACTGGTATGAATAAATCAGCCGAATTAATTACCACTGGTGTAGTAGCTGCTAAACTGCAACAAGTCAAGATGCTTATCGGTTAAACCCATTAGCTATGAGTAACATAGCTATAGCCCTTTGTAATTAGGACATTATTGATCCTTAAAACCTAATCATAGCAAGGGGTTCACTCTTGCCCCTTGCCTTCTGCTATCAAATTGCAGAAAATAAATATCCTAGAGATTTTCCATGGAAGGTCTCTACATTTCCGAATAAAGTGTTTCTTCATCAAGAAATGGTATGAATCAATTAATAGTTAATATAAGTCCTTCACGAGCGAATAATGCTTTGGGGAAGACCGACTGGACTTGAGTTTGTACATAGTCAAGAAAATTATCATGATCATCAGGGTGATGATGGGAGATAACTAACCTTTTAACAGCAGCTTTTTGCGCCATATCTACAGTGATTTGCCAAAAAGAATCGGCTGCTTCATTTTTGTTTTCCGTGGGTGGAGTGTAGATAGCATTAGTAATCCATAAATCAGCATCTTCAATCATTTGTAAAATTTGTGTTTGCTCATCTGCGTGAATTACTTTATGCAAATCCGTAGCATAAGCTACATTCCACCCTTGCCAGTTAACACGATAGCCAATAGAACGCTGAGTTTTATTGATTAAACCCGTTTTAATCTTGACATGGTCTAATTCGATTAATTTTCCTGGAGTGAGATTATAAAACTCTAATCTTGATTGCATCACTTGTAAGGGATAGGGAAAGTGAGGCTGGAGCATTTGATCACACAGACATTGCTTAATTGATGCCCCATTGGAAGCGGCTGTTCCATAAACATGAAAGTGATTACCAGCGATAAACGCCGGCGCGAAAAAAGGAAATCCTTGGATGCGATTGGACTGGGAATTGGTAAAAAATAAATGGGCTTCCAAGGTTTGATGGAGTTCTTGCAAGGTTGTGCCCAGGATGCGTAACCCAGTTCCTCCATCAAAAATTAAGCGTTTTCCAGCCACAGACATTTCCACACAACCAGTATTCCCACCGTAGCGGCTGTTATGGTTGCTAGGAGTAGGAATGAGACCACGTACACCCCAGAATCGCACCTGGAATGGCTCAGATGGACTACTGAGATTGGGACTGAGTTGTTCACTCACATTAGTTTGAGAATCGGACAACTCAAAATTTGACATCTTCTTGAAAATTAGAGCTTACTAAGCAGATCATCATACTGTCGCACTTCTAATAACTGGTTTTTGTTATCCACAATTACAACGGTAGGAGAGTAACATTTTAACTCTTCTATAGTAAACTGCCCGTAAGTCATTATAATCAAGCGATCGCCAATTATGCCCAAACGTGCGGCCGCTCCATTCAATTCAATAGACCCTGAATTAGCTGGAGCAGGTATGGCATAGGTAATAAAACGCTCACCATTGGCAATGTTCACCACCTGTACTTGTTCATAGGGCAATATACCAGCCTTTTCTAAGAGAATTTTATCAATGCTGATACTACCTACATAGTTGATGTTTGCCCCGGTGAGAGTACAGTTATGAATTTTTGCCGATAAGAGAGTGCGCTGCATTTGGTTTTAAATTTTTTTTTACAACCAGCAAAAGTTTTTGAAGCCACACCAGTTAATTACTAGTGATGATTCCCTAACTATTTGTTTAGTGGGTAATGATTTGATATTAGCATTACCCACTATCTATTATGCTTTAGCAGCTTTGATGAACTTTTCTACCAAAGGAGCTACTTGCTCAACATCCTGCCAACCGAGAATGTTTGTCACCTTTTTTTCCAAATTTTTATAACTGCGGAAAAATTCGGCGATTTCGTCTAATCGGTGAGGAGCTAGGTCTTTGAGGGACTTCACGTGGCTATAACGGGGATCTTTATCGGGAACACACAGAATTTTTTCGTCGCGATCGCCACCATCAATCATTTCTAGATAACCAATTGGTCTAGCCGCAATGACACAACCGGGAAATGTTGGCTCATCCATTATTACCATACCATCTAAAGGATCGCCATCGTCAGCTAGGGTATTGGGAATAAAACCATAGTCGTAAGGATATTTAACTGAAGAATAGAGAACGCGATCTAGCGCGAATGCTTGTAAATCCTTATCGTATTCATATTTATTTTGACTGCCCCCAGCAATTTCAATCAGCACATTAACCACACCAGGCTTAGGTTGGGCAGGAATCCGAGATAAATCCACAATAAAACTCCTCTACTAAAACTGAACAGTCGGCAGCAATCATTTTTGCTCCCAGTGTAAGATTTTAGGACATTGTGGATCTGTTCCTCAAAATTCCTGCTGAAATACTGATGTATTATCGGGGCAATCTTTTTTCTCCTCCTGCTTATCTTTTTCCCCGGGTCTTATTTAAGGAGAGGCTAGATAATTTTCTTGGATGGATAGGTGATAACTTAAGGGAGGCTGATTTTTGTCTACATTTGGGGCAGAATAGTGGGCAATAATAAATACTGGTAAAGTTAGGGTGATCAGAGCGATTACTGTTCCCACAATGTCTGCCAAACGCTGGGAATATGTATCGGAAGAATTGGCAGACTGGCTATTTAAATTCATACAAAGTTGTAATTTATCAGATCACTAGCTGGTTGACTCCCTTAAAGAGAGTTACCCCTATTCTAGCTATATTTTTTATATTCAGCCCCAATGTTAATTATTCCTGACATTTTGATCCACTAATTTTACCAGAGGCGCAGTTTACGCGCCTATAGTTTCTACGCCACAACTATGCAGGGGATTTTTATTCTACATGTGATGGTGTTGATGATTCTTCTGGTTTAGTACCTTCTTGCTTATCTTTATTTTCCTGTTCTGAATCCGAGTTTTTTTGTATTTGTTGGAGGTGAATATTATTCACTTGGGTAATAAATTGTTCTATGGCTTGACTGACTTTTTGTTGTTGCTTACCTTCCTCGGAAATATCATAACAACGATAAGCTGGAGTGATGCCTAAAATAAATTTTTCTTGTTCAGTTTCTAACAGTTCAACGGCTTTGTTAGCAGCCACCCAATTTTTTTGAAAAGGAAATGAGGTGACTATACTAGCAACAATGGAAGCGACTGCTGGACAAATAACAGGCAACCATTTTAACCAAGGTTGTCCGGTTTCTAATTTATCTACCAGGACTAAAATTGGCGTGACACCTGATAAAATGACTGTAGAAATTTGCAAAACGTAGTAAAGAGTTCTAGCAAGATTTCGAGAACTTTTATAATCGTTAATCAACTCTTGGCAATATTCTAAAGCCTTTGCTCGCGCTGGTAAAACTGTATCGTAGTTCAAGGTAGTACCATTGCTTAATAAGGAGGTATAGAGTTCAGCTTTGTGGGAAAGTTCATTTCTTTGTGCTTCTTTTTTGGCATTTTTTACTGACTGTCTATTCAGCAGAAATAACCCAATAGCCACAGTTAACGCCACAGCAGCAGCACTGACATATTGTTGATTATTAGAATCAACATAAATCACAAACACAGATGTGATAGCAACTGCGCCTAATAAATAATCAATCAGCTTGAAAAACAATAACATATTGCGTTTGATGTAGTGATTGCAGAATTGCTCAAGAAAAATCGTTTTTTTTACAAACAATAGTACCTTACAATAAGGTAGTATTATTTACAAGTAGCTGCCAATAACAACAGATTTATAAAATTGATGTCAAGCTTTATGCCATAATTGTTTTCAAGATTATAGATAAATTTTAAATTTAGTTAAGTTTATTTAAGATTTAATTCTGTTTTTAATTGAGACTAAATGCTATTAATAAGATATCTGGTGGTAATTAAATGTGCATAACCACCAAACCCTTGTAGGGACAATTCATGAATTGTCTCTACGATAATTTTCACTCCTATGTCTATTGAAAAATCAAATGGCAGGGCTGTATTGTTTGCAAGTAGCTATAGCTAGGGCTAAAACCACAAATGTCAAAACTCCTGCCAGATATAAAGGATAGCCATAGGTGATAGGTTGGGATTGTTGAACCATTATCCCCGCAATGACTGGACCAATGGCATTGGCAATACTTAAATAGGAGGCGTTTAATCCTAATGCGATTCCCTGATTTTGAGGTTGGGCATTGAGGGAAATTAATGTACTAATCATGGGTTGGACTAAAGCATTAAATAAGGCAAAAAAGATAGTAATTACAACAAAATAAGTGATGCTAGGCCAAACAGGCATTAACACAAATGATAAACTGCGAACGAATAAACCTAAAAATAAGATTTTCACCACATTAAATTTATGACTGAGAACAGATACTCCCCAGGTTTGCATAATTACTCCCAATGTGCCAATTGTCAGAAATAAAAGTGTTAAAGATTTACTGTTTTGATCTAAAACCTGAATAAAATAGGGTTGGAAGGCATAGGTAAACATGGTAAATGTTGTCCCTGTACAAAAGTTAATCAATAATAAAATACCTACTCCTGGCATGGCAAAACCTTTAATTAAATTTTCTAAGCCTAAATCAAAAATATTAGTAGATTTTGTAGATTTGTTTTGGAGAGTTTCTGGTAATAAAAAAATGGTCATTAACATAGCAATGAAAGCAACTGCACCAGAAGCTAAAAATCCTGTCCCTAAAGAAATTTGCTGTGCTACTAAACTTGTAGCTGGTCCAATAATAAAGCCTAATCCCAAGGCTGCACCATAAATTCCAAAGGCTTGGGCGCGATCTTTTTGATTGGTGACATCGGAAATCATAGCTTGGGCAACAGAAGCGTTTCCGCCTGTGATACCATCTAAAAATCTGGCGAAAAATAGTAAACTCGGTATGGTGGCAGTACCAGCGATAGTATTCGCAATTACTGTTCCGGCTAAACTGATAATTAATAATGGTTTCCGTCCAAGTCTATCAGAAAGTTTCCCAATTACTGGAGTGGCGAAAAACTGAGCGATGGAATAGGTAGAAAATAATAAACTGGTTTGGAAATCATTTAATCCAAATTGTTTACCATAAAGATAAATAATGGGGATTAAAATTGTAAAACTCAGGGAGTTAATAAAGGCAATTGAAGCAGTAATCCAAAAAATCCGATTCATTGTGAATTAAACATATTTATCTTTAATCATCCTAGCATTTACTATCATACGCTAGATAGACATTATTACTTTGACTATACGCATTTTCACGATGTCTTACCTATTTAATTTAGTATTTACGTACAAATTATAAAAAAGCGAACCACTCCAGGCATAGAAGACACGGAGAAATGAGAGTTTGAGAGGTTTTTTGCGTAAGTCCTATAATTGATAGAACCATTTTTAAATTACAGTAATGTGTAATTTAAGGTTTTTGGCCTCTTGGTTACAAGTATAGCTATAGCCAGGATGATTAGGACATTATTGATACTTGAAACCTAATAATAGCAAGGGTTTCACCCTTGCCTCTTACCCCTTGCCTTCTGTTATAACAGTTAAAATGTCTAATCAAGTGTGGTTATCACAATTAAAAAAACACCGAGCGATCGCTGTTATTCGCACCTCAAAAATGGTATTGGGTGAACAAATGGCTTTAGCTGTAGTATCTGGGGGGATGCAGTTAATTGAAATTACCTGGAATAGCGATCGCGCACCAGAATTAATTTCCCAACTTCGCGCCCAATTACCTGATTGTATGATTGGGACAGGAACGTTATTTAATGTCCAACAGTTAGAAGAGGCGATCGCCTGTGGAGCGCAGTTTCTTTTTACACCCCACACCGATCCACAAATGATCCAAAGGGCAGTCAGTGCCAATATCCCCATCATTCCCGGTGCATTGACACCCACAGAAATTATGACTGCTTGGAATTATGGTGCAAGTTGTGTCAAAGTCTTTCCAGTACAAGCAGTGGGCGGAACTAGCTATATTAAAAGTTTACAAGCACCCCTTGGCCATATTCCCCTCATCCCTACCGGGGGTGTAACCTTAGAAAATGCTAAAGATTTTTTACAAGTTGGTGCGATAGCAGTGGGCTTAAGTGGTGAATTATTCCCATCAAAATCAGTGTTACGGGGAAATTGGACTGGCATAACGCAACAAGCAAAAACTCTTATGCAGAGGTTACATTAGCCATTATCGGCTTTATGAAGACAATCGAGAGCAGAAAATTCTTATACATAAAGCTTTTGCGGTTTTCTGATCATATTTTTCTGCTATATTTACCTAGTAGGAGATTTGTGGTGTTAAATTTAGTTAAGTTCTGAATTATTTAACACTCAGGAAATCATAACATATCCAAGACTACCTCACACCATATATTATCAGGGTAGCTATGCTATAATAGTTACTCAAACATAGGATCAAATAGCATAACTCGTACATTTTTTGTGCTTGTATTTAAACTACAAAAATAGTTCTATGAAAGTGAATTTAACAGCAAACATCCCCAAATCCACGGGCCTAAATTCTTGGTATTCCCTACTCTTGCTTGTCACCACACCCGTTCTGATTAGCACCTGGACTATGACATCAACCGCAACACCTGTCCAAATTTCCCAACTGAACACAGAAATTAAAATTAATCGTCCTACTCTCAACCTAGATAGTAGAGGTGAACGAGTCGTGGAACTACAAGCTGCTTTAAAACTATTAGGCTTTTATACAGGGAATGTAGATGGGAAATACCAAGAAAATACTGCTGTTGCAGTTTCCCAATTTCAACAAGCTGCTGGTTTAAAACCCAATGGCACAGTAGATAGTATCACCTGGCAAAAATTATTTCCTACCCCATCAACTATTAACTCTTCACTCTCCAATACTGTCAGGACTTTTAACACCCTCCCCACCCCAGGGAAAAAAAATCCTCAAGTCAATAATTCTGCACCAAAACGTACAAATCCCAAAAATCGCCCGAATACTGGTCTTCGACCTACTCCCCTTAATCAACAACTACCAGGTATTAAATATAGTCCTGAAGGATGGCCTATTTTGGGGAGAGGTATGTCAGGACCAGAAGTGGTCAAGTTGCAAAAACAACTACAAAACTTAGGTTTTTTAACTGGTGAAATAGATGGGAATTTTGGCAAATCTACAGAAATCGCAGTCAAAGCCGCTCAAGTTCGTTATGGCTTAGAATCTGATGGTATAGTTGGTGGTAGTACGTGGAAAGCTTTTGTTAAACGCACTTCTACACAACGCTAATTTTGTTCTAGCTATCAAACTATGAAACACTTTCTATTGACTTGGCTCGGTACAGCATTAGCATTACTAATTACATCTAAAATTGTCCCTGGTATCATTATTAATGGTTTTGTAGCGGCCTTAGTTGCTACTGTGGTCATTGGTCTAGTTAATGCCATTATCCGGCCAATTTTACAGATTTTAACGTTTCCCATTACCTTAATTAGCTTGGGTTTATTTAGTTTTGTCATTAATGCCTTAACTCTATGGTTAGCAAGTGCAATTACCCCTGGTTCTGGGTTTTACATTCAGGGTTTTATTCCCGCTTTTTTAGGTTCAATTGTCCTTTCCATTGTCTCTGCTATTATTAACCAAATTGTTAATGTAGTTGATTAGAATATTAGTTTTGCGGTAAGAATCCAGCATAGCATTTAGATCCCCGACTTTTGAGAAAAAATCATAATTTGTTGATACGATTAAAAAAAAGAGGTCGGGGATCTTAGCCACAGATTGATTAAACTACCTGAATTCTTAGGATTTTTCAACACTTTTTGCTACTGCTATTGTTACTGATACTGCTGTCTCTGGTAATCGCAAGATTTGTTTGGGAACTAATAATTTTGATAATTTTATTTCCTTTGATGTGGGTTCCCTAGCGGCGAGAATAGCAGATGCTTCAGCAATACTAGATGTTCCCATGAATTTAGTAATATTATGATTAGGATTGGGAACAAATACATTATTTAAAAGCTCAGGACTAAAGGTTTTGAAAATAAATTTTTCTAGTTGACAAAATTCAAGTAAAGCAATTTCTGAAGCTTTTTTATCAATAGTTGCTATTCCTGCTATATGAGTATATATAAGTTGATATTCCTCAAAAACTTGTTTAATGGCAGTATGAATTAATTCCTGGGAAATTCCTCTTTGACAACCAACTCCCACCCATAAATTTTCTTTGTCTACCATATTATGTACTCTACTTAACTTGGAGAAACTGAGTTAAAATTATAGGACTTACCCACGAATCATGGAATATAGAACCGCAGAGGACGCAGAGGACGCAGAGGAATAAGAGTTTCGGAGGATTTTTGCGTAAGTCCTGAATTATTTGAATTCACCTTAAAACTGACCCTTGTAAAGACATTCCGGTGGAACGTCTCTACTATAGTTTATTTTCTAATCTTAATAGCTATAGCTATAAAACCTAGATAGTAAAGGACTTTTCACACCATCACCTGTCATCTACTATTTAGAAAATCACACTTAGGGAAGATTTCTTAAGTATAAAAGTAGTTTTTTTTACCTAAAAAGTGATGATTTCAATACTTCTAATCAAAATTAAACAATGTATATTGTTCACATCACATCTAGCACAGCAGGAAACATCAAGGGAGAAACAAGGTAATAGTCAAAGGTAAATTTAATTTACTGCTTTCTATGCTTGTTGACTTAGAATTTCATCTTGATGTTTCTCTTTTTTTTCTTAATTTAACCAAGTCTAGACTAATTTATACAAATTTTGACACAATTTAGCATATTGTATTAGTTTTCTATTTTTAACAACTAGTTAAGAGTAGGATTATGCTCAGAAAAAGATATAGAAATGATTCTTAACTTATTAAAAGAAGAAAGCAGAATGATTCAGGACTTACGCAAAATAGAGCGAAAGTAGTGATAATTCATGAATTACCCCTACGAAATAATCAGGGTTTCAGTTACATCTTGCGTAAGTCCTATGATTATTAGCCTTGTTAAAAAATTAGAAAATTAAAGATTTTTTCCCCTGTTCCCCGTTCCCTGTTCCCTGTTCCCTCTTACCCAATTAGTAATTTAGCATAACAAGTACTGAAGAACCAATATCATTTATTCATTAATAATACCAGCAATAATTCTTGATCAAAAAATTAGCACTTATTTAATGTAAATATAGCTACTAGCCAATCATTTCCGAGCCAAGTGTTTTAAATAATACGATGTTTTCTGTGACTAATTTTGCAACTAGCTGATTTTTTCCCGGATAGAGTCGGAATATTTAGGTCATATATATATGAGAGGGTTGATTTTTTATTAGTGATGTAACCAAAATGATAATTACAAATTATACATTTACTACCTATTTACTATAAGCATGGGTAGAAAAAATTACTTTGGAAATAGACTATATTGTGATCAATAGATTAATGATCACATCCAGATGTATTGTAATTGAGGATGAGGTAAAAGCGAAGATTGATACTTTAATAAATGCTAAAAAATATCAAAGCAACAAAAGTAAAAATAGGGAAAATAATTAAATCATTATTTGTCACTAAATGCTATGACACAGATTACCAAATTACTAAATATTTTTGGCAATTTGGCACAAAAATAGTCAGTATTTAGGTTATTCTACAAGAAATAGTTAGATTTAGTAATTTTCCGATTAGTTTCTGAGTAGTTTATTAGGAATTTCTGATAAATATCAATGATGAATCATAACTATTTTCGATTTTGTAGATAACTTAGTCAGCATTGATAAACCTGAAAAATTCAACAATAATTGGCGACAAAATCCGTTAAAAATTGATAGTTTTGTTAGCCATGTGTCTGCTCATTTCAAGAATAATTCAGGATTGATAATACTTGTGAAATCAAGAATATAGAGGAGCAAGATTTCAGAGAAATAACCTAGCTGATACTAAAATCCTTCAATTAGAGCTAATTGATAAATTACCTCTAAAATAACAATACCTTGTCCAAATCGAAAAAAGTCTTGATTTGTAGGTTGGGTTGAGGTACGTTCGCGTAGGGTTGCGCTGTCGCTTAACCCAACCTACAAAAAATGGACAAGGAATTGAGATGATAATTAGATTTTGAGTCCAATCTTGTATAATTCCTAATTTTGATCAATCTCATTGTTAACAAATTTAATATTACATTGATGTATTGCATTTTCAATCAACGAAATCTCCAAAATGCTATTTATATCTATCATCAGAGTTACCTATGGGATATCTTTAAAATTGATTATGATGATGTTGGTGGATGTAAGTAATAATCTATTGAAACTGCCAATATCATAGTTTTGGTAATTTATTTACTTTGGTTTTGATTAAGTAAATGAATTTCATATAATGCCCTAATTCCAGTTAATTTATCAAGCTTAATTATGGAAAATATATCACAACTAGGGTTACAAGTTAGAGATAAAACAGCTTATCCCAATATCCTAGTGATTTCGCAAATATTCCGTCCAGAAGAAGCAGTAATTGGTGAATATGTTTATAATCGTTGTTTACAAGATCCAGAGCAGGTAATTGTTTTAGCTGGTGGTTTTGCTGGAGATCAAAAATTTGATCAATCTCAGCAATTTCCCGTTTATCGTTGGTTTCATTTTCCCTCTTGGTGTAATCATTGGTTAATTCAGATTCTGCAATCTGGATTTAATATTGTTTGCTCGTTTTTCCTAGCTATTAAATTATATTTTCGTTATCATTATCGTTATATAGAATGGTGTCATGGTGAGGATTTTCCGGTGTTGTTAGCACTAAGTTATATCTTACCAATTCGCTTTTTTATCTATTTACATGGTAATGATTTACTACGGATTTCTGGTAATCCTCTATGGAGATGGTTATTAAAATTAACTCTCAACCGTGCTAAGGGTATTGTTTGTCATAGTTCTTATATTCGCAATGCTTTAAGAAATACTTTTCGCTTAGATACTCCGACTCATGTTATTAACCCAGTAGTGAGTCCAGAAAAATTTGGTAATCCTACTAGTTTGAGTCATCTTGATGATTTACGTCATCGCATTCGGCAAAATTATCATATTCCCGAAACAGCAATTTTGATTCTTTCTGTGGGTAATTTGGTTAAATATAATAACTTTGATCGGGTAATAGATAATATTCCCGTATTACTAACTATTGGTGTAGATGTCCATTGTATTATTTGCGGTACAGGAGTTTATGAAAACCAGCTAAAATCCCAAGCGCGAAAATTACGAATTGATAACAGAGTACATTTTGCTAGGTATGTACCAGAACGGGATTTAGCGGGTTATTATGCTGCCTGTGATATTTTCGCTATGTTAAATTCAGATAATTATGAAGATCCAACCATAGATAATTTTGGTATGGTTTATTTAGAAGCGGGTTATTTTGGTAAACCTGTAATTGCTTCTTGCTTAGGGAGTGTTTTAGATGCGGTTCATCATCAAGAAAATGGTCTGTTAGTAAATCCCGATTCTGGTTATGAGATTTTACAAGCTTTTAAGCACTTGTGTCAAGATTCACAACTACGGGAAAAACTAGGCCGTCAAGGTAGAGAATTAGCTAAACGCAAAAACTATCATCGTTGGTTATATAGTCCAGAATCTTGCTATTCTTGTTTGTTGAATTAACCACCACCCACGATGGTGACTACTTCTAAGCGATCGCCGTCTTTGATTTGAGTTTCAGTCCAAAATTGACGATGTAATATTTCACCGTTGTATTCTACTGCTACTAAACGCGGATTAAAACCTAATTCTTGCAGTAATTCCGGTAAAGGAGTTAGGGATAAACAATTGCGCGTTTCTCCATTGACTTGGAGACTAATTTGATCAGACATGGAGAAAAAATTTGAATTTAAGAGTTAAGTAGGTTAGCGTTAAAAGGGAATGGGGAATGGGGAATGGGGAATGGGGAACAGAGATAGTTAAGTTGTTGCGTAACAGCTTAAAACACCCTCTAAGGAGTGATACACTTTAAATTACCTAAATTAACTATTTGTTCCTGAGACTGGGGAATAGTTAGCTCAAAATTACAAATACCTCCTTCATAGTCTACATTAGCTGCATATTTTCCCGGAGGAACACTGTCTAAATAAAAATCTCCTTCCTTACCAATAGGTGAGTTAATAATTTGATTATCCACAGTTACATTTAACTGACCATAGGACGGAATTACGGTTTTTCCTGATGTTTCTACCGACAAAGTACCGATAAGACCCTGAATTAGGCGCACAGGAAAAGGCACAACTGCCCCACCTCGAAAAGTCGGAGCAATGACCTTTTCATTAGCATCAATTTTGTAGTTTAAAGGAATATCCTCATCTTGGATTTTCAAATTATTCCCATTATAAGGGCGCAGATTAGTAATTATTAAATTACCCTGAGAATTAGTGCGTCCAATTTCCTGATTATTACTGTAACCACGCACACCCCTCACCCCTGGAACTTTTATCAGTGCAAAGCTTTCAGTGACAGGAGGAGCCAGAAAAACACTATTTCCTATGCCGATAATACTACCAGAGATATTAACAGAGCCACTATTTATACCATTACTGCGGTTGAGGTTTAACTCATAAACCCCAAAGGGAGCGCGATACTGGATATTACCATTGGCGGGAATTTTTTCCTCGTTGGGGTTAACCTGAAGACGGTAGCCCCAGCCATTGCCAACCGGTCGAGATTTTTCCAAGGATACAGTGGAGCTAATTACAGTTTTACCATTGGTATTTTGCCGATTAATACTAGCCCTCGCATTACCTAAAGTATAATTGAACCCGATAAATAGTTCATTTGTAGTTGGTTGTGTAGGTTGGTTAGACTTGGTGAGATTTATAGATAAATCTGCACGGGAATTGAGACGCAAAGTACTGGTAAGACCTAGAAGGTTATTCTGTCCTTTGTCACGGAAGTCAGAGGACGCATACTGCAAACCTAAGCTGAAATTACGGATAGGAGAGATAGAAATAAAAGCATTATTTTCTAAGGTGGCTCTGTCATCTAATGCTTTCAAACTTAAATTAGCATATCGGTCACTCAACAGCCGCACCGAACCACCAAAACCGATATTACGACTAGAATAGCTATAGGTGAGGGCAGCCGCAGTCCCGGAAATTCCTGATTCACTACTAGCGGCCAGGGATAGTTCTAAAGCCCCAAAGGGTAGGGTAGTGATTAGAGTAGAACCACCACTAATTAAATTACTAGCAACCTCCAAGCGCCCGCCCAGGGTCAGGGAGTTAGTGATACCCTGATGATAGCGACCGAGAAAAGCCGGAGAACCATAATTAAAATTATCAGCATCTAGTTTAAATCGCTGTAAACCTAAATTAAAGCTGTAGTCAGATAAACCGGGTTTTAGCAACCCTCCAGCAAAATAAAAAGGTGAAGTGATTACCTCTTCTCGACCCAAAGCATCACGAATTACAACTTTTGTAGAACCACTACCGGAGGGTATATAAATCATGGTTCAAGTTTTACAAAAACCAGTAACCTTTGCGGAATTTGCAGATTGGAAACCAGATGGAGAACCCTATGAACTGCATAATGGAGTAATTGTGGAGATGTCACAACCAACAGGACCACATGAAGATGTCATAGGTTTTACAGCTAGGAAAATAACTGTAGAATTTGATAGATTAAATCTTCCTTATTCCATTCCTAAACAAGCATTAGTCAAACCGCCTGAAAGCGAATCAGGTTATGTACCAGATATTCTATTATTAAACAAAACTAATTTAGTCAATGAACCTCTGTGGCAAAAACAATCAACTGTAACTCAAGCTGCTTCTATTCCCTTAATTGTTGAGGTCGTTAGTACAAATTGGCGTGATGACTACCTAACTAAATTACGAGATTATGAAGAGATTGGCATTCCTGAATATTGGATTATTGATTATTTAGCTTTAGGAGGTATTCGTTATATAGGTAGTCCTAAACAACCTACTATATCTATTTACTTATTAATTGAAGATGAGTATCAAGTAAGGCAGTTTAGAAATGATGAAAGGATGATATCACCAACTTTTCCAGATTTGAATTTGACTGCCCAACAGATTTTTCAAGGTGGTAATATTTGATAAATATTAATCTTTAATACCCAGATCCCCGACTTCTTTGATTGATTGTGTCCATCAATGATAAATTGCTCATAGAAGTCGGGGATCTTTTTGCCTTTAATACCCAGATCCCCGACTTCTTTGATTGATTGTGTCCATCAATGATAAATTGTTCATAGAAGTCGGGGATCTTTTTGCCTTTAATACCCAGATCCCCGACTTCTTTGATTGATTGTGTCCATCAATGATAAATTGTTCATAGAAGTCGGGGATCTTTTTGCCTCACTTAAATTGTCGCTTTTTCTAAGATTAATTTAGAACGCTTCACTCGTTCAGGAATAGCTACAGGATAATTACCTGTAAAACAAGCTGAACAGAAACTATTTGTATCTTCCCTAGTGGTTTCTAACATTCCTTCCCAAGTCAAATAAGCAAGAGTATCAACTTCTAATTGTTTCGCTATTTCTGCAACTGATTTTGTGGCGGCAATTAGTTGATCTTGGGTATCTGTATCTATACCATAAAAGCAAGGATGGGTTACAGGTGGGGAAGATATTCTCATGTGTACTTCTATCGCACCTGCATCACGCAAAGCTTTAACAAGTTTGCGGCTAGTAGTTCCCCGGACGATGGAATCATCAATTATTACCACTCTCTTGCCAAATAAGACATCTTTCAGGGGGTTCAATTTCATTTTAATTCCGGTTTCGCGCATACTTTGGGTGGGTTGAATAAATGTCCTACCGACGTAGCGATTTTTAATCAATCCTTCACCATAGGCTATTCCCGATTTTTGGGAGAAACCAATGGCCGCAGGTATGCCAGAATCAGGTACACCAAATACTATGTCTGCTTCTATGGGTGATTCTTTTGCTAATCTTTGTCCTAAACGTATCCGATAGCTATATAAAGTTTCGTTGTGCATTAAACTATCAGGACGGGCAAAGTAGATCATTTCAAAAATACATAGTTTGCGTTCTGACTTTTCATGCCATTGAAATGATTCTAAACCTGTTTCGGTGATCCAAACTAATTCCCCTGGTTGAACATCACGCAGATATTCAGCACCAATAATATCTAAACCACAGGTTTCGGAAGCGAGAACGTAACGCACCGGATTACTATCTAATGTACCAATGACTAAGGGACGAATGCCGTTAGGGTCACGAGTCCCCATAATACCATCGGGTGTACCAATTACGAGGCTAAATGCACCTTGACAACGTTTAAAGGCATTCATTGCACCTGTTAACCAGTCTGCACCGGAGTTAATTTCCTGGGCGATCGCATAGGCAATCATTTCTGAATCTGTGGTTGTAACTAGGTTAAAATTACTTTTAACTAATTGTTCTCCCAATTGTATGGTATTGACTAAATTACCATTATGTGATAGTGCCAAATTACCTAAACGACTTTCTACTACCGCAGGTTGGGCATTAACTTTGCGACTAGAACCAGTGGTAGAATAACGGGTATGACCAACCGCAAGATTACCGGGTAATTCTTCTAAAATAGCTTCACTAAATACTTGAGACACCAAACCCATATCTTTGTGCTGGTGGACGTGAGTTCCTTCAAAAACAGCAATACCAGCAGATTCTTGACCCCGATGTTGGAGGGCATACAATCCAAAGTATGTCATTTTTGCAACATCTTGTTCTGGGGCGTAAATGCCAAACACACCACAAGCTTCTTCTGGTTTGTCACAGGCGTTTTCACCGATGTTGATGGATTGATCAGAGGTGATAGGATGCTGGGGAATCATGCTGGTTTTTGCTCCTGGTGGGGTGTCGTAACTGGGAAATTGGTAATGGGTAATGGGTAATGGGAAATTGGTAATGGGTAATGGGTAATGGGTAATGGGAAATTGGTAATGGGTAAGAATCAACTTTTGCCTTCTTACTGTCATCTGTCACCGTGGCGTAGCACCTATCACCTTCTTCCTTTTTCTTAACAAATCTTTAACCATCTATCACAACAGTACCGTAATTTGGTTAAGGATTAAACACCAATTGTAAATTTTCAAGCTGTTTATGTGTTTGCATAGATAGTGAGACGTTGAGCGATCGCTTGATCGTAAACGTTGCCCATGTCAGAAATGCTAACCTTAATTATTTCTTGGTTATCAATGGTAGAAACCATTAAACCAATTTCCGAGTCAGCAACCACGCCCAATTTTTGCCAATTTTCTCCTAAATGTTCTTGTAAATAGGATTGCCAAATTTCCTGATTTTCAGCACTTACAGAAACCAAGATTCTCGCACCACCTTCACCAAATAGCACTTCATCAAAACGAGAATCATGATTTGCAGAAATACCTAAATTAATTTTAGCCCCTAACTTACCACTTAAACAACACTCCGCCAAAGCTACGGTTAAACCACCTTCAGCAGTATCATGGGCTGAACGCACCCATCCAGAACGAATGCCCTCACGACAAGCTCTTTGTACATTACGTTCTAAAGCAAAATCAACTCTAGGCGGGTTTCCAGCAATTGTATTGTGAATCGTTGCTAAATACTCGGAAGCACCCAATTCAATTTGAGATTTTGGAGTTTGGACTTCGACCGGTCGAAGGATTTTGGATTGAATGGGTAAACCTAAAAGGTAAATTATATCACCTTGTTTTTTCCAACCTTGACCACAGATTTTATCTAAATCTTCAATTAAACCCACCATTCCCACAACAGGAGTTGGATAAATAGGCTGAGGATTTCCCTGATTATCAAAGGTTTCATTATACAAGGACACATTACCACCAGTTACCGGCGTTCCTAACTCCTGACAACCTTCACTTAAACCTCGACAAGCGGACGCTAACTGCCAATAACCGATGGGTTTTTCGGGACTACCAAAATTGAGGTTATCCGTCACCGCTAGGGGTTGCGCGCCCACACAACTAAGATTCCGTGCCGCTTCCGCTACCACTGCCTTAGCTCCTTCGTAGGGGTCAAGATAAACATAACGAGAATTACAGTCTACCGTAGCCGCAACACCGGATTTTAGATTTTGGATGCTAGATTTTAGATTGGGGTTTGCTTCTAAAGGACGCAAACGCACTACAGCAGCATCCGCACCACCAGGCAACAACACAGTATTATTTTGCACCTGATGATCATATTGCCGATATACCCAACTCTTAGAAGCAATGGTAGGTGTACCCAGCAAAGTTAATAAAACATCTTGCCAAGATTGCAACTTGCCATTAACTTCAATCCCGGTAATATCACAGTTAGGTAAACTGGCATCAGTCCATGCCCAAGCCGTTCTTGCATATTCGGGAGGTTCTGATAATAGTTCCCGTTCATATAAAGGCGTATTTTCTGCCAAAGCATCAGCAGGAATTTCCGCCGCTATTTCCCCATGAAACAAAATCCTGACAATGGGTTCCTCAATAACCGTACCCGCAACTACAGCTTGCAGTCCCCAACGGTGGAAAATATCAATTAATTCCTGTTCTCGTCCTTTTTGGGACACAAACAACATTCTTTCTTGAGATTCGGAAAGCAGATATTCATAAGGTACCATTCCCAACTCTCGCGATGGAACTCTGTCTAGGTTAAATTCAATACCTACGCCGCCCTTAGCAGCCATTTCCGAAGTAGAACAAGTTATACCAGCAGCACCCATATCTTGAGCCGCTACCACCGCCCCGGTTTTAAAGGCTTCTAAACAAGCTTCAATTAAGGATTTCTCTAAAAATGGATCGCCTACTTGCACCGCAGGACGGTTATCCATTGACTCATCGGTTAATTCAGCACTGGCGAAACTCGCGCCTCCCATGCCATCCCGTCCGGTGGTTGAACCGACATATAAAACAGGGTTGCCAATTCCCGCAGCGCCGGATTTTACGATTTCTGATGTTTCCATTAATCCCAGTGCCATGACGTTAACTAAGGGATTTCCTGAATAAGCTGGGTCAAAATAGACTTCACCACCAACTGTGGGAACACCGACACAGTTACCATAATGGCTTATACCCGCTACAACACCGATAAACAATCTTTGGGTTTTCGGGTCATCTAAACTACCGAAGCGGAGAGAATTTAATAGGGCAATGGGACGCGCCCCCATTGTAAATATATCTCTTAATATACCTCCTACACCTGTCGCAGCACCTTGGAAGGGTTCAACGGCGGAAGGGTGGTTATGGGATTCTATTTTAAAGGCTAGTTGCAATCCATCTCCTAAGTCTACAACTCCAGCATTTTCACCGGGTCCTACCAGGATGCGGGGGCCTGTGGTGGGAAACTGTTTGAGGAGAGGACGGGAATTTTTATAACAACAATGTTCTGACCACATTACTCCAAACATACCTAATTCGGCTTTGTTGGGATGACGGCCTAGGCGGCGGACAATGTCGGTATATTCTTCTGGTTTAATGCCTTCTGAGGCGATTTCTTGGGGAGAAAAGGGACTTTCGGAAATGGTGGTCATGGTTTGTTATGCACCAAGAGGACAGATGATTATTTTATCTGGTTAAGCATCACTAACAACGCCGGGCATTTAAACAACACCATTCTTTGCGTTTCCAGAGAGTAGCAACTATCCAACCGTTTTGTTCTAAGGCATCTGCAACTCCTTTTGATTGTTCTAGTAAAATACCGCTAAATATTCCCCAAGTGCTAGGTTTGGAAATGGCGGTCATTTCTGGAAGTAATTCAATAATCACATCAGCTAAAATATTGCAGACAATTCCATCTACAGGCTGATCTATGATTTTCTGTATCATACTGACACTTCCTTCCATGGGGATTAAAGCATCAGGTCGTATATCATTGAGAGCGCGATTACTAAAAGTAGATTTTACGGCTAAGGGATCATTATCAACTGCATAAACTTTACCCGCGCCTAATAATATTGCCCCAATACCAAGAATACCTGAACCACAACCAATATCAGCAATAACTAAAGGTTCTCCTTTTTCCTCTGTACCAACGAAGGAGTGCGGAAGTTCACTAAAGCGCATTTCCAGGGATTCTAAACATAATTGGGTGGTAGCGTGATTACCCGTACCAAATGCTACGCCTGGATCTAAGCGAATTACTAGGCGGTCCATGGATGTGGGTAAAGGCAACCAAGCGGGGTTAATGAGGAAGCGATCGCCTATTTCTTCAGGTTGCCAATGTTGTTTCCAGCTACTAGACCAGTCTTCCTCGTCAATTAAACCCCAATGGAGTATGGGGGATGATAGTCCAACACATAGCGCATCTTGACGGAGTGATAATGATAAAGCTGCTAAATCTAAAAGTTGTGCTTGAAAGCTGGGTAAATAGGCTTTAACTAGTAAGACATTGCCTTTAATTTCTACTGCTGTACCACGACAGCCAAAATTTTCTAAGCGCCAAAATATAGTATCTTCTAAATCTAGTTCCGATAAAATATGCAGTTCCCACCAAGTATTTGCCATAGAATTTTAGATTTTAGATTTTAGATTGGTAATGGAAAGGAAAAACAAACTATGATTTTTGTGATGAAGATGATGGATGTGAACTACCCACACTGATTCGGAGTACCAAATTCAGTGGGGGACTTACGGCGTAGTAGTTAAAGGGTGACTGTATAAGCATCCCGAATGCCGGGTAATTTTTTAATTTCCTCTAAAATGCCATCGGGTAGGGGATCATCAATGCTCAAAGCCATTACAGCATCACCACGAACGATTTTTCGACCGACCTGCATACTGGCAATATTGACATTAAAGCTGCCGAGTAGAGAACCGAGTTTACCAATAATACCTGGGACATCACGGTGCAGGGTAAACAGCATATATTTGCTGGGAGGAACGTTAATGGGGAAACCATCAATGTCAGTGAGGTGAATTTCCTTATCACCTAATAAAGCACCAGTGACAGAATGTGTACCTAAAGTACCTGTGGCTTGGAGATGTAATGAACCGGCATAATCTCGCGCTGAAGCATCTCTAGTTTCAATAACGCGTATACCTCTTTCTCTAGCTTCTATATTAGCGTTAACATAATTTACCCGTTCCCGCAGGGCTTGGTAAAGTAGTCCTTTGAGGGTGGCGATAATTAGGGGTTGACTCTTGTTAGTTGCTAGTTCCCCTTGTAGCGTAATATTAAGTGTTTCTACTCGACCGCCGGTGAGTTGACCAACTAAGTTACCCAAGGTTTCGGCTAATTCCATGTAGGGCTTGAATTCTTCTAGGATGTCGGGGCCAAGTCCAGGAATGTTGACAGCAGAGCGGGCAGGTAGTCCTAATAACACATCCCGAATTTGTTCAGCCACATCTATGGCGACGTTAACTTGAGCTTCAGCAGTGGAAGCACCAAGGTGGGGAGTGAGAATGACATCTTTACCGAGCGATCGCAATTCTGATTCACCCAATGGTTCGGCATCAAATACATCCAAAGCTGCCCCAGCAATGACACCATCTTTAATGGCTGCTGCTAAAGCCGCTTCATCTATAATCCCACCTCGAGCGCAGTTAATAATTCTGGTGGTGGGTTTCATTAACGCCAAAGTTCTAGCGTTGATTAAATTAGCAGTTTCCTTAGTTTTGGGAATATGCAAGGTGATATAGTCAGCTTGCTGGAATAGCAAATCTAACTCGACTAATTGACAACCCAGTTGTTCGGCTCTTTCTGCGGAGATAAATGGATCATAAGCCAGGAGTTTCATTCCCATAGCCTTGGCTACAGAGGCAACGTGAGAACCAATTTTGCCTAAGCCGACAACGCCGAGAGTTTTTTTGTATACTTCTGAACCAACATAACTTTTGCGATCCCACTCACCACGTTTAACGGAAGCATTAGCATCAGGAATGTGACGAGATAGGGATAACATCATTGCTAGGGCGTGTTCTGCGGCGGCAATGGTATTACCTTCAGGGGAATTGACGACAACTATTCCTTTGCGAGTGGCTGCGGGAACATCAACGTTATCCACACCCACACCAGCACGGCCAATAATTTTTAATTTCGTGCCAGCTTCTATAATTTCTTGAGTAACGCGAGTACCAGAACGAATCATTAGCGCGTCATACTCACCAATAATGGCTTTAAGTTCATCTGGCTTGAGAGTGGTTTTAACATCAACTGTAGCCACTTGAGAAAGAATATTAATACCAACTTGATCAATGGGATCGGAGACAAGAACCTTGGACATAATGACTTAATTTTAATGGACAGGTTTTGCTATACAAGACTTTTTAGTTTAGTGCTTATCTGTGGCACTTGTGAAAAAATTATGGAATTTTAGATTTTGGATTTTAGATTTCACATTTGTAAGAATTCAGGAGTTCAGGAGTATGGCTAACGCCACACTCTGCCATCAGAATGAAGAATGAAAGGTGAAAGACATCTTTCTTGTATCTTCCCTGTTCCGTGAATTCCTACTTGACAAACTGAAACTTAAAAATCATACAGGATAAGGCGTTTCCTCTTGCCTCCTACCTCATACCTCCTGCCTCCTGCTATATCATCGAGAAATCCGCACTCTAAATCTCTCAAACATCGCGTTAGGATGTAATACATTAACGGCATAGTTTCAGGCGATCAGTAGCTATGAACAATTCTCCCATCAAGGCTGTGCAAGCCCCCTATTACGGCGATAGCTCCTACCGGACACCGCCACCAGATTTACCCTCTCTACTATTGAAGGAGCGAATTGTTTATCTCGGTATGCCATTAGTTCCTGCTGTTACGGAATTAATCGTCGCTGAATTGCTGTATTTGCAGTCTGATGACCCCGAAAAGCCCATTAAAATCTACATCAACTCTACAGGTACTTCTGGTTACAGTGGCGAACCTATCGGTTTTGAAACCGAAGCCTTCGCTATCTATGACACTATGAAATACATCAAGCCTCCCATTCACACCATTTGTATCGGTTCGGCAATGGGTATGGCAGCAATGATTCTTAGTGCCGGGACAAAAGGCTGTCGTGCTAGTTTGCCCAATTCTTCGATTATCCTGCACCAACCCAAGAGTTACGCCCAAGGTCAAGCAACGGATATTCAAATTCGCGCTCAGGAAGTTTTGGCCAATAAAGCTTCAATGCTTGATATTCTGTCTCGCACTACGGGACAGACATCAGAAAAAATTAGCAAGGATATGGATCGTCTGTTCTATATGACTCCCTACCAAGCCAAGGACTACGGCTTAATTGACCGAGTTTTTGAGAAGGAAGAACTCGCCAATCCCCCCCTACCGGCAAGTGTCCTTTAAGGCATGAGGTAAGGGGCAAGAAGATATAGCCTCACCTGACAACTGACAACTGACCACTGACAAACGGAGTACCACAAATGCCTATAGGCGTACCTAAAGTTCCTTACCGGATGCCCGGTGGACAATATACAGATTGGATTAGCATTTATGATCGTCTTTCCCGGGAAAGAATTATTTTCTTAGGAAGAGATGTAGATGACGAAATTGCTAACCAAATTATTGCCGTGATGCTATATCTGGATTCTGATGATCCAGGGAAGGATATTTATTTGTATATCAATTCCCCCGGTGGTATGGTGACATCTGGTTTGGCAATTTATGACACTATGCAACACATCAAGTCAGATGTGGTGACAATTTGTGTCGGTTTAGCCGCTTCCATGGGATCTTTCCTATTGGCTGCTGGTACAAAGGGTAAACGTTTGGCTTTGCCTCACTCCCGGATTATGATTCACCAACCTTCTGGGGGAACTCGCGGACAAGCTTCTGATATTGAAATTGAAGCTAGGGAAATTCTGCGCATTCGGAGTCAGCTAAATCAAATTTACTGTGATAATACTGGTCAACCTTTGGGTAAGATTGAAAAAGACATGGATCGGGACTTTTTTATGTCTGCTCAAGAAGCTAAAGAATACGGTTTAATTGATCGTGTGATTGAAGAACGCATCTAAAAAGAAAAAATAGATTCAAAATTCAAGGTTGAAAATTCCATTTGAATTTTTAATTTTGAATTTTGAATTGGAGCAAAGCAAGATGGATCTTGAAGATTATTACCGTATATTAGGTTTAAGGTCGGGAGCTTCTTTTACTGATGTTAAAGCCTCCTATCGCCGATTAGTGCAGCAATATCATCCTGATATTAATTCAGATGATCTCAAAGCTAAAGATAAATTTATTGCCCTGACTGAGGCTTATAAGTTCCTCAAAACTGTGTTACCACCAGAGGAAATTAAGCCCAAATCTAGAAATGTTAAAACTGAGGTTGCTAGTCCCCCAAAAATGAAAACTGCACCAGCAGCACCAAAAACAACATTTACCTCTGTGCCACCCAATTTACAGGATATAGAACAAAGGTTAAAGTGGAAGACTTATGAACAGTTGCAGCGATTTTTACAGGAAAAACGTTTTCCCCAGGCGATCGCTCTAGCAGAGGCCTTACTGGCACGTTTACCAGCAGATGGGGAGGTGCGTCAATGGTTAGCGATCGCTTATCAAATCAGGGGAAGAGCGTTAATTACGGAAAAACAACTCCCAAAAGCTAGAATTTATCTGAAAAAAGCCTTAAAAATTGACCCATATAATAAAGCTTTATGGAATGAGGTACGGCAGGATTTTCAGCGTTTGGGATTGAAAATTTAGCTTAACCGACTTCAAGCCCCACGCCTGATCCGAAGGGCAGCGTGGGTAGTTTATATGCTCGGTAATAGGCAATAGGTGTCAATCAGTCCTCAATATGTTTTGAAATTGTGGGATTATTTCTCACCATGAATATAATCCACAAAGTAGAATTGAGGAATTAATGAAAGTTTTAACCAAGCATAAACTCCCAATCCTACAAGTGCTGTAATCATCAATGGTAAACCAACTTTGAGACGCATCTCATCAGGCAAAATAGTTACCCCAGATAAAACAATTATAAAATAGCTTAATAGTCCTATTTGTAATCTTTGTAAATTTTTGACCGCATTGCGACAACTACTACAGTGTTGGGTATGTTGTTGATAACGATCTAAAACAACAGCGCGATTTTCATTGATTTGTGAATGGGCAGTTGAATTTATTCCTACTTGCTGCCAAGGTAACTGACTATGACAATATTTATCAAACCAATTGCGAAATTCAATGACTAACCTATCTGCACCTGTTGGTAATTTATAGGCAGTTTTCCAACTTTCACTTATTTGTTTTTGTTTTAAGACATACTCTTGCTGACTTAATAAAATCATATCCCCATCCAAAACTAAATTCCGAGTTTTAATATGAGTCCACCAACGAGGTATGAGTTTATGGGCTGTTTTGGCAAAGTTACGGGGAAATTGTGCCACAATTCTACATTTACCAGGTAAAACAGGAATACAATAAGTCACTAATCCTAGTTTTTTATCTGTGTTGCCAATCTTAATTGTATATTCTAAGCGACAAGGAGGTTGAAAAGTAATTGTAGTTTGCAAACGCCCTGAAGTATTGGCTTCTATCAAATCTGGACTGGATTTAATAATATTAAGAGGTATGGGTTGAGCAGTTTCTCGCTTACCCTGAACCCCATGATGGGCAAAAGGAACATGACTAGGATCAGCAACATTTTCTACTAATGTTTCCCAATCGTATTCCAAATCTCGTACATAGGAAGACCAAACAAATCCTTTTTCTGTATCTATTTGTGGTGATAATGGTAGAGGGGTATTTTCAGCTATTGTCGCTGTTTTCTCATCTGGCCAAACCCAAAGTATATCCTGTTGTTGACGCACGGGAAAGGAAATAATACAAAAATTGTCTTGATTTTTGGAGATAAGTTCTGGGTTTTCTGCTTGGGGAATGCGTTGACAAATACCATTTTCATTAAATTCCCAACCATGATAACTACACATTAAGTTACCTGTTTTAGTTTCTATTCTACCTTCGCTTAATGGTGCAAGACGGTGGGGACATTGATCTAAAAATACTCGATAGGTTTCTGATTTTGTAGGTTTCCAAATTACTAATCTTTTTCCTAATAAGGTGATGGGTTTAGGTTTTTGCGTTTCTAAGTCTTCTATAGGTATGAGTGGATACCAGTGCTGAAAGAAATTAAATTCAGATTGCATATTGCTTCTAAGAGATAAAACCAGTACACTACTGATATTATATTGTTGCAAAAATCTTAATTTATCGAACTATTAAAATTCACCATGGCTAATCCCTTTTTTCCAGGTAAACCAGTTCCTCCAGAACATTTTGTGGGACGCACATCAGAAATTAACTTTGCTCTTGACCTAATTTACGTCCGCAGTCATTGTGCCATTTGGGGTGGACCAGGAATGGGCAAAACCTCATTTTTGCGGAAACTTGCTTCTGAACAAGCATTGCGAGAACATGGTATAGATCCATCCGAGGTTGTCATTGTTTTACTTAGCTGCGAAAACATCATTCCCTTCACTCCTGCTGGTTTTTGGCGCGAGGTCTTAACTATGCTGTGTGATCAATTGGACAGCGAACCGCAATTGCAAGCGGAAATTAAACCCTTACTTGAACAAACAGTTACAAATGATAGTTTACGCCAAGCACTAGGGAGATTAGGGAACAAAGGTAAATTTTTATTATTGTTGGTAGATGATTTGGATGCAGCTTTAGTAAGCAATGATCAATACACAGAAGCGGAAATGGGAACATTTTTAGCCCAATGTCGTAACTTGGCTGTTCATGCGGAAGAAGGTCGTTATCTATCCATGATTGTTGCCTCACTTCAACCCCTGAGTCAACCTGATTGTGGTCCTAAACCTAATCCTAATGCTTCTCCCTGGTACAATCACTACTTATTTCAATCTCTGAAACTATTTACTACGAGCGAGTTGGTTGAACTATTGACAATAATTAGACCACCAACGTTACGGGGCGAAATTATCAATATTACAGGTGGACATCCGACTTTAGTACAAACTGCTGGTTTCTTGCTATGGGGACAGATACAACCCGGTAATACGCCTAATATTAAGACATTTGCTAGGGGTTTTGAAAGAGATACGCAACAAATTTTTCAAACCATTTGGGACAGATGTAGTGAAATAGACCAAGCCTTATTAATGCTAATAGCCTTGTTAGATATGGAAGGTCATATAGAGGAGATTAAATTTAATTTGAGTGGTATAGGACGTATTCTTACCCAACATAGACGCTGGTTGAGTACATTAGAAGATAGGGGTGTAATTACTTCTAGTTCTACGGACACAGGAACATTTTACTCTTTCACCTCATCACTGATGAAAAAATGGGTGACAGAGGAAATTTTGAAGACATCAAATACTTTAATCAAAGATAGAGAAAAAGAATTTCTCAATCTGATCAGTCATGGACAAGTAGGGAAGGTTAAAGAAGTAGTTACTTGGTTGGGAAATCATCCAGAGAATGTAAAGTCTGTCTTAGATTGGATTGCAAAAGTAGTGCCAGTATTTCCTAAATAAACTTTTGAGTAGGGAGGTTTTATGGAACTTCTCTACTAAGTTTATGAAAGATGATTGATGTGAAATTAAATTTATAAGTTGTGAGAACATGAAATATGACTAGTTTCCATTTCCCACCAAATCCTTATATAGTAGGTAGTCAAATTATAGATCCTGAAAAACTTTTTGGACGCGAAGATATATTCAGTCTGATTAATGATAGTCTGGAACAAAGTGTACGACTAATTTTATTTTACGGACAACGACGAGTTGGTAAGACTTCAATACTGAGATTTATTCCTCAAAATATTGCAGCAGCTATTAAAGATGAATTTATTTTTATTAGTTTTGATTTTCAACATCACGCAGATTCACCTCTCGAAAAAATTTTACAGGAGATGGCAAAAAAAATTTTAGGGGATCTGTCAATACATGAAAAATTTTTAGATAGTCTGGCAGATGATGTAATATCTGACACTAATGTTTTCTCTAGTCAATTTTTGCCGACTATTTATGATCACTTAGGTGGTAGAAAATTGGTTTTTCTCTGCGACGAATTTGATGTTTTAAGTGAATCATATACAGATGGTAAGAATTTTTGTGAGTATATTATCCAATTAATAGAGAAAGATAATAAATTATTTATTATTCCAGTTGTAGGTAGGCATATCTCAAGATTACCAAAGTTGATTTCTTTATTGCGTGAAGCACCATATCATAGAATTGGTTTTTTAGATATAGAAAATACTAAAAAAATAATTACTCAATCTGATACAGTAGCTTTAACATATCAACCAGAAGCAATAGAAGCTATTTTCGATTTATCCGCAGGACATCCTTATTTTATTCAAGTTATTTGCTTTAGTCTTTATGGTCTAGCACGACAACGCCATGCCCATAATCCAAGACCTGATTCTTTAAATATAACTGATCAAGATGTTGAAAATAATGTAAATGAAGCACTTAAAATGGCTAAAGGTGCTTTAGAATTCTGGTTTGGACTGACTCCTGAACAGCAAATTATTCTTTTGGCAGTAGCAGAAGCTCAAAAGAGAGCTATTGCACAAAATCTATCTATTCCTGAACAACCACTAACCCTATTAGAAAGATATGGCATAGTGTCAACAAAATATTTGATAAAAGCACACGAACAATTAGTTGAATATGAATTTTTAGATGATACAAAATGTCAAATTAAAATGGGATTAGTTCGTCGGTTGTTATGCAAAGAATATCCGTTAGAACAAGAAATTAAGAATGTAGAAAGCACTAATCAAACTGATGTTAATAATCTTAAGTCAGTAGCAACAAATCACACTGAAAGAGCATTACATCTTTACGAACAAGCGTTACACTTTAATCCTAATAACTTTGAAACTGTAACATCTTTAGCCGCAGAATATTTAAAGATTCAAGATTTAAATATTCAAGCCCTTGATAAAGCCTGTGAACTGTATAACCGAGCTCATTTATTTTATTCTATTAATCATCAACAAGATATTGTTTTAGAGCCTTTATTAAACATAGCTGAACAATATTCACAAAAAGAAAATTTTGAGCAAGCCATAGAGATTTACACAAGAGCTTACAATATTGATAAAGAACGTAGCAAAAACGGACTTTTGAAAACAAGAGAAAAGTATATACATAAGTTGATAGTTAATGGAAAATGGACTGAGGCAATACAACAATGTGAGTTGATTTTGAAAATTGATCCTGACAGCGACTTTGCCCAACAAAGACAACAAGAAATTCATGTCCTCAAGACAAACACCAATAAGAAAACTCAAGGAGAAAATGCTAAACCTACAAATAAAACTCCTATAGCAAATATAAATTGGCTGAAGTGGGGGTTAGCTGGCATCGCGATCGCAGTTGTGAGTTTAGGTATTTCTCCAGGTTTCAGAACTTGTCCAGCAGGGGAAAAGAAAGAATTTGGAGTTTTCTGTGTAGCAGATAATAGTAGAATTAGTCGAGGCGAAAGAACCTTATTTCCTACCACTACTAATAGATTCCGTGATCAAGGTATTCGGGCTTTCCAAAAACGCGATTATGAACAAGCAGCTAATTTATTTAAACAAGCTATACAAGCAAACAGAAATGACCCAGAAGTAGTAATTTATTATAACAATGCCCTAGCTCGTCAACAAGGTTCTCCTTTTACCTTAGCAGTAGTTGTACCAATAGGAACAAATCTAAGTCATGCTCAAGAAATTTTACGTGGTGTAGCGCAAGCACAAGATCAATTTCGTAAAAATAAAGGACTTAATGGTAGGTTACTAGAGATAGTCATTGCTAATGATAGTAACAAGGATCAAGCTAAACAAGTAGCCAAAGAATTAGTGAAAGATACTTCAATACTGGGAATAATTGGACATAATTCTAGTGATGCTACTCAAGTTGCATTAGAAGAATACGCAAAAGCAGGATTACCAATTATTTCACCAACTAGCACTAGCATTTTACTAAATAACCCAGTTTTCTTCAGAGCGGTTTATTCTGATGAAAGTGGAGGTAGAAAACTCGCTGAATATGCTTATAAGAATTTGCAATTAAAAAAGGCAGTAATTTTTGCCAACCCTAAAAGCCCCTATAGCAATAGTATCAGAGAGATATTCACAAATCAATTTGAAAAATTAGGGGGTGAGGTAATTCGTAAACCGATGATTGATTTAACTGCTACTACATTTGATGCTGAGAAAGAAGTTGCTAAAAGCGTATATGGTGATGAAGCAGAAGTAGTGCTTTTGTTCCCAGATACACAAAGCACTGGTATTGCAATTAACATTGCTAAGGAGATTAGCTCTAGGAACGAAAGACTCAGAAATAGTCCTCAAAATCCGCCAATACGACAATTAAAAATGCTAAGTGGAGATACTCTTTATAATAATGAAACTTTAGCTAGAGGTGGTAAGGATTTAGAGGGTTTAATAATTGTCATACCCTGGTTTAGAGAAACATTACAAGCTAAACCTTTTGCCCAAGCATCAGATAAAATATGGGGAGGAGGTATTAGTTGGCGGACTGCAACTAGCTATGATGCAACTCAGGCTTTTATTAAAACTTTATCTAACAATCCATCACGGACTACAGTACTAGAAGGATTAGAAAAAGTAACCCTCAATAGTAGTGAAACATCAGGCTATCCACTTAAGTTTACAAAAGAAAGAGAACGTCAAGGTGAATCTATTCTTGTGCAAATTAAGGATGGTAAATTTGTAGAAATTAAATAAGAGGGTGTTTGAAAAGTCCATCATGATGTATCAAATATTTTTAGATCCCCCTAGATCCCCCAAGTTTGAGGGACTTTGAAGTTCTTATTCCCCCAGAATTGGGGGTTAGGGGGCATTAAAACCCTATTAGGCAACCTGATTAGACTGTAGACCGTAGCCTTAGCAAGGGGGGGGTTAGGGGGTATCTGTAAGTGCCTAAAATCACAACTTAAAACTTTTCAAACAACTTCTAAGTAATTTAACTGATGAAATTAATACTTGAGATGTGTTATCATAGTGGTTTTTCAGAGGTATTGTGAAAGGATGATTACTTTTCCCAAACATCAAAGAAATCCTTATATTGTTGGCCGTCCTATTGACCAACAACTTTTGTTTGGACGGGGGGATGTGTTTTCCTCTATTACCACTCATCTTCAACAGCAGCAACAAATCATCGTATGCTATGGACAAAGACGTATTGGTAAGTCATCTGTCCTGAGAAATATCCCTCGAAAATTGCAGGATTTGAACGAGTTTGTTTTTGTTAGGTTTAGTTTAGACTATTACTCTCAAGAACCACTAAGCAAGATTTTAGCACATTTAGCGCAACAAGTGGTCAGTGACCTGTTTTTAGATGAAGAGAATATAAAATTACCTGTAATTACAGACTTGGAATCTGATTCTCAAGTTTTTTTAAATAAATTTTTGCCCCAGGTGTATCAATTAATACAAAATAAAAATATAGTATTTTTACTTGATGAATTTGACGTATTATTAAATAATGATCATCCAGAATTATTAAGACATTTTAATAAATCTCTTACTAAAATAATCAGCACTAACAATAAACTATTTTTCATTTTATTTATAGAACAAAAATCAATAAATAATCCTAAAACAAAACAAATTTTTAAAGATGTACCTGCAATAGAAATTGGGCTATTAGATGAGAACAGTACCAAAGATTTGATTATTAAACCAGCCGAAAATATCCTTGAGTATGAAGAAGATGCAATAAAAGAAATTTTTAATCTATCAGCAGGACATCCTTATCTTATTCAGGCAATATGTTTTAGTATTTTTGGTAAAGCGCGAGACAATGATAATTGGAGAGTTAATCGAGAAGACGTAGAAGCTATTATAAATAAGGTAGTTGAATTAGCAGGGGCTGGTTTAGCTTGGTTTTGGGATGGATTTTCTATTGCAGAAAAAATTGTTTTTTCAGCAATTGCAGAATCTCAAGAGACTTCAGAAAATTATTTAGCAATAATAGCAAGATTAACAAATGAGCTAGATAATAAATTAATTATAGAAACAGAACAACTTCTAAAAACTAATGGTTTTTTGGATGAAACAGGAGAGAAAATTAAAATAGAATTAGTGCGGCGTTGGATTATACAACATCATCCACTAAAAGAAGAAATTTATTTTGAATTGGATAAATTGAACCTTGATCAAAAAAAAAATCAAAGTAATCTAGAATTATATCTAACAGCAGTTAGTGATAAAAATAATGTTTCATTTTTTGAAGATGCAAATCAAGTTAAATATGAAATAATCAAATCACCAACAAAATTATCAGAAAATAGGTCATTAAATATAAATATATTAAGTAACCGTCAAAAGGCATTTTCAGTAGTTACTCCACCAAATCCAAAGCTGATTATTTTGCCGGCAATAGTTACCTTATCATTAATTATTTCTAGTATTATATTAGTTAAACCTACCAACTTTATATTAGTTGAACCTACTAACCCATGTCCAGCAGGTGAAAAACTGGACTTTGGAGTTTTTTGTGTAGCAGATAATAGTAGAATTAGTAGAGGCGAAAGAACCCTATTTCCTGCTAATACTAATACATTTCGTGATCAAGGCATTCAGGCTTTCCAAAGAGAAAATTATCAAGAAGCAGCGGATTTATTTAAAAAAGCCATAGGAGCAAACAGAAATGACCCAGAAGTAGTAATTTATTATAACAATGCTCTAGCGCGTAAAGCAGGTTCTCCTCTTACCTTAGCGGTGGTTGTAGGAAGTGCTGAAGGGGTATTACGTGGGGTAGCTCAAGCACAGGATCAATTTAATAGAAACAACGGCCTGACAGGTAGATTACTAGAAATAGTTATTGCTAATGATAACGACGATCCAATACAATCTCAACAAATAGCTCAACAACTCGTTAAAGATGATTCAATATTAGGAGTAATAGGACATAATTCTAGTGATGCTACCAAGGCAGCATTACCAGAGTATGAAAAAGCCGGATTAGCAGTTATAGCTCCTACCAGCACCTCCATTTTTTTACTCCAAAATCCGGTTTTTTTTAGAGTTGTTTATTCCGATAAAGCTGCGGGAAAAGCACTGGCTGAATATGCTTTTAATAACCTGAAAGTGAAAAGAGTAGTTGTTTTTAGAAATCCTGAGAGTATTTACAGTAATAGTATCAGAGAGGTATTTACCCGTCATTTTGAGAACCTAGGAGGTAAGGTAGTTCGTAATGTTGATATAACTGCTAGTTCATTTGATGCAAAGAAAGAAGTAGCTGAAAGTGTGGATATTAATAAAGCACAAGCAGCTATACTATTGCCAAATACGCAAATTACTGATATTGCTATTGAGATTGCTAAGGAGATTACCAATAAAAATGAGCAACTCAAGACCCAAAAACTGGAAACACCAGAATTAAAGATGTTAGGTGGAGATAGTCTTTATAAAAGAACAACTTTAGAGAGAGGTGGTAAAAATGTAGAGGGCTTAATAATTGCAGTTCCTTGGTTTAAAGATCAACCAGAAGCTAAATCTTTTGCTCAAAGAGCAGAAAAACAGTGGGGAAGGGATATTAGTTGGACAACTGCAACTAGCTATGATGCTACTCAGGCTTTTATTAAGTCTCTATCTGGGAGTTCGACAAGAACTACAGTATTAGACAGCTTGAAAAACGTTAATCTTCCTATGGGGAAAACATCAGGTTCTCCACTTCAGTTTACACCAGAAAGAGAACGTGAGGGTCAGGCTGTACTAGTGCAAATTAAGGATGGTAAATTTACAATGATTCCCGATAAGTAAATCAGATGATGAGAAAATTGTATGTCTGATGCTGTAATTACTGTGACTGTAAAGTTATTTGCGATTTATCAAGAAGTTTATGGAGTAAATGAGTTAGTGTGGGAGTTTCCCCATGGTACACCTGTACAAGCGGTGTGCGATCGCCTAATTAATGAACATCCTCAACTCCAAAACTGGCGCGATTTTACTAGATTTGGTATCAATTTACAATTTGTTTCACCGCAAACCATCTTAAACAATCATGATGAAGTGGTGTTAATTCCTCCTGTTAGTGGTGGTTAAGCAGGACATATTCAAATACATTCACCAGAAATTAAAGATGATTAAGTTAATTTTTACAACAATTTTCATAATTTTTCTCACAGCTTGTACTAGTATTGCTTTATTCCCTACACCTGAGTTAGTCCAAAAAGCGATCGCACTCCAGCTAGAACAAACCCAACAGCAACTTAACCAACAACTAGATTTAAACTTTCAAAAATTTAATATTCAGAGGATATATATTACTCAACAACAACCGCTTACCATTGAAAAATTACCAGCTTACCGCGTCCAGGGAAATTATGACTTTAGTATTAAACTACCAAATCGCAGTTTAAAACAACTCCAAAAACCCTTTGAAGTTTATCTACAAATTCAGCAAGAAGGCAAAAGTTGGCGGTTATTAATACCAGAGAAAAATAGTCAACATTCTCAAGCAAAATGGCATAGTTACTTGATTCTTTAATGAATGACTTTTTCTTTTAGGGTAGTTATCTTATAAAAATGTAAAATAATTTTATACCTTGATGTAATCTATGTGTACTAAAATAAATGTATATTAGCTGATATAATCAAGGATCTGACTTTATCAAAAAATATATCAATTTCAGATTCAACCTGTGATGTATGGTGGTTTCAGGGTAGACTCTTAGATATATGGGAAAAAAATACTTCTTTCCTTAACTATTGTAAAATTCACTTAACAAACAGATACTCAGTTTGAGAAAGTGTCATCAGATACAAAGGAGAAATAACAGTGACAGAAAATAATCAAGATAATAGTGGCAATACTGAACAAAGTTCTCAGGGAACTATCATAGTTGCTGGATCTCGTCCTATTACCACAGGAACTTTACAGGTAGTTGATACCTATAACGTCATGGGAATTCGTCCCATAGGTGCAAACACATTCCAAGTAGTTGATAGTATTAACCTCTCTGGTATTCGTCCCATTGGTTCTAGCTCTTTGGTAGTTTCAGAAAACTATTCTATTTTTGGCAATCGTCCCATAGCAGCAAATACTTTTGATGATTCCGAAATTTTGATGGGTTTTCTAGATTAGTAGCAAAATCAAATTATAGCAGAAGGCAAAACTGAGTTGGAGATTTTAAGAATGTTCTAACCTCATTGTCCACTGCTATAAATAGAATATAACGTTTCTAAACACGTCAAAATAAGTTATCTTTAGCAACAAACCTCATTTGTAACTCACATTCCGCATAAGCGGAGAATAAAAAAATAATTATCTCCAAAAACATTGTTTGGTAAGGGTTTTCAGGATTTTAGTTCAAAGGAACTATAAAATGTTTATTAGGAATTTATCTCATTTATTGAGAATATTTTTGGAGTAAAGTTTGTACAACCCTGAATCTTTCGTGATAATTATTCAGAATTGGATTTTATCTGCGGAATGTGGGTTGTAAATTATTAAACAGCCTAGTTTGAGTAATAAACTGGGTTTTTTGTTTGTTATAAAAATTGATTTTCCTTCTGCGTGGACTTTATAGAATAACCCGCATAATTGGCTTCTGTTTGTATAGCGGCAATTTCTAAACACTGAATAAATTTTTACTTGAATATTGACCAGCGATGATATTAATTTGTGAATAAATCGTGCAAATTATCACAGCTAATGATTTCTATATGATTTATAATTGAGTTAATTGGACAAAAATGATCAGCATTTTTACGATCATCTATATCTTAATATACAGCAGCTTTAACCAGTGTTTAAAAATGTGCTTTTTTAATCTTTAATTCTTCCTTGTGGTAGTAATATAATTATGGCTAACTCTTCAATTTTATCCAAATCTTTAAACTTTCAAGAAGATTATCCATGTCCAGTGTGTCGCATTGGCAAAATTTCACAAATGCCAATGATGGAAGCGATGTCATGTGATTTCTGCCATGAAATTTTTACAATTAATTTAGAATTGCAGCAAATTAAAATGCCTTCCAGAGAACCTGCATTAGTTTGGCAATGGAATGGATTTAAGTGGAGCGAATCTCAATTAGTTGGCGTGGAATTAGGGTGGGGTTATGGTTTGGCTGCAATTGCTTTTATAATTTTCCCTACCAGTTTAATCGGCATTACTGCATATTATTTTCCTCCTCACCCCTCTAGTCCCTTATCATGGATTCCATCTATTTGGACTGTGTTAACTTTTATATTGCATTTAGCAATAATTGTCTGGATTTTGATTGAAGTTTACCAAATCCCAATTATGGCTTATGTCCGAGCTATGACTCGCTGGCGACATAGCTTAATCAGGTAAAAAAATATAGATAGTAGTACCAATCAATCGTTATACTTAATCAAAGGCTATATAACTCATCATTTTCTCAAAGATTATATTAATAATACCAATACACCATGACGAGCGAACTGGAGCGATACTACAGAATCTTGGATTTAGAGCCAGGGGCCACCCTCGAAGACATCAATCAGGCTTATAAAGATTTAATATTTGTTTGGCATCCAGACCGCTTGCCTAAAGATAACCTGCGTTTGCAAAATAAAGCCCAGGAAAAACTCAAGTCATTTAATGAGGCGCGGGATAAATTACGTTCTTTACGAGATAAACAGCCAACCTCCTCTTATTCTCCACCATCATCGCCATCTTATTCATCATATACCTATACTTCTTCACCGTCACATAGACATCAAAACTCTTCAGCAAGTACGGATTTAAGTGGTAAAGATTTTAGCCGAGCTAATTTGAGTAATCGAGATTTATCAGGCAGAAATTTGAGCTATGCTAATTTAAGCGGGTCTAATCTTAGTGATACTTTTATGCACAAAGTAATTTTGCGCGGTGCAGATTTATCTGAAGCTAATTTATTTAGAGCTAATTTATTATTAGCAGATTTAAGAGAAGCTAATTTACGCTCAACAAACTTGATTGGTGCGGATCTTAGCGGTGCTGACTTACGCGGTGCTGATTTAACAGGAGCGCGTATTCGTTCCGGCGATCGCCTACTGGTAAAATTAATTGGGGCTAACTTAGCTGGAGCTATCATGCCTGATGGTATAATTCATACCTAAAATCGCAAAACCTAGATTTAAAACAGGTTCTCATTTTGGCTAAGTAGCCATGATCAACTGCGTACACCATGACCTATAAAACTTCTTATTCTCCTCCTCGCTGGCGGTAAACCAGCGCTGTAGGTGGGTTTCCCACCATAGGCGACTGTTGTAAAGCCCTGCGGGCATGGCTTCCCTTACCGCGTAGCGTGCCGGAAGCATTCACCCGAAGGGGGTGGTATTATTGATAGTTGATCAGTCATTGTTATAGTGTAAGCATTAAGCAGTCAGCTTTTTAAGCGTTAAATCCAAAATCTCTGGATTTATCAAACGTTCTCACCCTTGACATCTGATTGGCATAAATTCTTACAAAATAGTTTAATTTATTTTTGTTAAAAATTATCATGAACATTGCAATTATTGGCTGTGGTTATGTGGGTTATGCAGTTAGCAAATATTGGCACGCAAAAGGTAATTTTCATCTGACAGTAACTACAACAAATCCAGAACGGATACCTGTTTTAGAAACAGTTGGACAAAGAGTAATTGTTACTCCTGGCAATGATATAGAAAACTTGAAAAATGTCTTAAAAAATCAAGAAGTTGTTTTATTAAGCGTCGGGGCAAAAAATGCTAATTCCTATGAAGAAACATATCTAGAAACTGCCAAAACCTTAGTTTCTATTCTCCCCAAATTTCCCAATATTCATCAAGTAATATATACAAGTAGCTATTCAATTTATGGAGATAGAAATGGTGTCTGGGTAGATGAGGAAAGCCCCCCAGCACCAGCTAACCGCAATTCTCAACTTTTGCGAAAAACTGAGGATATCTTGCTATCCGTAAATAATGATAATACCCGCGTTTGTATTTTACGTTTAGGAGGTATTTATGGACCAGGTAGAGAACTAGTAAAAATATTTGGTCGAGCCGCAGGTACAACTCGTCCCGGTAATGGCGAAGATATCACAAATTGGATTCACCTGGATGATATTGTTGGCACAATAGAATTTGCCCGTGAGCATCGTTTAGAAGGTATTTATAATCTTGTGGATGATAGTCATCTAACCCATAAACAATTATTGGATAATGTGATGACAAAAAATAATTTACCTAATGTTATTTGGGATGCTAATAATAAAAGTACCCGCCCATATAATGCCTGGGTATCCAATCAAAAACTTAAAGATGCAGGGTATCAATTAATTCATCCTCGCATCATTTTTTAGTCCCTATTGAAAATTGTCATTATGTCATCGTCTACAATCAGCAATACAGCAGTATCTCCAACCCAGTATTATACTTGGCAAAATTACCAATGTGCTTATGAAATTCATCAACCGATCAATTCTGCACCTACAGGAACTCCTTTAGTATTAATTCATCCTATTGGTGTCGGACTATCACGGCAGTTTTGGCGGAGATTTTGTCAGGAATGGTATAACAAAGATATCCAAAATCCTATTTACAATCCTGATTTATTAGGATGTGGTGAAAGTGATATGCCGGTTTTAGCCCATACACCAATTAACTGGGCAAAACAATTACAACACTTTTTACAAACTGTAGTCAAAAAACCAGCTATTATTATCGTTCAAGGTGCTTTATCAACCGTTGCCATTGAATTAGTAAAACTGGAAAAAGAATTAATAGCTGGTATAGTATTTTCTGATCCTACATCTCGTCCAGTAATTACCAAAAATGCCCCCAAATGGCAACAAAACCTACTTTGGAGTATTTTTAAATCTCCCATAGGTAATGTCTTTTTCCGCTATGCCCGCACCCGGAAATTTTTGTATTCTTTTTCATCAGAAAAATTGTTTGCTCTTAGTGAAAATGTTGATGATGAATGGCTAAATACCCTCATGGCAGATGCTCAAAATATGAATGGGCGTTATGCTGTATTTGCTTTTTTAGCGAGATTTTGGCAGAGAGATTACAGTAATGATATTGCTGCTATTACCCATCCCACATTATTAGTTGTAGGAGAAACCGCCCTTGGTATTAGTAAAGACAGTAAAAAAGAACTTCCAGATGAAAGATTAGCATTTTATCTCAATTGCTTACCTCAAAGTCAGGCAGTAAAAATGATTGGTAAAAATGTTATGCCCTATGAATACACTCAGGAATTTGTAGAAGCAATATCACCCTTTATAGCTTCTATTCCACATTTGTAGTTTACGTCAGACTGCATAAATCATCTAAATAGGGCTTACGCATAAGTCACGGAAAAACTAACCGCAGAGGCACAGAGGACACGGAGAAATAAGAGTTTGAGAAATTTTTTGCGTAAGTTCTGGTAAATGAACCTAAATTGAAACTTATAAACAAAGCCTGTTTTACACTTTCCTGTACAGGCGAACGACCGCTCGCCCCTCCTTACTCCTAAATTCTGCTATAATTATAATTTATGCACCGTAGGAGATAAGCTAGTTAAATCATCAATATTCCGTTTCATAGTTGTGCAAATTGTATCTAAAGGTAAGTCGTTTTCATCATAACCAAAGGGATTTTCTATTTCTAAACCAATGGCTTCAATACCTAACAAAGTGAAGCTAACTAAAGCAGAAATTAACCCAGTCCACCAGCCAAGTTCCTCTACTATTTGAAATGGTAGAAGTAAGCAATATAGTAATAATAATTGTTTGAGGTGAATAGCATAAGCTAACGGCATGGGTGTTCTCAAAATTCTTTCACAAGAACCTAAATTATCTACTAAGATATTCAATAATCTTTGCATAGATACCAGTTGATAACTATTCAGGCAACTACGATTATATTGGTGTTGTAAATAATCTCCAATCCAGAAAGCTACTTCTAAAGGAGGATTATTCATAATTTTGAATTGGTTATAGTCAAGATCGGGTATTAGTGCTTCTAGTTCTGTATTAATAGGTTCACTTCGTAAATGCAGTTTTGTCGCTACACCAAAAGCCACAAGTAAGTTTAAAGCGGTAATTTTATTATCTTTATCTTCTGGTTCTTTTTCCTCAATAGATACCCAAATTTGTCGGGCTAAGTTACGGATAGTATTCACCATTATTCCCCAGCATTTTCGTCCTTCCCAAAAGCGTTCATAGGCTGTATTAGTCCGCAATACTAATAATAAACCTAAAACGATACTAGGAATAACACTACCTAAAATTGGCTGGGAAACTGGAATATGAAAATGATAAAGTATAGAGATTAATATTCCAAAAGCACCACATAAAAGCACCTGTTTGTAAATAGCACCAATGACTGAACCTTTAATTTGTAAGGCGATTTGAAACCATTGGGGTTTTTCTTCTGCCATAAAATCCTTTGAATATATCCAAGTATCAGATAAAATATACATAACATATAAGAATTCAGGAGTCACCGAGTCAGGAGTCAGAAGAGATGAGACAGCCAGCATGGACATTTCAAGATTTGATAGTTAGACAAAGTACGGTTTATGAATATTGCACAATCTTCCTCAGAAGAATGTCGGTAAGAATTCAGGTAACAGTCAACAGGGAAGATAAAAGAAAAATGTTCTTCATTCTGATAGCGCAGCGTGGTGTTAGCCATACTCCTGAATTCTCACCATAACATATACAGAAGATCGCTACATTTGCCAATATCTAATTAAATGTTTTTATAAATGCTGCAAGAGGTGTAATCTACAATGACTTGGGAATTTTGGATTGATAGGGGTGGTACATTTACTGATATTGTCGCCAAATGCCCGGATGGTAAGTTACAAATTCACAAGCTATTATCCGAAAATCCCGAACGTTACACCGATGCAGCAATTCAGGGAATTCGAGAAATATTAGGGATTGCTGAAGATGAAGCTATTCCCTCAGAAAAAATTGGTGTTGTCAAAATGGGAACAACAGTGGCTACAAATGCCCTACTGGAAAAAAAAGGGGATAGAACTGTTTTACTTATCACCAAAGGCTTTCGAGATGCTTTAAGAATTGGATATCAGAACCGTCCTGACATTTTTGCTCGCCAGATTATATTACCAGAAATGTTGTATGAGCAAGTAATTGAAGTAGAAGAACGTTATAACGCCCAAGGTGAGATATTAGTAAATTTAAATTTAGATATCCTGCGTCCCCAACTGCAATCAACCTATAATCAAGGTATTCGTGCCTGTGCCATTGTATTTATGCACGGTTATCGCTACACTAACCATGAAAAACAGGTTGCTGAATTAGCCAAAAACATTGGTTTTACTCAAGTTTCCGTATCTCACGAAGTCACCCCATTGATGAAATTAGTCAGTCGGGGTGATACCACTGTAGTTGATGCTTATTTATCGCCGATTTTACGAAGATATGTAAATCAGGTGGCGAGTCAGTTAGGAAAAAACGTCACCCTCCAATTTATGCAATCCCACGGCGGATTGACTGATGCGGAAACATTTCAAGGTAAAGATAGTATTCTATCTGGTCCGGCGGGAGGAATTGTTGGGGCTGTGCAAACTAGCCTGATAGCAGGATTTAAGAAAATTATTAGTTTTGATATGGGTGGTACATCTACGGATGTGGCTCATTATAATGGTGAATATGAACGCACGTTAGAAAGCGAAGTTGCTGGGGTGAGGTTGCGAAATCCAATGATGGCTATTCATACCGTAGCTGCTGGTGGTGGATCAATTTTACATTATGATGGTTCTCGCTATCGTGTCGGACCAGAATCAGCCGGTGCAAATCCGGGTCCTGCTGCCTACTCCAAAGGTGGACCACTAACGGTGACAGATTGTAATGTCATGGTGGGTAAGTTGCAACCGGCTTTTTTCCCCCAGGTATTTGGTGTCAATGCTAACGAATCTCTAAACATAGAAATTGTCAAGCGAAAATTTACGGAATTTTTAGCAGAAATAGGTGATAATCGTACAGCGGAAGAAGTGGCAACCGGTTTTCTATCCATAGCTGTAGATAAAATGGCCAATGCCATTAAAAAAATCTCTCTCCAACGTGGTTATGATGTATCTGAGTATACTTTATGCTGTTTTGGCGGTGCGGGTGGCCAACACGCTTGTTTAATTGCCGATGCTTTGGGAATAAAACAGGTGTTTATTCATCCCTATTCTGGTGTTTTATCTGCCTATGGTATGGGTTTAGCAGATGTAAGGGTGTTAAAAGAGAAGGCAATTGAAGCGGTTTTAGAATTGGAATTGTTGTCAGATTTACAAGCGGTATTTACAGAATTAGCAGCACAGGGAAAACAGGAATTAAACCGCCAAGATGCTAATCACCCTCAGATAAACTTGTATCAAAAACTGCTTTTAAGATATGAAGGAACAGATGCACCTTTAGTAGTAGATTTTGCCGATTTGCCCACAATGCAAAATCAGTTTGCAGAGTTACATCGTCTGCGTTATGGCTTTATTGCAACCGAAAAGCGGTTAATTGTGGAAGCGGCAACAGTAGAGTTGGTATTACATCATCATACCCATTCTGAAACAGTAGTTTCACGTATAAATAATAATTTACCTGTTGCTGAGACTACTGTGCAGATGTATATGGCGGGGAAATGGTGGGATACTCCGGTTTACCGTCGGGAGAATTTACAACCGGGAGACTGTATTTCTGGTCCGGCAATTATTGTAGAAGCAACGGGTACAAATATCATTGAACCCCACTGGCAAGCGGAATTAACTAATCTTCAGAATTTGATATTAAATCGTACTGTAATCCAAAATCCAAAATCTCAAATCCAAAATCGCAAAGATGCTGTGATGTTGGAAATTTTTAATAATTTGTTTCGAGCGATCGCTGAACAAATGGGGATAACATTACAAAATACCAGTTCTTCTGTCAATATTAAAGAAAGGCTAGATTTTTCCTGTGCAATTTTCGATCATCATGGACAATTGGTAGCCAATGCCCCCCATATTCCTGTACATTTAGGTTCGATGAGTGAAAGTGTCCAGGCTTTAATTTCTACTCATCAAAATAATATTCAACTTGGTGATGTTTTCGCTGCTAATAATCCCTACAATGGGGGGACTCACCTTCCTGATATTACAGTTATTACTCCGGTATTTCTTAATTCCCAACTTCCTATTTTTTATGTGGCCTCACGGGGGCATCATGCCGATATTGGGGGAATAACTCCCGGTTCAATGCCACCTCATAGTACAAGTATCACAGAAGAAGGAATTTTATTAGATAATTTTCAATTAGTTAAAGCTGGTATTTTCTGTGAACAGGAATTAATTAATATCCTTAGCAGTGAACCTTACCCAGCGAGGAATATTACCCAAAATATCGCTGATTTAAAAGCCCAAATTGCTGCGAATGAATTGGGGGTTAAAGAATTACTAAAAATGGTAGAACACTACAGTTTAGAAACTGTTCAAGCTTATATGGGTTTTGTGCAAGATAATGCTGAATTATCAGTACGTCGAGTAATTGAAGTTTTAAAAGATGGTAGTTTTAGTTATGCTTTGGATGACGGAAGTATGATTAAAGTAAAAATTACTATTGATAAAAAACTCAGAAATGCCAAAATAGACTTTACTGGGACTTCACCACAATTAAATAATAACTTTAATGCCCCATCGGCAGTATGTAAAGCAGCAGTTTTATATGTTTTTCGGACTTTGGTAAATGATGATATTCCTTTAAATGCAGGATGTATGAAACCTTTAGAAGTTATTATCCCTGAAGGTTGTATGTTAAACCCTTGTTATCCTGCTGCTGTCGTTGCCGGAAATGTAGAAACTTCCCAAGCAATTACTGATGCTTTATATGGTGCTTTGAGTGTATTAGCTGCTTCCCAAGGAACGATGAATAATTTCACTTTTGGGAATGAAAAATATCAATATTATGAAACTATTTGCGGTGGTTCTGGTGCAGGTGCAGATTTTGATGGTACAGACGCAGTTCACACCCACATGACTAATTCTAGATTAACAGATCCTGAAGTTTTAGAATGGCGTTTTCCGGTGATTTTAGAAAATTTCGCCATTCGTGAACATAGCGGAGGAAAAGGTAAATTTCATGGTGGAAATGGTGTAATTCGTCGGTTACGGTTTTTGGAAAATATGACAGCCGGAATTTTAGCAAATCATCGCGTTATTCCACCTTTTGGTTTATCAGGTGGTGAAGCAGGTATGGTAGGTAAAAATTATGTGGAAAGAAATAATGGAACTGTGGAAGAATTGGGAAGTAAAGGGGTGATAGAAATGAATCCTGAAGATATATTTGTCATTGAAACTCCTGGGGGAGGTGGTTATGGGGAGAGTTGAAGAAGGCAGGAGGCAGAAGAAATATAAAATAAGTGCGATGGTGTAGTTTCCTTGTAAATATGAAAACCCTGGAATATACGAAAGTTCAAGCACATCGCACTAAAAAAGCAAATACTAAGTAAAGTCTCTTTTTGTAAATTAATATTACATTTGCGTTTGAGACTTTAGCCAAACCAATGAGAGGTTTGACAATTGGGTTCAACTGTTGCACAAAGGTAATTACTAATTACATCCGATTTATCTCTTATAATTGAAGAAATACCTTGATGGATTAGCTTTTGTAAGTGTAGTTGTTGTTCCAAAGCATGACGGGGTAATTTGTGAGGAAAAGAGTTAATTTTGTCATCATTATTTATGATTAAATAATCAGAAATGTCGCTATAAAAGCCGGGAAGACGATGAATTACAAAGGAAATTAACTCTTGACGTAAATCAGGAATTGCAAAAGCTTGTTGGTAAGGTTGATATGGATATGTATCTAAAACATTATTAATTTCCCCGATAACAGATTGTTCTGTGAGTTTAACTACTGTTTGCATAATTTGTATTTCCTGTTGGATGTAAATAAAGAAATTTGGACAACAAAGTTTTTACTGCTATTGTTTTCAATTGACAGCAAAGGCTTTGTGAATATATTTTGTATTTCCGTCCTTAAGCCATTGCAAATTCTAACCTATGGTACTAGTCCATCATTAACATTTCGATTAAACTGAGTAATACTTATACCTTTTATTTAAAAAGTAAATTAAGTATTAACCAATTTTTTACCGAAAATGATGGTTTGACACCTGCAATAGTAATTATGGCAAATTACTATTGATTTACTAAAAAACTACACAAAACGCAGTATTAACCATTAGGGATCATTTTTAGATAACTATTATAAATTTTAATAATAGTTAAAATTACAGTTAGTTAATAACTCATTATGTACCTTACATTACTTGTATAAATCCTGATGTGTTTTGAGATTGTTTAATTATGAAATAATCCTTGACAATGGGTAAAACCTGAGAAATCTTGTTCCTATACTCTCCAGCCCGTGATGAAGGTAAAATTTTTGATTGACAAGATAGTAGAATAGGTTACAAATAAGCTGTACGGAAGAGAGGAAGGGAAATTGGAAGAACTCAGGGCGGTATTGGAATTAGCCACCGAAGAAGAACTACAGAACTTGACCGCAATTCTGTTTAGTCGCAAGTTTAACCCCTTAGATTATGTTCACACACCCGAACCCATGGCGGTACAAAGCCAAGACCGTCAAGCTTGGTTAGATGCCATAGAAGGTCGCTTTCGGTTTTTAGCGGCTGATGGTATAACAGTATTACGGGGACGTACTGATCAAGTCACTTACCGACAAGCCCTGATTCAAGTATGCAAATATTTGAAAATTCCTGATTATCAAGATTTAACTACAATTGATTTAGAAGCAGAAGTTTTTTTGCATTTGCTAGGAAAGGTCTGGAAACAGCTACCCCAAGAGGAAAAGCACCAATTAACTATTGATGTTCAACGTCAGTTAGTAGAATCAAAACTTAAACAACCATTACCATTATCATTGCAACGTGATCCTTTAGGATTAATATTTAAAGGTGGTAGTGCCTTGGCTGTAACTTCTGTAATTCAACCTTTTGTTCTCCAACAAATTGCCCGTCAATTTGCAATCCATTTTGCTACCTATCAAGTTGCTAAAGAAGCAGCAATTACAGGTACAGGATTAGCAACTAAACAGTTTAAAAACTATGTCGCTTTACAAATGTCCCGTCGAGGAATGACTATAAGTGCAGCCCGTTATGGTGCTGTTCGCAGCGTTTTTGCTTTTATGGGTCCGGTGATGTGGGCTTGGTTTTTTGCTGATTTAGGTTGGAGAGCGATCGCCACAAATTATGGCAGAATTATTCCTACTGTCTTCACCCTCGCGCAAATTCGTCTTACCCGTACAGAATGTTGGGAACTAGCTTGAAAAAAACCTTTTATCATCCAAATTATCGCTTACAAACCCCTTGGAATTGGCTGCAATTTGGACTATTATCTTTCCCCATAAGTCCATTTTTGGGTGGGATGTCTATAGTTGTGGCATCCTTTCTCACTTGGGGTAAACAATACCGAATTATTAGAGATAGGCCAATTCACAAGGGGTTTGCTATTTTGAGTATTTTACTACTCATTACTACCGCCTTTGCCCCTCAAAAATTAGATGCTTTTTTAGGTTTATTCAATTTATTACCCTTCTTTTTCTTTTTTACTGGACTCACTCCCCTAATTCAAACACCCGCCCAATTAAGACAAATTGCTTGGATAATGGTGTTTGGTTCTGTACCTGTTTTAATCATCGGTTTTGGGCAATTATATCTGGGTTGGAATTTCCAATTTAATTTTTTATGGATTGTTTTAGATTGTTTAGTTGAACCGGAGAAAACATTTTTAGGACGCATGAGTGCTAATTTCATGCACCCTAACACTTTAGCTGCATATTTAGTCACCATTTTTATTTTCGGTTTAGGTTTATGGGTAGAAAACTATCATCAACTCAAACAAAAAAATCCTCTGATCATCTTCTTAACAATTACGGTATTTGCTAACTTTATTGCCTTAATTTTAACTAATTCTCGAAATGGCTGGGGAATTACTATTTTCACCTGTTTAGCTTATGCCTTATATCAAGGTTGGCGATTAATTGTGGCTGGTGTTGTCAGCATTACCAGTTGTTTTTTTTTAGCAGCTTTTGCCCCTTCACCTATTGCCCAATTTTTCCGTATCTTCTTTCCCTACGGAATTTGGGCGCGGTTAAATGATGATATGTTTCCTGATAGGCCAGTGGCATTAATGCGAAAAACACAATGGCAATTTGCCTGGAATTTGACACAACAACATCCTCTAACTGGTTCAGGTTTACGTAGTTTTGGTGGGCTTTATAAAGCCCAAATGCACATTGATGTCAACCATCCCCATAATCTATTTTTAATGCTATCTGCGGAAACTGGTTTAATTACTACTTTGCTATTTTTTGGGTTACTAATTTGGATATTAATTACAGCTAGTCAAGTTCTATGGAAATCTAAATCTATCGAACCAGAAAATCGGCTCGTTTTCTTCAGTTATATCATTACTTTTATCGGCTGGATATTATTTAATACTGTTGATATCACTACTTTTGATATTCGGTTAAATACTCTTTCTTGGGTTTTTGTTGCTGCATTATGTGGAGTTATGTATCAATATCAATTATCTGTTAAGGAAGGCAGGAGTCCGTTTTCGTAATGGGGAGCTTTGTAACTCACTTAAATCCTTACATATTACCTACTAACGCACTGCTAATTACAAATTACCGAACTTCACCAAATTCTCCTTTCTCCAAATAACATCTCTTTTCCTATTTGTTCTGATTTCCAAAACCCTGATTCCCGTTTTTGGTAATTGCTTTAAATTATCTTGTAATTCCTCCCAAGAATTAATTAATTCATGTTCTACATTATAAGTAGCACATAACTGAGAAAAATCAATATCTTGAGGTGTGGCAAAAAATTCTTCAAAAGGGGGATTAAATTTAGCAATGGGTAACATTTCAAAAATCCCTCCACCATTGTTATTAATTAAGATAATTGTCAAATGTCCAATAAATTTATTTCTAATTAAAAACCCATTGGTATCATGTAATAGGGCTAAATCTCCTGTTAACATTACACTACTTTGCTGATGATGTGCGATTCCTAAAGCTGTGGAAAGTGTGCCATCAATGCCATTTGCACCTCGATTAAAATAGGGGTTAATTCTTAAATTATTGGGTTTCCAGAAAAATTCTACGTCTCGCACAGGCATACTATTAGCAATAAATAAAGGTGTTGCTGGTGGTAAAGTTTGGGAAATTAACCAAGCGGCTTTACTTTCGATTAATTCATCTATTTGATGAAAATAATTATCAATATTTTTTCTAATTTGTTTTTCTACTGCACACCATTTTTGTAAATATTCACTTTCTCCAAAATTCCCTATTTCCAAATTACTAATTCCTGTTAGTGACATCCTTAAATGGGTGGTTTTTCCATGTAAAGGATCTAAATTTTGATCACAATTATCAATGACAAAACGCTGAGAATTATTAGTAATTAACCAATTGCGTAATTCTTTACTTGTGGGCATTTCACCAATTTGAATTACTATTTCTGGGGTTAATTCTTGGGCAAGTTGCTGATTTCTGAGAATAATATCGTATGTAGAAATTATATAGGGATTTAAGTCTGCATAATTTCTGACAGGGGAAAGTCCTTCAGCTAAAACAGGCCATTGCAAACTTTGACTTAGATGGGCGATCGCTCTACAATATTTTTCAGGGTCTTGTAGTTGTGCTACACCAGCAACAATAATCCCTTTTTGATCATCGGTAATTGGTAATTCGTAGTTGGTAATTGACAATGAGGTGGAAACTATTCCTGAAAAGAAATCTTCCACATCTAAGGTAAAATTTGTACCATCGGGAATTGGCGCGAGAGGATCACGAAAGGGTATATTTAAGTGTACCGCTCCTGAATTGGGAAATTGACAACGTTCCCAAGCGTGGATTATCGTTTGTCTGAGATAACCTAACATTCCCATATCTAGGGAAGGTGTAGCTAATTCTGTTTGCCAATTGGGATAATTACCGTATAGTTTTACTTGGTCTATGGTCTGTCCAGAATGACAATCTCGTAATTCTGCTGGTCTATCGGCGGTTAATATTAATAAAGGGACGCGACTTTCCCTAGCTTCAATTACCGCAGGATAAAAATTTGCTCCTGCTGTTCCCGAAGTACAAACTAATACTACAGGTTTGCCTGTTGCTTTCGCTCGTCCCAACGCGAAAAAAGCTGCTGAACGTTCATCTAAAATGGGAATAGCTTCAATATGCGGTATTTGTTGTACAAAAGCCACTGTTAAAGGTGTGGAACGAGAACCAGGACAAATAACAGCGCATTTTAAACCCAAGCGTTTGAGGGTTTCCGTTAATACATAAGACCAAAGTTGATTAAGATTATTAAAAGTAACTTGCATTCATTAGATAATGGATAGTTAGGTAAAATTATCACCTGTCACCTGTCACCTGTCACCTGTCACCTGTCACCTGTCACCTGTCACCTGTCACCTGTCACCTATTATTTTTTATGGACTGTATTCATTTAACAGGAATTCGTTGCTATGGTTTTACTGGATTTTTACCAGAAGAACAGGTATTAGGACAATGGTTTGAGGTAGATGTTAAATTATGGTTGGATCTTTCCCAACCTTCGCAAACAGATAATATTGAAGATACTATAGATTATCGCTGCACCATTGCCTTAATTCAAAATTTAGTGAAAACTTCAAAGTTTGCATTGGTGGAAAGATTAGCCGGAGCGATCGCTGATGGTATTTTAGAAGATAGCTCCACTATTAATCAAGTACAAGTTATTCTCAGTAAACCTGCTGCACCCATTCCTGATTTTACTGGTAAAATTAGTATTGAATTGGTAAGAACTAAAGTCTAAAACCCTACTATATTTCATTGGTGACAAGTTAAGGAAAAGGGAAAATGGTCAAGTAACCACAAGAGTTTTCAGTCTAGTCTCTTATAATAACTACTCTGAGCTAAATTATCCGACCTTCCATGACCAACCCCCGTCAAGTTGCATTTATTGCCCTCAAAGAAGTACACAAAGGAGCTTATGCTGATGTTGCTCTAGACCGTGTATTACAAAAGTATAAATTACCAGATAATGACCGTCGGTTAATGACAGAATTAGTTTATGGAAGTGTGAGAAGACAACGCACTTTAGACGCTATTATTGATCAACTTGCTACTAAGAAAAACCAACAACAACCCAAAGACCTCCGCACTATTCTACATCTCGGTTTTTACCAACTGCGTTATCAAGAAAGAATCCCCGTTTCGGCGGCTGTAAATACCACTGTTGAATTAGCAAAGGAAAATGGTTTTCCAGGTTTAACTGGTTTTGTGAATGGTTTATTACGTCAATATCTCAGACTAGCAGAAAAATCATCAGAACCGTTAAAACTACCAGAAAATACCGTAGAAAAATTAGGAATTTTATATAGTTTTCCTGATTGGATAATTGAAGTTTGGTTATCACAATTAGGTTTTGAGGAAACAGAAAAACTCTGTAATTGGATGAATCAAACCCCGACCATTGATTTACGAGTAAATATCCTGCATAGTTCTTTAGAAGAGGTGAAATCAGCTTTTGAATCTGCGGGTGTTTTAGTGAAACCTATTCCCCATTTACCCCAAGCTTTACGATTAATTGGTAATAATGGCGCAATTCAAAATTTACCTGGTTTCCATGGAGGTTGGTGGACTGTTCAAGATGGTAGCGCCCAATTGGTTGCTCATTTGCTTGACCCTCAACCCGGTGATGTGGTGATTGATGTATGTGCTGCACCAGGAGGAAAAACTACCCACATTGCCGAATTAATGGGAGATAAGGGCAAAATTTATGCCTGTGATAAAACCCCTTCCCGGTTACGCAAATTAAAGGAAAATGCCCAACGTCTAAATTTACAATCTATCGAAATTTGTACGGGAGATAGTCGCAACTTACCGCAATTTTACAATTCTGCTGACCGTGTATTACTTGATGCTCCTTGTTCCGGTTTGGGAACTATGCACCGTCACGCTGATGCGCGTTGGCGACAAACACCAACATCTGTACAAGAACTTTCTCAATTACAAAAAGAATTACTATCACATAACGCCAATTTTGTCAAGACTGGTGGTATTTTAGTTTATGCAACTTGTACATTGCATCCAGCAGAAAATGAAGAGGTTATTTCTGCGTTTTTAGCTGCAAATCCCCATTGGCAAATCGAACCTCCCAGCTTTGATTTTGGGGATATTTCTACCCCTGGGTGGTTAAAAGTTTGGCCTCACCAATTGGATATGGATGGTTTTTTCATGGTGCGCTTAAGAAAAACTAAGGATTCCGAGTGAATACCAAGAGTGATTGTAAGATTTGATCAAAGCCGGAATCTACCAGAGGAGGCGGTAATGGTTAATAATTCTCATGTGAAAAATCTAGTAAAAATACTGATTGGAGCAGCTTGGATTGATGGCAGAATCCAGCCCGAAGAAAGGCAATATTTGCGGGAAATAGCTCAGGTTAAAGGTTTAGCTAATGATCCCGAAATTAAACCTTGGTTGTATGAATTAGTGCCAGTAAAGCCAGATCAATGTTATGAATGGGTGAGAGAGTATTTAGGCGATCGCCCCACTCAAGAAGATTACGAGAATTTAATTGAAGCCATCAGTGGCTTAATCTATAGTGACGGTGATGTAGCAGTTGAAGAAGCAAGACTCCTCTCTCAATTGGAAGAGTTAAGCAAATCTAGTGAACTTCACCCAAGTGTCCACACCACCCTACTCAAGCAAATTCAAAAACTTTATCGTCGGTGGGTGGACGTGCAGAATTAAAGGCACAGGGGCAGGGGAGAAATATATTTTCTTTTGCCTTTTGCCTCTTGCCTTTTGCCTCTGGTTACTGAGCGACTTGCCCTGAGCGGAGTCGAAGGAAGTCGAAGTATTGCCTATTCCTTCTCAACCTTGGGAACAATGTCAGGGCGCTCTTTATTTTCCCAACCGGGAGGACGTTTGGAATTGTACCAAGCAATTGAACCAATGGTGATAGCAGCTATAAAACCGACTACATACACCAAAGTAAAAGCTAAGGGAAAATGATTTCCAGTATTTTCTACTGGGACTTGGAGCAATAAATAACTCATGACTATATTCCGCTTAATGTTAGGTTACACTTCTTAACAAAGTATAAACTGAGCATATCATCTACATCTGTCCCAGGAAAAATCTTTAGTATGATGTTGACAGTTAACAGTTGGAAAAATCTTTTCCCCTGCTCCCCAGCCCCCCAGATCCCGGTCGGTGAGGGACTTATACTGATCTGGCGATGCCCTGAGCTGGTCGAAGGCTCGAAGTAAGCCGAACTGATACCTCCCTACTCTATTCTGGTGAGGAACTAGGTTTAAGTCTTTCTCTCCAGGAAGGTTGGGATGATGAAGATCCTCCGGAATTATTTTTTGGTGAAGAGGAGGAATTGCCAGGGTTCGATTTGTTGTTCCTGCTTCTTTGTGAACGAGATGATCTAGGATTAGAGTCCCTATTAGATTCTTGGATGCGATTCTGTCTTCTGCGGCGAGGAGTATCAGAAGATGTATTATTATTTTCTTCTCTATAGCGTCGTCTCCGTCTAGGTCTATTTTCTTCTGTATAATTTGGGGTTGATTCCTCCGATTGACCATAGCTTCTTCCACGTCTGCGTCTGGAGGATGAATCAGAATTATCGGTATCATCCTGATCTGATTTTTGCTCATCATCAGGAATAGAGCGATTAACTAGTTTTTGGGGTTTGATTGGTTCCGCTTTAATAGTACCTTTGCGATCTTCTAACTTAGGCCGGGGTGGGAACTTTTCTACAGGCATTCCCTCGACAATTTTTTCCAGAAATTCATGCCAGACATAGGCGGCACTACCACTATTGCCATAGGTAGGGCTGTTATCATCATTCCCTAACCACACCCCGGCTGCTAGTTGGGGGATATAACCAATAAACCATAAATCACGGGCTTCATCGGTAGTACCTGTTTTTCCTGCCACCTGTCTATCATTTAATTGAGCCGCAGCACCTGTTCCATCGGTGACAACATTGCGTAACATCCAAGTCATGATGGCACTGGTATCAGCATCCAAGACTTGATTAGATTCATATTTGGCTGACCAGATTACATTCCCCTCTCGGTTAAGAATGCGACGAATCCCATGTGCTTCTGTATGATTTCCCTGATTAGCGAATGTACCATAAGCACTCGTTAATTCTAACAAGTTGACTTCATTAGAACCTAGAGCCAAAGAATAGTTAGACTTGAGTTCTGATTTAATTCCCATATCATGGGCAAGTTTAATGACTGGATTAAAACCCACATCTATTAATACTTTCACCGCAATTGTATTGATAGACTGGGTGAGAGCATCTCTCATATTCATCCAACCAGAGAATTTGTCATGGGAGTTTTTTGGTTCATAACCATCTATTGATAATGGTGCATCTAAATAGCTATCGTAGGGACTTTTACCAGTGGCGATCGCTGTAGCATAGAGAAAAGCTTTAAAGGTTGATCCGGGTTGGCGTTGAGCTTGCGTTACCCGATTAAACTGGTTTTTACTAAAGTCTTTACCTCCTACCATGGCTTGAATTTCACCATTATGAGGATCTATGGCTACTAAGGCGGCTTCTTTAAAGTTTTGCCAACGGCCTTCATTTTTGAGGATTTTGGCAACTGCGACTTCTGCGGCTGTTTGCCAAGTTGGGTTTAAAGTAGTTTCTACCACTAACCCGCCACTAGCCAACACATCGGGGGCAACGTGCTTAGGTAGTTCCTTCTGAATATAGGACGTAAAGTAGGGAAATTTTACCTCTAAACGTTTGGGTAAATTGCTATTAACTGTTAATGCTTCATCAATAGCGGACTGTTTTTGCAATGGTGTAATCATGCCATCTTCTTCCATGCGCTGCAACACCAGATTTCGTCGTTCTGTAGCTGCTTTGGGGTTTTTATCAGGGGCGTAGACATTGGGCGCAGGAGCTAAACCTGCCAAGGTGGCCATTTCTGATAAGGTAAGCTGATCTACAGTTTTACTAAAGTAAACCCAAGCCGCATCTCCCACACCATAAGCACCAGAACCCAAATAAATAAGATTGAGATAACGTTCTAAAATCTCATCTTTGCTTAATTCCTGTTCCATTTTCTGGGCTAATCGTACTTCTTTGAGTTTCCGCCAGAAGGTTTTTTCTTGTTTGAGGAAGAGAATTCGGGCTACCTGTTGGGTGATGGTGCTACCACCTTCTACCACATCTTTTGATCGCACATTATTCACAACTGCCCGAAAAATCCCCTGAACATCCACTCCACTATGTTGCTTAAATCTTCTATCTTCTGAGGCAATAAAAGCTTTCTTTAAATTATCTGGTATTTGTTTCAAGGTTAGCATTTCTCTAGTGGCTTCGCCTTGCTGTTGTAAAACGCTACCATCAGCCGCTTTAATCGTCAATGTTTGCTCTCTAGCTACTGCTTTGAGCGCGGACTGATCTGGCAAATTGCTATCTATTTCTTTGATAGTGTAATGGAAAGTAATGATTCCTCCAGTTATACCTAAACCTGCCCAAAACCAAAGACGACGATAAAAGGGTTTATCGTGTCCGACAATTTTGCCCAAAACTCCAGATGAAAGGGTTGTCATCTGATTGATTAACTGCTTCGCCTTCACCTGCATTCTCGGTAGTAAGTTTTCATATACGGACTCCTCATTTTTTCGATCATTACCAAGTGGCAATCACAGTTTCTCCTGTTTAGTCGTCAGCGCAATATCTTTGGTTTTCACATAGTACATCATAAAGAATTAACTTTATTCAGTAGTAAAATATGTTTTTTAAAATATCAGTTATTCAATATTAATTTTCATTAATAAAAATGCAATTTTTGCATAATCTAGGGAAATAGTTAGACTATTGAAACCCACAAGTGTTGAATCCTGCAATAAAACTTTACAATCTTTGCGTTTTACCCAGGTAAAATCCATTGTCTATTGAGAATAGAGTCATTAATTGCTCAAATTTGGTATCATGAATACTAATGCACAACTTGGACAATATCCTCAAAATCTTAACATTCAACACTTCTGATTGAAACCATAAACTTTTAATAAAATGGTATTAGACAAAGACTCTGTGGATGAGATGCTGCTAAAGTACCATCCTCAAACGGTCAAAGCGGCGATCAGTCTTGGTAGCAACCTGGGTAATTGCCAAGCTACTTTAGCAGGAGCCTTAACAGCTTTAGAACAAACATCAGGTATAACTATCCAAACCCAATCGAGTTGGTATCAGACAAAGGCTATAGGGCCGACTCAACCAGATTACTTAAATGGCTGCGCCACATTACTTGTAGAAATATCACCACAGGCTTTATTAGAAAATTTACTAACCATTGAACAACAATTTGGGCGTGTGCGTCAAGAACATTGGGGACCACGCACCCTAGATTTAGATTTGTTATTATATGATGACTTAATTTTACATGAGCCAAATCTGCAAATTCCCCATCCCCGCATGGCCGAACGAGCTTTTGTTCTCGTACCCCTAGCAGAAATTGCCCCCAATTGGCGAGATCCCATATCAAAACGCATCATTCAAGATTTACTGCTAGAGGTAGACACTTGTGATGTACATTTATTGTAGTGGGCAAAAAAATTACTATTTTGACAGCCCAAAAAGAACTGATTACAAAAAAACCCCCCGTATACATTCTCTGTATTCACAGACTGTAGAATTTGACTATGCCATTAGGTAGAGAATTACCACAGTTGCTTAAGCAACGCTTGTTTTATAAAGGGCGCAAGTTTAACTTTGAAGTTAATCGCTTGCGTTTACCCAACAAATCTGAAGGAGAATGGGAATGTATTCGCCATCCCGGTGGTGCTTTAGCTATTCCCATAACCGCAGAAGGTAAGCTTGTACTTGTCCGTCAATATCGGTTTGCAGTCCAAGGCAGATTATTAGAATTTCCCGCCGGTACTGTAGAAGCTAATGAAGATCCTTTAGAGACAGTTGAACGGGAAATTCAAGAAGAAACCGGCTATGTTGCTCATAAATGGGACAAGCTAGGCGAATTTTTCCTTGCTCCTGGTTATTCTGATGAAATTATCTATGCTTTTATCGCCAGAGATTTAGAACTCCTGGAAACTCCTCCAGAAAAAGACGAAGATGAAGATATGCAAATAGTATTGCTTACTCCTGAAGAATTGGAACAAGCGATTTTGAGAGGAGAACCTGTAGATGCTAAATCTATTGCTAGTTTTTTCCTCTTGCGATCATTTTTACCTTAAGGGTTGTACCAAAAAATCTTGTCCTAGAGAGATGCCCTAGGGGCGAACGGCCGTTCGCCCGTACAACCGTCATCATCTCGAATGATCGCCAACAAAATCACGGATATGATAATCAAGAGATTGGGTTAAAACTTTTTTAGTTGTGCCAAAATCCTGTAATTTTCCCACATGATTCTCATTATATTGAAATAGAGCAGTAAAATCTGCAAGTCGGTAAACCTGTTGTATGTTGTGAGAAATAAATATAATTGTCAATTCAGAACGCAAGCACTCAATTAGTTCTTCAATTTTTGTGGTGGCAATAGGATCAAGTCCCACAAACAGTTCATCCATGAGAATAACTTGGGGTTTTACGGCTAAGGCGCGGGCAATGCACAAACGTTGTTGTTGTCCTATAGCCAGTTCTAAAGCAGATTTATGGAGTTTATTTTTCAATTCTTCCCAAATATCAGCAGCTTTGAGAGCTAATTCCACAATTTCATCTAATTCGGGTTTTGGTCGCCAGCCAATTAATTTGACACCATAGGCAATATTATCATAAATGCTCATGGGAAAAAGATTTGGTTTAGAGTAGATGATACTAATTTGACGACGAAGACGATTGAGATTAATGCGTCGTTCATAAATATTTTGCCCAAAAAATTCTATTTTGCCTTCAACTAGCACTTCTCCCTCTAAGTCACTCATGCGGTTGAGAGATTTTAAAAAAGTAGACTTACCGCAACCGCTAGGCCCAATAATGGCAATTATTTTATTTTGGGGAACATCCATAGAGACATTTTCCAAAATTTTGCGCTGGTTATAGTAAAAACTAAAATTTTTGACACTAATAGCCGGAATTATTTTCACCATAGTTATAAAAAAGGAGTCAGGAATAAGAAAAAAAGCAGAAGAATAGTTGTAAGGCTTTATATTTGCTGATAATCTAAATTAGTTATTATACTTATCTACAATGCTGCATTTAATTAATGTAAGAAAGGTAAATATTATGTTACATCGGTTAATTTTGATTATTACTACTATTATTGTCTGGCATTTGTGTATTTCTGACACAGTAGCCAAGGACAAAAAAAATGAAGATTTGGATAAGTTTCCTCCCAGTCCTCTAGAAATAACTATAACTGACCCAATATTGCCAAATTTAGCCAACAAACGGGAATTAACATCAGCAGAGTTGGAAAAATTAAGTATAGATTTAGATGGGTTAAATCAAGAAGCGCAAGTTATTCTACAAACAGGAGATAATCAGAAGGCCTTTGATATTTGGAATCGTGAACTCAGGTTAAGACGCTTTATAGGCACATTATCTGAAGTCGAAGCGTTAGCAAGAGTGGGAGAAATTGCCAGCAATGAAAATGAACGGGAACAAGTACAATATATTAGTCAACGATTACAAGCAATTCAAAGCCAGATAACAAAACAGAAAGATAATAATTTACAATTATGGCGATCGCTTGGTAATGCTTATCAAAAAGTCCGTTTGTATAAATCAAAAATATCAGTGTATAAACAAATTTTAACTCTAGTTAGACAACAAAAAGATGTAAGTGCCGAAATAGAGACTTTAAATGAGCTTGGAGAATTAAATTTAAGTATATTTGATTATTCCCAGGCAGCGAATATTTACCAAAAACTATTAAACTTGGCAGTTAATCAAGGCAATAAAACTAATGAATTAGCATATTTACAAAAATTAGCTTATATCTATACCCAAAAGAAACAACCCCAGGCAGTAATAGATATTTTGAATGAATTAGTCCAAATTTACACTCGTGACCAAAATTTGAATCAAATTCCCGCTTTGAAATTAGCAATTGCGGCTAATTATGAATTCCTAGCTAAAGACAGCCCAAATTTAACACAACAAGCTTTTGATAATTATCAATCAGCCTATACTACTGCTTGGCAATTAGAACAATACGCTAGGGCAGCAGAAGCATTAGAAAAGTTAATTGTTTTTTATCGTTCTCAAAAACAAATAGATGCAGCTTTAGAAACTAGCCAAATTCTCATTCAAACCCAAACATTAGCCAGTAACCTTTATGGATTAATGTCAGCATACAAACAAATTGGTGATATATATTTAGAAAATCAACAATATCCCCAAGCATTAACAGCATTTGAGCAAGGATTAGAAATAGCCCAGCAACTCAAACATCAAGAGGCATATTTTAGCGAACAAATTCAAAAGTTAAAAACTGCACAAAAACTTTAGGGCGTTACTGAAACCAAGTATGAATTTAGGTCTAAAGATGTTCCAGCGAAACATCTCTACAAGAGTTTGGATATGATCAAAAATCATTTTCATATATCAAATTAGCAACCCCAACTTTAGACCAGATTATCAATAAATAAAGAAAGTCCGCGTTGGCGGACTTTAGACATTGGATAAGGTTAAGTTGTCACCAAGAGAGTCTACAAGATGTTAGACTTATTTCATATTTTTATTGATTATTTTCATAAAATCAACATTTTGGATATAACATTTAGGACATAATGCCGGGATTTATGTCTATTAAAAAGACCATTTATTGATAATAATTGCTACATTTTTCTATCTCCCATCTGTGAAATGTGTGGAATATTTGCAAAATTAGGGACATAATTCAAAGAGTTGTGTCTAAACTTATGATAAAGTCTCTACAACGAAAAATAGTAAGTATTCAGATCCCCGACTTCTCAGATAAATGGACACAATAAATAAAAGAAGTCTGGGATTTTACCGCCCTTACCTGAATTCTTCCGAAAAATAAAAAAACCCCAAAAGTAAAAACTTCTGAGGTATCAAGATTTTTAGGTGCTATTGAGGACAATAGAATCCTGTTATCAGGTGGAGTAGGCAATCTGAGGACTGATAACAAGAAAACTAAATTTGTTCGGATCTCAAATGAAGAACCTAAAAGCCCACAGGTCAACTACTTCAATAATCTACCAGAGGTATTTATATCTGAGTAGCCAAATTGGCGTTTTTTTTACTAGCATTAATTGTAGGGGTATAGCAGGTGACATACTACAAATTAGAAATAATATATACTTGGATCTTGCTCAATATACTGAGACTCAATCGTTGATGATATACGGTTTAGAGTTTACAGCTTGTTCAAAAATCAAAATTGAGTGAAAAACAGGCTTCTGGAAGATTATTGCTACTAACAAATATTCTGACTCCTGAATTCTGACTAAATTACTTATCCTCCTGCATACTCCTCATAATTTTTGTCACAAGTTTTCTCGGAATAAACCGCACACATTTTGACATTTGTTTATTCCTGGCTTTATTATTTCTATTGGCTTATATGATTTTGCTATGAAAGCCACAAAATTACCTATCATGATGACCAATAATAACGCCTTACTTGTTCTTATATCTACACTCTTAATTTGTATTACATCAGGAGCATTAGCTATTAATAAACTCCGTTCTGCTGACCCGGCTGATATTTTCTAATTCACAGGTAGCAGTAATTAACAATCGTGCAGTATTGGAAATTCCCCCAATGCTACAAAAAATTGTCAAAATTAACAGCAACCTCAGATAGAAGTCGAAATTTACTCACTTCTCTTATTCTCAATATATCTTCTCTAATCACCTCAATATCAACCCATGAACTTACAAAACAAAATTCTATTAATTACTGCCATTGATGAATTTATTGGCTTACGTGCGGCTGAATTGGCCATAGCCCAAGGTATTAAAGTTAAAGGTATCCAAAGTCCTGGAAACAAGGATAAAACAGCACAAAATTTAGGTGTAGAAATTATTGAAGGCAATATTACCGATGCTAAATTTTGTGCTAAAGCTTGTCAGGAAGTAGATGTAGTTTTACATAATGCTCAAATTGCCGAAGAAGCGGGAGATATTAAACATTTTCGCCAAGTCAATGTGGGCGGGACAATTAATATAGCTCAAGCGGCTAAACAAGCAGGAATTAAAACTTTTGTCCATCTTTCTAGCGTTTTAGTATATGGATTTGATTACCCTGAAAACGTTACAGAATCTGGTGTACTTTCTGATGAAAATAACGCCTATTGTCAAACTAAAATCGAAGCAGAAATAGAGGTTTTAAAACTTAATTCTCCAGATTTCGGTGTAATTGTAATTCGGGCTGGAGATGTCTATGGTCCGGGAAGTATTCCTTGGATAGTCCGACCAATTCACATGATGAGACAAAAGTTATTTGCCTATGCTAATGATGGTCAAGGTGTAATGAATCATCTGTATATAGATAACTTAATTGATGCTATCTTTTTAGCTATTGAAAAATCAGCTTATGGGGAGATTTTCAATATTACAGATGGGAAAGAAACTTCCTGGAAAGAGTATTTTATTCATCTAGCCTCACTAGAAGGTTTACCAGCACCTATGTCTTTACCAAAAGAGGAAATGAAATTATTTTTACGGGTGCGTCTTGAGGGGCAAAAACTATTTCGGAAAAAGGCCGATATTCTCCCCGAATCAGTTGATTTTATGAGTCGTCCCTATGCTTATTCCATTACCAAAGCTAAAAATCTTCTGAATTATCAAGCTAAAGTAGATTTAGCTGAGGGAATGCGTCGCACTAATGAATGGTTGCAAAAAACTGATATTCAAAAATTGATGAAGTAAGAAAAAAAGAGTAACTTTTGATAATAGGGAAATATAAACTCATGCTCAAAATTGTGAATTTATTGATGGCTACTTTGCTAACTATGAGCTTTACAGAAGTAGCTTATGCTGAATCAACAGCAAATTTAACTGTAGTAGTCAATGGTATTACTAGCAAAAGTGGTGAAATTTGTATGCGGGTTTATAACTCGGAAAAAGGATTTCCCATGAGTGATAAAAGTGAAGTACAAAGTGGCTGTACTAAGATTACAGGTAATTCTGTGAAGCGTGTATTTTCTGGGTTAAAACCTGGTAATTATGCGGTAGCTGTAGTTGATGATCAAAATGGTGATCACAAACTAAATAAAGATTTTTTCGGCATTCCTGAAGAGGGTTTTGGTATTTCCAGAAATCCCATTGTTTCCATTACCACTGGTACACCTAAGTTCAAAAATGCTAGTTTTAAACTTAATAAAAATACTAGCATTAATATTTTTATGAAGTATTCTCTTGATCCTTAATTGAACCGAAATTAGGGGTAATTCATGAATTACCCCTAGGAAATAATCAGAAACGAAAAATAAAGCTCTGTAGAAACAGAGTAGCAGAATATACAATTGTATCACAATAGGCCCCCATTCCTTTGCAAGCAATGGGAGTTTGCATCTATTCTCAATCAAAATAGTGGGTTATTAACCCACTCTACAAAACTAGACATTTAACGGCTTTTTTGTAACAATTGGTTTGTAACTATCACTATTTACCATTGGTACAGGTGGAATAGTTTCCTTACCAGTAATTAATCTTGCCCCACGATTGCGGGTAAAATAACTCCACAACCACTGAATCATAACTACTAACTTATTATCAAATTCAATTAGGAAGTAGATATGAATAAATAACCAAACAAACCACGCAAAGAAACCTCTAAGTTTAATAAAACCTAAATCAACAACTGCGGCGTGTTGCCCAATCATTGCTAAACTACCTCTATCCACATAGTTAAATTGGGGCAGGGTTTCACCTTTGAGGCGTTTTTGAATCAGTTTGGCGACATATTCCCCTTCTTGCATGGCGACTGGTGCAACACCTGGTAAGGGTTTATCATTTTGATGGGCAAAATTCGCTAAGTCACCAACTACGAAAATGTTGGGATATCCTTGAATACTTAGGTCTGGTTCAACGATAACACGACCAGCGCGATCGCTCTCTACTCCTGTTCTTTGTGTCAAAACTTGTCCCATGGGGGATGCTTTCACACCCGCCGCCCACAATACTGTTTTTGCAGGAATTTCTTTAACTTCATCACCTTGCTTAATTGTAACAATATCATTTTCAATGTGTGTTACTAGTGTCCTAGTTTGCACATCTACACCCAAAGCCTTTAAAGATGATTCTGCGATGTGGGATAATTCCGGTGCAAAGGGAGGAAGTACACGATCTAAACCTTCTAACAATAAAACTCTGGTTTCTGCGGTGTCAATGTTGCGGAAATCTTCTTTCAGGGTTTTGGTTGCCAATTCAGCGATCGCTCCCGCCAATTCTACCCCAGTTGGACCACCACCCACAATTACAAAAGTTAACAAAGCTTGGCGTTTAACCGGATCTGTTTCTTTTTCAGCAGCTTCAAAAGCTAGAAAAATCCGTCGCCGCATCTCAATAGCATCTTCCACCGTCTTCAAACCGGGTGCAAATTCTTCCCAGTTATCCTTACCAAAATAGGAATGCTTCGCCCCTGTAGCCACAATTAAAGTGTCATAGGGAACAGTTTCTTCACCCACAATAACATTTTGAGTATCGGTATCAATATCATTCACCTCACCCAACAACACCTTTGTATTCTTGCTCTTGCTGAGGACAGAACGCAAGGGTGAGGAAATATCCGCCGGGGATAACGCACCTGTGGCTACTTGGTATAGCAGGGGTTGAAACAAATGAAAATTACGTTTATCAATGAGAGTAATTTGTACATTTGCCTTAGCTAGAGACTTAGCAGCATATAGTCCCCCAAAACCTCCGCCAATAATGACGACTTGATGGACTGGTTTGTTTTCAGCTTGGTCAGCCATAGAAAATATTTCCTTACATTACAGATCATGTAACTATTCTTAACAATTTTGTATCAAAATTGTCACAATTATTTCTGTTTATTGTGAACTTCTTAAGAAAGATTAAAGTAACGAACTATAGCAGAAGGCACGAGGCAATAGGCAATAGTAAAAATATTCTTCCCTGCACCCCTACTCCCCTACTCCTCTTTCAACCATTAACGGTTGTTGATATAGGGGAACTGTAAACGTGACGGTTGAACCTAGTCCCTCACCAAGACTATAAAAATGGACTTCGCCGCCCATAGCTTCTATCAGCTTTTGTGATATAGTTAGTCCTAAACCTGTACCACCATAGTGACGAGTTCGAGAACCATCAACCTGAGAAAATAATTGAAAGAGTTTATCTTGTTTATCTAAGGAAACGCCTATACCCGTATCAGCGACACGAACTTTAACTATGCCAGGGTGTTTTTTGGCGGCTGCATTTTTCACAATTAAATCTGCACTAATGGTAATACCACCTTCATGGGTAAATTTAATAGCATTGCCTACTAAATTCAGCATGACTTGTAATAATCTTTTATAGTTGCCTTGAACAATGATGTCGTCAGAGATGGGAGGCATTTCCATCTGAAAACTGAGATTTTTCATTTCTGCTGGAGTGCGCGTGAAGTTGTCAACATCATCAAATAGTTCTTTAAGATTGACTGGTGAACAGTCTAACTCCATTTTACCGGCTTCAATTTTAGCAATATCCAAAATGTCATTGAGGATATTTAACAGATGTAAAGATAATTCATAGGCTTCGGAAATAAACTCATTTTGTTCTTCGGGATCATCTGTCATCCCTTCTAAAATCAGCTTTAGGAAGCCGATCATACCATTGAGGGGAGTACGAATTTCATGGGAAACGTTGGCCAGAAATTCACTTTTTAACCGGGAGGCTTCTTCGGTTGTTTGGCGAGATTCTTCTAATTCTTTATATAACGTAGCATAAGCGATCGCTGTTCCTAATTGATCTCCTACTTCTTTAGCTAATTCTAATTCTGCTTGTGTTAATGGATAGCACTCATTAATGAAAGTAAGAGCCACCAAACCATTAGCCTTATCTTTATAACAAGTAGCTACCACCAAAACTTTACACTGAGAAGATTTATCATTGCAAGTCATTGGTATTACTACTGGTTCTAGAGTAGTTAATGCCTTAGCAAAAGCTGGCTCAGAAGATATATCTATTTCTGAGCCAAGTATAGAATTTACCCCTGTTTCATGATACTCAGCAATAACGCGAACTTTGACTTTGGTACTAGATGGTTGATAAGGGCAGATAATACAGCGTTCTAGTTTAAGGGTTTTGCCCAAATTATCGACTGTTTGCTGCCAGATAATATCTAAATCTAGTGTCCGGCGGATATTTCTGGTAATTCTGTTTAATAACTTTTGGTAACGCTGCAACCGCAAGGCTAAGTCCAGGGGAGTCGGTGGTTGAATTGTCTGATTCAACGCTTGGGAGTTAATTTGTGATGGTAAAACCCTACCTATGACCAAAACTGCCGTTGTCGGTTGACCAAATCGGGGCAGAATTGGCGTAATTGTCAATTCCAACTCTAATAATTCAATATTCGGGCATTTAAACCAACAGGTTATCCTTTCGGGAATAGAACTGCTCAAAACCCGGTGTAAATGTTCTAGATAAACAACTTTATCTACTGGACTAAAGCTATCATTCTCATTGAGTACATCAACTATCCTCTGTGTCTCGCACCCTAAGTATTCGCTATGTTGCCAATAAAAACTGAGATAGCGTCCACACCCATCTTGGGTATATAATAACTCCACTCCCAAATTTGGACATGAGCTATCCGTACTTAGGATGATAGCTTCAAGATTTTGAGGAATTAAATTCGGCAATTGGGTATTGGTAGTAATAGTCATTAATCGAGTTGGATAGACAAAGGGCTTTCCACCTTGCTTATACTAAAGCTACCTAAATTGTGGCATAAACTTTTACATCTTTGACATTTTTTTATTGTGGATTTTGGATTTTTCTAGGATTGGTGGCAGTGAACTACCCACACTGACTTGGAGTACCAAGTACAGTGTGGGCTTCTGTACTCACGGGGGAGTGCCGCAACTTAGACTTTCGCCCAAGTTTTGGTCTTATCTCCCCTCCTACAGCACCAGACGGCTGAACCTTCCGCCTTTATCCCTTCGACTTCGCTCAGGGCAAGCATTCTGATACCCTCTGTCCTAATATTTATCGCTGCATTTCCATCTCTATCATGATGAGTACCACAATGAGGACAAGTCCATTCACGGACATCCAATGGCATATCACCAATTTGATAAAAACAATTAGAACAGAGTTTAGAACTGGGAAACCATCTATC
>NZ_PGEM01000050.1 GCF_002934005.1 Cuspidothrix issatschenkoi CHARLIE-1 | reverse complement strand
GTTGGTTGCATTTAATCCTGGTTCAGTTGCAATTAATTCTGGTTCAAGTGTAATTCATGAATTACCCCTAATCCTAGGAAAGAATAAGGGTTTCAGTTACATTTTGCGTAAGTCCTGTAGATATCAAAGGCTCTATCATCACTATTAATGCCATGGGGACTCAAACAGAAATTGGTAAAAAGATTATTGATAAAAAAGCCGATTATGTTTTAGCACTCAAGGCAAATCACTTCGGATAATTTTGATTGTGCATTGCGATCGCTCAAAACAAACATCACTAGCCATCAGTAGATGCCTCTTGGTGATCCTGAATCATCTGCATCAGGATGTTTGCAGCTTCTGTTGCGTCGTGGGGCGACCAAATCGGATACTCTGAAGCAGAAAAGATAACTTGTAATTCAGCATTGGGGATTTGTGCAGCTAGGAGTTTGAAGAGTGATAATTTGTCTAACTGACTCAGATTATTGACTAGAGGAATTAACTCAGCGAGTGACATATTTTAAAATTTGAGATATACAATAATACATTGATTATAAGCGATCTGTGAGATACGGTCTAACGGATCTGTTAAACCTCTTTGAGAAAAGCATTTTTCGCTAAACTATAATCAGGGAAACAGCAAAATGAGATTATGAACTTAGATACAATTCAACAAGATATTGCGTCTCTTCCTCCGAGGAATGGCATATTCTAACCGTTGGTAGGCAAAGCATGGGGTTAGCCATACTCCTACATTCTTACCAATAAATTCTTTAACCGCTAGTTAATTGTTTAATATCAGCACGGAATTTAGCATTTTGTAATGCTTGTACTGCTGTTCCTGAATCTTGTACCCAAAACTGTCTCCCAAAGCGGACAATTTCCCGATGATTTCCAGCTTGCACAACCCCAATTACTGGTATTTTGGATTTATCTTTATCTCCAGCTTGTGCTTTAAGAATTGTATTCAAACGATGTTGTTCCTCAATTGTTCCTGCTTGTTGTGGACTCAGTTCCACTAAAATCATTTTCACTGTTTCCACAGTTTCTGCATCTTCTAAAATAAATTGAGTTTGATCATCACGACGATCTACTTTACCCCAAATAATCAATCTGGCATCAATTTCTAATAGAGAACTAATGCGTTCATAGGTTTTAGGAAAAACGACCGCTTCCGTGGCCGCAGATAAATCTTCAATTTGCAAAATTGCCATCGAGTCACCTTTTTTAGTAACTACTTTTTTGACATTATTCAACATTACTACTGCACAAAGTGTAGAATCGTCTTTTTGTTCACCTAGTTGTGAGAGGTTAATTGGTGCAAGAACTGATGATGATTGTTTGATGGATTTTAAGGGATGATCTGAGAGATAAAATCCTAATAGTTCTTTTTCCATCCTTAATTTTTCTTGGGGAGGAAAATCATTCACAGGAGGTGCTTTAGGTGCAGATTCAAAGGCATTTTTTTGAGGTTGATTATTATTAGCTGCTAACCCACCTCCTAATAAATCAAAAATGTTACCTTGACCACTAGCTTTATCTTTAGCACGGGACTGGGCCCATTCATAAACTAATTCTAAATCATGAATTAATTGGTTGCGGTTAGGTTCAATTTTATCAAATGATCCACAATTAATTAGTGATTCTAAGGTGCGGCGGTTAACGGTGCGTAAATCAAGGCGATCGCAAAAATCTGCTAGAGATTTAAATGGTACTAATTCCCCTGATTCCTCCCTAGCTTCTAAAATACTAGCAATGGCGTTTTGTCCCACATTTCGCACTGCCGAAAAGCCAAATAAAATCTTGTTATCCACTGGGGTAAAATCTAAACCAGAGCGATTAACATCGGGCGGATCAATCACAATACCCATACTAGCGCAGTTATCAAGATACTTTCGCACTTTGTCACTATCCCCACTGTTAGCGGTTAACAGTGCCGCCATATATTCTAATGGGTAATTTGCCTTTAAATATGCTGTTTGATAAGTTACATAACCGTAAGCCGTAGAGTGGGATTTATTAAAACAATTAGAGGCAATAAAACCATTTTTAATGACAAAATTATGGTCATTTTCCACACCAATATCATAAACATTAGCTTGACCGACATAAGTACGCGAAATTATTTTAACCATATTACTTAGTTTTGTAAAATACGTTTATTTACATCCTAATAATCACTATCAGCAACACAAATACCTTTACATTTAATACCATTTGTAGCAGTGCGTTGACAATGGGAACATAAAACTTTTTCCGTTTCTGTTTCTTGACTTATCTTTATATTAGTTCTTGCTGGTAGCTGGTCTTTTTCGGGCTGGAGTTTTTCATTCATAGGAATAGATTTAATGAATTTCTATCTGTTGAAGTTTCTCTATCAAATCACCGCGTCGGAAAGTGGCAGAAAGTTGTTGTAAGGAAATTTCCTGGCTTCCGTAAAGTGCTTGAAGTGCTTGTTGAACATCTCGCACTGAATCATTAAAATAATTCTCCCCATTTTGATTAATCAACTGATTTGCATCCTCAAAATTACGGTAGTTAATTTCCTTCATTTGTAGATTCATTTTTTTGAGAAGTCTTTTTCCCATTTGCATGGCAATAAAGCACGAAGCATAACGGACACAAGCATGATCATGAGGATGCGGGCGTTTGCGTCGGTTTTCCGCAATTCTATACAACTGTACAGCGATTATGACTTGTGCGCCATTAAGATGCTCAGTAAAAATTACATTGTAGAGTTTACCAAAATGCTCACGAGTAAAAAACCTAGCTTGATGAGGCTTTTGTCGCCAAACCGCCAATATCGCCTCAGCCGCTACACCTGAAGTAATATCTGTGGATATAGTGCCTGTATCAGAGCGTTTACGGCGATAGTTAAATCCCAACTGTTGGATATCCATTTCCAGCCGTCGCTGTCGCTCATCATTAGCTCGCAGGTCACACAGATCCACGGGGTTTTGACTATTAGTAGCATAAGTAATTTTTTGGACTAAATCATCATTGTCAGTAGGTAGTTGATAGAGACGAACTAAAACATAAGCTTGAACATAAGCTTGGGTATTTTGCTGGAATAAACTTTGCTGAAAGAAATTTCCACTCTGAAGAGTTTTAAAAATGGTCATACAAGTTTGACCACCATTAATAATTTGTAGGTTTTCAACTCGTACCTGATAATCACCATTTTGCAGCGCGTTATAGGAAAAACCGTCGCAAGTTAAAGTGATGCCATTATTATAAAAATAAAAATTGTTTTTTTCATCGCTGTTTAAGGTGTCCCGAATACCTTCATTGACGCGGTTGCCTTGTAGCCCTAAATAACGGCGGATATTGCGTTCTAATAAGCGTTCTCCGTGTCGTTCAATCAGAGCCGCAATTTCAGTGATGGAAATTCTGCCCACCAGTACCCGACTGAAATTCATATCTTCAACTACAGCTTTACCACTTAGTTGTAAAGTATCTTTAACTGGTTTGGAAGTTTGCAGAATTTTGATGAGATGTTCATGATTGATGTGTTCCCATGTCACCTGATCACCGAATCCAGATCGATCAATTGCTTCTTGAGATGATGCGTTCCATTTTATGCCATTATTACAAGCTAATGCCCGCACCTGGGGAATATATCCATCCCGAATTAAACTCCGGGCTTCTTCTACCTTCGCAAGTAAGCGTTGATTAATATGCTCTAATTTTGCACCAGGATCAAACAAAAATCGAATCGCATTAATGAGAGCCGTGATGCCATTTTCAGGAAAATTAGTCTTACCTTCTAGATTGTTTACATACTTTACCTGAAATAAACTGACTGTAAACTCACCATCATATTCTTCAGAAATGTGCATGGCATCCACACCAAAATCTCCACCTCCTTCTGTCAAACAATCAAAGGTATGAGCATCTTCTAAATCTAGAATTATTTGCACACAAAAATATACAAACGCCAAAGATTTAAGCTTGCCAGCATCATTAATATTTAATTCTTCCGCAGCCCGTTGTCGAATGGCATTAGTTACTGATTGCAAACGTTGATCAATAATAGAGGCATTAATATTCATGATTTTTAGTTGATTAAGTGACTTGATAGTTTACTAATAATCTGACTATAAAGCCAGAACTAAACGAAGACATTCATCATTTTCACTATCAAAAACTGTTTTACATTCAATCACCCCATAGGAATAAGGAATTTGTGTATAAGGTATTAACACTTCTTTAATAACACGATGGTAATTATCTAAGGTATCCATTGGGTAATCCTCTCAGCATCAGAATTGAAAACAAGTAAATTCAGATTTTCGCTTTCCCTTAAAAGTTTACCAAATGGTTCTGCAAATAAATCTGTGAATACAGTATCACGCACTCCTAAATATAATATTCTATACTAAATGCTCAAAACTCTCTTTGTGCCTCTGCGACTCTCCGTGAAATAAACCCAGTCCTGTAAATGCTAAAATCAATGACTTGATTCCTTAAAGAGAACAATTATGGCATCCATCCGCGAGTTGCACGAACAGATAATCAGTAAAGAACGTTCTGCCGTTGAAATTACCCAAGAAGCATTAAATCGGATTCAAGAGTTAGAACCAAAACTGCACAGTTTCCTCACTGTCACGACAGAACAAGCCTTAAAACAAGCTCAAGCTGTGGATGCAAAAGTCGCTGCGGGAGAAGAAATTGGACTCTTGGCGGGGATTCCCATCGGTATTAAAGATAATTTGTGTACTAAGGGGATTGTCACTACCTGCGCTTCCCGGATTTTGGAAAATTTCGTACCTCCTTACGAGTCAACCGTCACCCAAAAACTAGCTGATGCTGGGGCGGTTATGGTGGGTAAAACTAACTTAGATGAGTTTGCGATGGGGAGTTCTACAGAAAACTCCGCTTACCAAGTTACCGCTAATCCTTGGGATTTATCCCGTGTTCCTGGTGGTTCTTCCGGTGGTTCAGCAGCAGCAGTAGCAGCAGATGAATGTGTGGTTTCCCTGGGTTCGGATACAGGGGGTTCAATTCGTCAACCTGCTTCTTTCTGCGGTGTTGTGGGTATGAAACCGACCTATGGTTTAGTTTCCCGTTATGGTTTAGTAGCTTATGCTTCGTCTCTTGACCAAATTGGACCATTTGGACGCAGTGTAGAAGATACGGCGATATTGTTGAGTGCGATCGCTGGCTATGATCCACAAGACTCTACCAGTCTCAAAGTCCAAATTCCTGACTATGCAGCTAGTTTAAAACCGGATCTCAAGGTTAGAAAAAAATTAAGAATAGGTGTAATTACAGAAACCTTTGGTAAAGGTTTAGATCCTGAAGTAGAAGTTGCTGTCACCAAAGCTATTGATGTACTTCAAGAACTAGGTGCAGAAATTCACTCTATTTCCTGTCCCAGTTTCCGCTATGGTCTACCAACTTACTATATTATCGCCCCTTCAGAAGCATCCGCTAACTTAGCGCGTTACGACGGTGTTAAATACGGTTTGCGTTCCCCTGATGCAAATAATCTGTTATCAATGTATACCCGGACTCGCTCTCAAGGTTTTGGGGCGGAAGTTAAACGCCGGATTATGATTGGTACTTATGCCCTTTCCGCTGGTTATTATGATGCCTATTATTTGAAAGCGCAAAAAGTCCGCACCTTAATTAAACAAGACTTTGAAAAAGCCTTTGAAACCCTAGATGTTTTAGTTTGTCCCACTGCACCCAGTACAGCCTTTAAAGCCGGTGAAAAAACTACCGATCCTTTAAGTATGTACTTAAATGATTTAATGACTATTCCTGTTAATTTAGCTGGTTTACCAGGGATCAGTTTACCTTGTGGTGTAGATAGTAAAGGGCTACCCATTGGATTACAAATCATAGGTAAGGTTCTCGGAGAAGAACAACTTTTTCAAGTGGCTTATGCCTATGAACAATCAACTAATTGGCATTTACAAAAACCCAAAATTGTCTAGTTTTTAAATTGTTTCTTGTAGGGGTTTAGCAATACTAAACCTCTATAGTATGGCTGTTTTATGGTTTCAAAGATAGCAAAGCACCACATAAAAATCGTCACTATCCCAACAATATTAAACCCAATATTTCTGCATTAGACAAAAGCAAATGAAATGACTCGTTTTATACATGACCAATTCGCCAAACAATATCTAACTGAACTATTAACACCTTACGGACAAGTAGAAACCAGTAAAGATATCACCGCAGAAGTCAGACAAATTGACGTTTTATTTATTCCCTCACCTCAACCCACACAAAGCCTAGAAATATTAGGATTACTGGGGCAAATGGCCACAAATTATGCTATATTTGAACCATTTCGTAATGCCGTTAGCAAAAGTGAAATTCGCAGTTGCATGGGTAAATTATTTGACATCCATGCAGACCTAGAACGTCAATCTAACCGCAATAGTAGCCGGATCAATGAAACAGAATTACCTCGACTGTGGATTTTTACACCTACAGCATCAGTGGAACTCCTAGCAAGTTTTAATGCTACTGGGGATAAAGACAACTGGGGCAAAGGTATTTATTTTTTTGGGGAAGGATTCAAAACTGTCATTATTGCCATTCATCAGCTTCCTATTACACCCGAAACACTGTTTTTGCGGATATTAGGTAGAGGAAAAGTACAAAGACAAGCGGTGGAAGAATTAGAAATACTGGCAAATAATAGCCCCTTTCTGGCGGATGTCATACAATTAGTACATAACCTAATTGCTGTGTTATCGGTTCGTCAGCGTCAAGAACAAGATATTGATAAAGATGATCAGGAGTTGATTATGAAATTATCGGAAATGTATCAACAACAATTAGAAGAACTAAAAAAACAAGGACGACAAGAAGGACGACAAGAAGGACGACAAGAAGGACGACAAGAAGGACTTCAGGAAGGAATTCATGTAGGACTTCAGGAGGGACGACAGGAAGGTATAGAAAGAGAAAGACGCGCTATGATTGAAAGTATTTTGCAAGTGCGTTTCGGTCAAATTGATGCAGAATTAACACGAATTATCAATCCCCTAATTGCCATGTCCAGAGAAGAATTTACGCCTTTACTTCTGCAATTATCTCGTGAGGAGTTATTAGCTAAATTTGTATAATAATGTTACACGAATAACATATCATTAGGGATTTAGCATTGCTAAATCTCTAAATTTAGGGTTTAAAAATGTGTTCATTTATCACTGTTATCTATGATTAATCACATTGTGTTAACTACTCATCGAGTATTACTATAGAAATTTCCAAAGTATGAGATTATTACAGATCATATAAACTGTTTTTTAATCAACCTATAGTCAAAGGAGTCTAAACCCATGGAACAAAATCGTAAGTCAACAGTAATTATCACAGGTGCTTCTTCGGGAGTTGGCTTGCAAGCAGCAAAGGCTTTAGCTAATAGAGGACAATGGCACGTCATTATGGCTTGTCGAGATTTGGTTAAAGCTGAAAAAGCTGCTCAGAGTGTGGGAATACCCGCCAATAGTTATACATTGATGCACATTGACTTAGGCTCTTTAGAAAGTGTAAGACAGTTTGTGAATAACTTCAGAGCTACTGGCAGATCCTTGGAAGCCTTGGTTTGCAATGCTGCCATTTATATGCCTTTAATTAAAGAGCCTCTATTTTCTCCCGAAGGATATGAATTAACCGTCACTACCAATCACTTAGGACATTTTCTACTGTGTAACTTGATGCTGCCAGATTTGCAAAAGTCCCCTGCTGCTGATAAACGATTGGTAATTTTAGGAACTGTAACTCACAACCCAGATGAATTGGGTGGTAAGATTCCCCCACGTCCAGATTTAGGTAAATTTGAAGGTTTTGCCGCAGGTTTCCAAAATCCCATTTGCATGATTAATGGTAAGCAATTTGAACCGGTTAAGGCTTACAAAGATAGTAAAGTCTGCAATGTTCTCACCATGAGAGAACTACATAACCGTTATCATGAATCTACTGGAATTACCTTTAGTTCTCTTTATCCTGGTTGTGTGGCCACAACAGCTTTATTCCGCAATCACTATCCTTTGTTTCAGAAACTTTTCCCCATTTTCCAAAAGTATATTACTGGGGGATTTGTCACTGAAGAATTATCAGGAGAACGCGTGGCTATGGTAGTAGCTGATCCTGAATACAAACAATCTGGTATTTACTGGAGTTGGGGAAATCGCCAAAAAGAAGGACGGGAATCTTTTGTACAAAAGGTTTCTCCCCAAGCACGGGATGATGAAAAAGGCAAAATGATGTGGGAATTGAGTGCCCAATTGGTAGGATTAGGCAAAGAATCTGAAAGAGCAAAATCTCTCATTTAGGTGGTAATGGGTAATTGGTAGTTGGTAATTGGTAAATATCTTACCTCTTGCCTCTTACCTCTGGTTACTGAGCGACTTGTACTGAGCTTGTCTAAGAGGATGTTTGAAAAATGGTAAACCCTAATTTTCATCACCCCTTATTAAGGGGATGGTTAGGGTGGGGTAAAAAATATTTGATACATCAACCATAACTTTTAAAACACCCTCTAAGTAAGTCGAAGTATTACCTCTTGCCTAAATCGAATAATACAGAGGAAAAGATTTCGCATCTTTTGGCCTAACATAAACCTTGTGTTGGGGTTCTAATTTTAATTCATCAAACCGTTCTCTTGTTAGATGGGCTGTCATAGCTTGCCCGTCATCTAAGGTTAATTCTACTTGAATTTCCCAACCCAAATGAATGATTCTGCTAACTGTAGCTTGTGCAGTTGTGCCATTACTAACGGTTTCGATGATGATATCTTGGGGGCGTAAAAATGTTTCTGGATGTGCTAATTCCAAACCGCTACTTTGGAAAATTTTAGCAGAACTAGATAAGACATTCACCGGACCAATAAAGCTCATCACAAATGCAGAAGCAGGATGATCATAAATAGCTGCGGGTGTTCCTACCTGTTCCACTTTGCCTTTATTCATGACCACAATTTCGTCAGAAACTTCCATTGCTTCTTCTTGATCGTGGGTAACAAAAACTGTGGTAACATGGACCTCATCATGGAGACGGCGTAACCAAGCTCGTAAGTCTTTACGGACTTTGGCATCAAGGGCGCCAAATGGTTCATCTAATAATAGTACATTGGGTTCTACGGCTAATGCTCTAGCTAGTGCTACCCTTTGTCTTTGTCCACCGGAAAGTTGGGAAGGATAGCGATCGCCTAAACCACTCAACTGTACTAACTCTAGTAACTGTTCTACTCTGCCTTCAATTTTCTTTTTCGGGGCTTTGCGAATTTCTAACCCAAAGGCGATATTTTTACGGACTGTTAAATGTTTAAATAGGGCATAGTGCTGAAAAACAAAGCCAATATTCCGTTCTTGCACACTTTGATAAGTGGCATCCTTACCCGTAAGAATAATTTTCCCCGTGTCTGGTGTTTCTAAACCTGCTATCAATCGTAATAGGGTAGATTTACCAGATCCCGATGGACCGAGTAAAGCCACCAGCGAACCGCTTTGAATTTCCAGGTTTACCTGTTCAACTGCTTGGAAACTACCAAATTGCTTAGAGACGTTTTCAACTACTATGCCCACTGGTGCTACACCTCTACAAATAATCTACGGCTTTAAAGTAGGAATACCGTACTTTATATTTATATCATAAATATTTGCAGTGTTATCATTAAGATTCGTGAATTAAGAGAATTTACTGTAAATCATCTAAAATCGTGTAGAGAGGATCCGGCGAAGCGTCTCCAGAATATTTTCACCGGATGCTATTCTTGATTTTGAGTTTTTTCTAACTCACATTCCGCATAAGCGGAGAATAAAAAAATAATTATCTCCAAAAACATTGTTTGGTAAGGGTTTTCAGGATTTTAGTTCAAAGGAACTATAAAATGTTTATTAGGAATTTATCTCATTTATTGAGAATATTTTTGGAGTAAAGTTTGTACAACCCTGAATCTTTCGTGATAATTATTCAGAATTGGATTTTATCTGCGGAATGTGGGTTCTAAACAAATTTTCACTTCTTTAGCCAGTATATTCACATTCGGTTCATCGAGGATAGAAATATGAGAACCAGGAATATAATTCATTTCTAACTCACCAGTGATAATATCACCCCAGCCAAATGTCGGATCATATTTTACACCTACCCCACCAGTTCTATCCTCATCCTTGGTGCGAAAAAGAGTCACTTTGCCAGAATAGGGTTGAAGTACATAAGCATTCAATGCGTGTAAATCAGCACTGTAAACATCTGAGTATGTATTAGTTTCCCCTAATTTCAAAGTTGTTTCCATGAATTCGGAAACTAACCGTAAGTAGTCATTATAAATTTTTCGCAAATAATAATCAGCGTGTTTGTACCAACCCCAATAGTTACGAGCAATATATTTAGGAACACGCTGATAGATATGATTGATATGTATAGTAAGTCGCTCAATAAATAATAGACGCTGTTTATAACCAGGACGACAGGTATCTAACATGACTAAAAATGCTACCTCTTGATCTTGATGATGCAGTTGTTGGGCTATTTCATAGGCGATAACACCACCAAAGGAATATCCTAGGAGAAAATAAGGCCTTTGAGGTTGAATAGTGCGAATTTCTTGCAGATATTGGGAAGCTATATCTTCAACTCGCAGCAACGGGGCCAATTTTCCATCTAGTCCTTGCGGTTGCAGACCATATATAGGTTGTTCTAACCCTAGATATTTGGCTAAATGACGATAACATAATAGTTCTCCCCCCAAAGGATGAGCTAAAGGTAGTTTTTTAGTAAATTTATGTTCTATATCTGCAAACAACCGCATAGCTAATAAAGAATTTCCCCCAATTCAAAGAAATCATCTTTAATACTAATAGGTTCAACACCTAATAAATCTTCCCACATTTGAATTAATTGGTCTTGTATATCATTGAATTTTTACCTGAAAGTCTTTTCTCCCTTTATGGACTAAACAACCATCGGTTTGAATACAACCTAAATCACCTGTATAGTTTCTAGTTATTTCCTTTAGTTTCATCAATGATGTGCATTTATAAAAATCAATGTTATAGTAAGTTTTAGTAATCTGCTCATCTTCAAAATAACTTTTATAAAATCTTTATTTATACTTTAAAACTGATATTTGTATAGGAAATAACTAAATTGATTTAACAATTAAAAATTCTCAATTTTGTTATACCAATTCTATGTGAAGCTGCCCTATATTTCCAGAGGGGCAATACCCTTCGGGAAGCAAGCTACATAAATTTTCCCTACAATAGGTATCTCGTTGTAGTGATAATTCATGAATTGTCCCTACGATAATTTTCACTCCTATGTCTATTAGACATCTCCGGAAATACTGAGAGATACTAAATAGCACCCGTATTTTCTCATTTTGAATAAATTAGGTGGTTAGCAGAAGTGTTAAATGTTAAATGTTAAGATTTTGATGATATTGTCCAAGTTTTGAATTGGCGTTAATAATACCAAATTTGAGCATTTAATGACTCTATTATCAATATACCTGGGTAAAACTCAAACATTGTAAAGTTTTATTACAGGATTCAATACTTCTGGGTCATTAGTTAGAATAGGGGATATTTTTAACGTGGTTAATGAATCAAAAATCCTTAGTCATAAATAGTTGTGCAAAATAAATTTCATATTTGGGAGAAGGAACGGAAAGAACTATCAGATAAGGAATACAGAGATTTTTCTTTGTCCCAAAAATGTTAAATTAATTTTGCTCAGGTACTTACCAGGGATTAGATATTGATACTATGGATAGGAGTTTTGACAATTATGCACCTGCTAGGATAAAGTATTATTTCAAGCTGAAATAATGGCTACTTATAATATTTTTAGCTCCCAAGAGAGCAGTAGATTACAGATAACAAACAAGTAGAAAAATATATCTACAAAGATTTTCTTCCTGAACGAGTCATTATTTGACTTAAGTATCTCTGACCATTGATCTGTCTGAACTAACTCAGTTATGGTACATAGTAAATTACGAAGCAATGCCAATTCTTACTTCGTGATTCATAAAAACCAATATTTAACAAAAATTGATACAGATTTAACAAATTTGACTGTGAATCAATCACATAATCTTGAACCTCAAACAATGTATAAAGACAATATTTCTATAAATTCTCAACCATACTCATTAGATGCAGAGCAGCTTACGGATATTAATCACGATTGGTATCATCAATTAGTTAATGTATCTATAATAACAGAATTTTTTCCTCCAGATTACGCTGCTACTGGGCAGTTGATTGAGGAATTAGTCAAACAGTTAGATAAACAAGGCGTTGGGATTAAAGTATTTACAGGACAACCAGGGTACGCATTCAGCACGTCTAAAGCACCAGCTTTAGAACAATTAGGTCACATTCGCGTGCAAAGATCCCGTTCTACTCAGATTTGGTCACATAGAATTCGGGGTAAGGCTATTAATGGTATTTTGTTTACCCTGCGAGCTTTTCTGCATATTATCAAGAATTATCATCAGAATGATGTATTTTTATTAACCTCAGCACCTCCCTTTTTATCCATAGCTGGATATCTAGCTCATTTATTCTGCAAATCTCCTTATGTATGTTTAATTTATGACCTATATCCAGATATTGCGATCGCACTAGGAGTAGTATCAAAAAATCATTGGTTAGCTAAATTTTGGCGGGCAATTAACCGCAAAATCTGGCAAAAATCTAAAGCCATTATTGTTCTTAGTCCACCCATGAAACAGAGAATAATAGATATATGTCCAGAAGTAGCTGATAAAGTTTCTGTAATTCATAGTTGGGGAGATCCTCAGTTAATTTTACCCATAGCTAAAGAGGATAACTGGTTTGCCAAAAAACATAATTTAGTGAGTAAATTTACAGTCCTTTATTCTGGTAATATGGGGAGGTGTCATGATCTAGATACAATTTTGGCAACTGCTCAACAGCTACGGACAGAAAATATTCAATTTGTATGTATTGGTGGTGGTCCCAAACGGGAAAGCTTTATTCAAGATGTGGCTAGGTTGGGGTTAGAAAATTTTCTTTTTCTTCCCTATCAGGAAAAAAGTGTGCTACCTTACTCCTTAACAGCTTGTGATTTATCACTAGTTAGTGTAGACATTGGTTTAGAAAGTTTAGTTGCTCCTAGCAAATTTTACCCTGCCCTGGCGGCTGGGAGACCTATAGCGGCTATTTGCCCAGAAAATTCTTACCTCAGAGAGCTAATTGAAAATGGTCAATTCGGAACTGCAATTAACAACGGAGACAGTGAAGCTTTAGCGGCATTTATTCTCAAGTTAAAGAGCGATCGCCAATTTGCAGAAAAAATGGGTCGTGCGTCACGAAAATATTTAGAGTTGAATTTTACACCGGAAATTATAGCCAAACAATATTTGAGCGTGCTAAGACAATCTACGATGTAAATTTTAGATTCTCACCGGAATCAAAATTAGTGTGTTAACGTGTTGCGGTGTTTAAGACCACTCATTTGTTTAAATTTGAAAAAATTGCATAAATTATAATGTTGAGTCAGGGGTTGGGCTTCGATGGTCATTTTGATCTCAGTCTTTCCCACGCAACCTTCTTAGGATCTGTTGTTTAGTTACTGATCAGGAGGCCGAAGTGCAGAGAAGATGTGCTCGAAATCGGAAACGTTCCAAGCGCAGAGCTATATATTGTCCCAGACACGGGTGTTGTATGGATAGTGTGAGCCAAAAATACGGGCTATTTGCCCAACAAGCTGGACAGCTACAACAGCGAGGTATGAAGCGAAAAGAAGCCATGATTTTAATCGCAGCCAAAACCACCGTTTCCCTAGAGGGAGAGTGGCTAGAAGCTTTTTGGTGTAAAGAATGCCAAGAAAAACAATGGTATCACGTACATAAACGGGAATCGAAATACAATTTATCCCTAGCCCCGACTGAACTTTGGCAACAAGCCACAGGAGTAATTGATCCCCATCGTAATCCTTCTGTTGGAGAGTTTACCTATAGGCAATCTCGAACTATGGGTGGTCACACTGTGAAAGATTTTTGGATCATGAACTAGTGTCAACCACCCATCACTTCCCTTCGGGTAAGTGAGGGCTTTACCCCAGAAATGGGAGGCTCTTCGG
>NZ_PGEM01000049.1 GCF_002934005.1 Cuspidothrix issatschenkoi CHARLIE-1 | reverse complement strand
ACATCTTCTAAGGTATTACTGCAAAAGGATTTACGTTGATCTTCTGGACTGCTGGCACGTAATTTACCTCTAATTCTACTAGCACTCATATAAGGTAAATCAGAATTAGATTGTATCCCCTCAATATATAGGGGAAAGAGTTATTCAAGCACCCATGACAAACCAAAGGAATTGAGAGCAGATTTTTTCCGAATAACAGTTGCCAAAGGGGGAATATTTCCAAGCTGAGAAATGCGGTCACGGATATATTCAAAAAAACTAATTCCCAACTGACGAGTAGTAGCAACAAGAGACATAAAAGTATCCCAAGCCTGAGTACCTTCAATAGTTTGAGTGGCATAACTAATATTACGTCGTTGCACCATCGTCCTAGCAGCTAACTCCGCCGGATTATTGTGCAAAGGCAATTCAGGATGCTCTAATACTAAAAGCAACTCGGAAATTTTCATCCGTGTTAATCGTTTTCGCTCATCCAACTGTTCATAACCACTTGCTGTCGAAAAAAGTTTCCAAAACTCAGACCGGAGTTTTTCTGCGGTTTGTTGACTGGGAGAATCTTTATAAGCAAGTAAGTCTCGGTAGTAATCCCAGAAATCATCCAGAAATTCTTCTATTATCTTTTGGTGACAAGCAATAAACGGACTTAATTTCTTATAATGTCGTCCCTCATGCACCCAACACAAAGCAATATTATCAGTCAGTAACTTGAATTGGGGAGCATCATCACAGACGAGAGTTTGCACCACTGGCCAATCAGTTTGTTGATGATAGAAGGCAATAGCCGCTGCTTCCATGATTCGCGTTCGTTGTTGGGAACCAAGTTTGGGTAGATAGGTATCCAGTAGGGCAAGAAACTGTTGAGAGTTCAACACAGTTTCTTGCGGTAATAGTTGGAGAGCGTTTTTATATTTATTCGGTAGCGGGAAATTTATCAGCAACTCATAGGTAAATTGATTGATAATAAACTCCAGTTCTTTGGTATTCTGCAAGCCTTTGAGTACGGTCAATCGGTCTTTGGAGGGAGTTGTCAAGTAAACTGTATATAAAGGGTTACAGATGACATTCGTGGTATGGTTAACTCCACCAACACGGGCAGCAGTTTGGTCGAAGTGTTGCCAAGGACTGCTCTCTAGTCCCGATAAATATACTTCTGTTTTCTCTGTTTCAAAATCAGCATGGTTTTTAATCAGTAGATTAGATAAATACCCCGCTGACATGGAAATTCCTATATCCTCTAAAAACTCTAATAACTTGCCTTGGGTCATGTTGCCCCCGTAATACAAGCTGATAATTAAGGTTTTTATTCCTGGACCGAATTCTCCTTCGTAACCGCTTGGTAGTTCTGCTAAATAGGTTTTCTTTTCTAAGGGTGAGTGGTATTTCTCTTTCCGGAATAATACGTTATCGGTTGTCAGGATGATGTCTTGGACGATTACTTCTTCATACCCTTTAAACTTTGCGTCTGCTGGTAGTTTGTCTTGGGGGTATTCTAGTATTTTCTCTCTGTCTATTTTAATAGTTTGATTTTTACTGCCCTTGGAGTGCTGTTTTGGGGTTTTTCTTTCTTGTTCTGATGAGTGCTTATTTTCAAACCCTTTCTTACTCTTAGCTTTTATGTCTGGTTGACCTTGTTCTCCTTTCAATCGGTTATTTTCATCTTTTAACCGTTGATTCTCTGACTCTAAGCCTTTGACTTTTAATTGTAATTGTTCTATTAAGTTTAGTAATATCTCTACTGTATGACGCATTGATTCGTCTGCAATCCCTTTTGGCTCGATGGTTTGCAGTAAATCTGATATTGATTTGTCACTCTCAATAATTTTTTGCGTCATGTCTCCTATTTTATCACACTGTGTGTACCTCGTTGCACTTATTTTCCTCTTTTACCCCTACTTATTGAGCCGATACTTTATTTTTATTTTGCTGTGATGAAATATTGGTTTTATTATAAGCCTTTTCTACCGCTTCTAAATCAGCAATATACCAGCTTTCAAGTTCA
>NZ_PGEM01000048.1 GCF_002934005.1 Cuspidothrix issatschenkoi CHARLIE-1 | reverse complement strand
CCTACTTATTGAGCCGATACGTAAAATCTCTGTAAATTTCATCTAAAACATTTAACTGACATTTTTTATTTTTGGGAAAAAGCATTAATTTTTCCCTCTTTCCTCGGCAGAAAAAGCCTCCTTGCTGATATTAATTTGCAGATTAAAGCTTTAACAGTTTGTTACCGCCTCAATAGCTGCTTGTAGTGCTATGGATACATGAGTCCAATGTGTACCGCCCTGACAATAGACAATATAAGGTTCTCTCAAAGGTCCATCTGCTGATAACTCTAGGGTACTGCCTTCAATAAAAGTGCCTCCAGCCATCACTACTTTGCTTTCATAGCCTGGCATATCATCGGGTATGGGGTCGAGATAAGATCCTATGGGTGAATACTGTTGAATCGCTTTGCAGAAGGCAATCAGCTTTTTAGGTGAACCGAGTTTAATAGCTTGGATCACATCGCCTCTGGGTGCTAGAGGTGCAGGGTTGACAGGATAACCAAGTTTATCAAAAACATATCCTGTGAGATATGTTCCTTTCATAGCTTCACCCACCATCTGGGGGGCTAAAAATAAACCCTGGAATAACAGACGGTTTTGGTCAAAAGTCGCACCACCTTCGCTACCAATACCGGGTGCTGTGAGTCTACAAGCCGCAGCCTCTACCAGTTCAGCACGTCCAGCAATATAACCTCCAGCACTGACAACCGTACCTCCAGGATTTTTAATCAATGATCCCGCCATTAAGTCAGCACCAACATGAGTTGGTTCTTGGGTTTCGATAAATTCACCATAACAGTTATCTACAAAACAAACTGTGTGGGGATTTTGCTGTTTGATAATGTGAACAATTTTTTCTATGTCAGCAATGGAAAGACTTGGCCGCCATGAATATCCACAAGAACGCTGAATTAACACTAGCTTTGTATTGTCAGTAATGCTAGTGTTTAGGTTTTCCCAATCTATTTTTCCTTGATCAGTTAATTCCAATTGGCGGTATTTTATGCCAAAATCAATTAGGGAACCTTGGCCTTGTCCTCTCAAGCCAATTACCTCTTCCAAAGTATCGTAGGGAGAACCGACTACTGCTAACATTTCATCCCCAGGGCGAAGAACACCATAGAGCGCGCAGGCGATCGCATGAGTTCCCGAAACAAACTGCACTCGCACCACAGCAGCTTCAGCACCCATCACTTGGGCAAAAACTTTATCTAAAGTTTCTCGTCCTAAATCATCGTGTCCGTAGCCACTTACACCTGCAAAATGGTGTGCGCCAACTCGGTGATGACGAAAGGCATCTAATACTCGTTTAAGATTATGCTTGACCTGAGCGTCAATACCAGAAAAAATTTCTAATAGCGCCTGTTCTGCTTCCCGCAGCTTTTCAAAGCTGTTCATCATTTCCTCATTCAAAAAAATAAAATAGATATGCGGATTTTAGGATCGCGCAGATTAGGCTGAACAATTTCTATTCAGGTTACTGCATGACAATTGCTACTTCTAAACCTCACATTAACTGGGTTAATACCCTATTTTTCGTTGCATTGCACGTCGGCGCTCTATTTGCCCTAGTTCCCAGCAATTTTAGCTGGAATGCAGTTGGTGTTGCTTTATTCCTTTACTGGGTGACTGGAGGTTTAGGTATCACTTTGGGATATCACCGTCTTGTCACTCATCGTAGTTTTCAAACACCCAAATGGTTAGAGTATCTGCTAGTGATTTTTGGGACATTATCTTGTGAAGGTGGTCCAATTGAATGGGTAGGGACACATCGTATTCACCACTTACATTCTGATACTGAATCTGATCCCCATGATTCAAATCAAGGTTTTTGGTGGAGTCACATGGGTTGGATGATTCATTTTGCTCCGGCTCACGATCAAGTTCCTCGCTTCACTAAAGACATTATTGATGACCCAGTTTATCAGTTTTTACAGAAAAATTTCATTTTATTACAAGTTGCCCTGGGTTTAGTTCTCTATTACTTCGGCGGCTGGCCAATGGTAGTTTGGGGAATTTTTGTAAGAATCATCTGGGTTTATCATTGTACTTGGTTAGTAAATAGTGCTACTCATAAATTTGGCTACCGTACTTATGAGTCTGGTGACAAATCAACTAACTGCTGGTGGGTTGCCATCCTAGTTTTTGGAGAAGGTTGGCACAATAACCATCATGCTTTTCAATATTCTGCCCGTCATGGTTTGGAATGGTGGGAAATTGATATGACTTGGATGACTATTCAGTTATTACAATTCCTCGGTCTGGCAACAAATATCAAGTTGGCAGAGAAAAAGGCATAATACAGATTTCATGCTTAAAGTCAATAGTTTGACTGCCATTTTTTTGGGCCGGAGACTATTGACTTTTTGTATGTAAATGCAGTCAAAAATTTTATACTCACCTGACAACTTTAGAAAATTTTAATTGCTAATTAGCTATCCTAAGTTGCACTGATGTTGCTATAATCTCAGAAATTAATGTTACAAAACTTTGCAGCAAGGTACTTTTTTGAGTAACCTTGTGTCGCAACCCGTTCTTTTTCAGGTATTCATGACTACATCACTCATCAAAAGTCAGGAAATAGAAGTCTCTACAGACCTTAGTAGAGACCAACTCAAACTAAAACATATTATCAAAAGTTTGCCCAAGGAATGTTTTCAGAAAAATAGCCGTAAAGCATGGACTACTGTTATTCTCAGTTTATCTATGGCTGCATTAGGCTATTATTTTTTGGCCATTTCACCTTGGTTTCTTCTACCCATAGCATGGATTTTTACAGGAACAGCTTTAACAGGATTTTTTGTTATTGGCCATGACTGCGGACATCGTTCATTTGCTAAACATCGCTGGGTGAATGATTTAGTGGGACATTTCTTCATGATGTTCTTAATTTATCCCTTTCATAGCTGGCGCATTAAACATAATCATCACCATAAACATACAAATAAACTAGATGAGGATAATGCTTGGCATCCTATCAGACCAGAGGTTTTTGAAACCTGGGATAGCACCAGACAGTCTGCTTTTCAATTATTCATGCGGAAGCGTCTGTGGTGGGTAGGTTCTATCGGACATTGGGCAGTTGTACATTTTGATGCGCGTAAGTTCCAGAAAAAAGACCAAGCTAGTGTGAAACTTTCTGTTGCTGTAGTTGTAGCATTTGCGGCAATTGTCTTCCCAACTTTAATTATTACCACTGGTGTTTGGGGCTTTATTAAATTCTGGTTTATTCCTTGGATGGTTTACCATTTTTGGATGAGTACTTTTACGATTGTTCACCATACAACCGCAGATGTTCCTTTTAAAACTGCTGACAAATGGCATGAAGCTTTAGCACAGTTATTTGGAACAGTTCATTGTGATTATCCTCACTGGGTAGAAATTCTTTGTCACGATATCAATGTTCACGTTCCCCATCATATTTCTACCGCAATTCCTTCCTACAATTTGCGGTTAGCTTACAATAGCATCAAAGAAAATTGGGGTGATTACCTCCATGATGAATGTAAGTTTTCCTGGGATTTAATGAAACAAATTACCAATGAATGTCAACTTTATAAAACAGACATTGGTTACACAACTTTTGACCAATATTACTCTCAGAAGTAAAATTCTGTAGTTCGTATTCAGACAATTTTACAAATGATTTAATTAAACAAATTTCAATTTTATTTAAGTCATTTGTTCGTAGTGGATATTGGCTGTATGGGTGGTAATTTCCCACCCCACATTTACCCTGTTCAAATATCATCAAATCCAGTGCAATCAGATACAATTCAATTCAATCAAAATCCTCCTGTTAAATCTTCTCAGGATTCAGAAAAACTTCCTTTTACTCTTCAGGATTTAAAAGCTGCTATTCCTGCTGAGTGTTTTGAACCTAATGTGGTTAAATCACTCTATTATTTCTTCCGTGATGTTGTAATTGTTGCTGGGTTATATGCACTGGCAAATTATCTAGATTCTTGGTATTTCTGGCCAATTTTCTGGGTAATGCAAGGAACAATGTTTTGGGCTTTGTTTGTGATTGGTCATGACTGTGGACACCAATCTTTTTCTAAGCAGAAATGGTTAAATGATTTAGTTGGTCATATCACCCATACTTTCATTCTTGTTCCCTATCATGGTTGGAGAATTAGCCACAGAACCCACCACAAAAATACAGGCAGCTTAGAGAATGATGAAAGCTGGTATCCTTTGAGTGAATCTCAATATCAAAAATTACCTTTCTTACAAAGGCTAGTTCGCTATTATCTATTTTTGCCTCTAGCTTATCCCATTTATTTGTTTCAACGCACACCAGGAAAAAGCGGTTCACATTTCGACCCCAAAAGTTCCTTGTTTAAACCTTCAGAAAAGTGGGATATCATTACCAGCACTACCCTGTGGATTTGTATGGTAGGTTTATTGGGTTTCCTAACCTATCAATGGGGTTGGATGTGGTTGCTAAAATATTACGCTGTTCCTTACGTTGTGTTTGTAATCTGGTTGGATTTGGTGACTTATTTACATCACACAGAACATGATTTACCTTGGTATCGTGGTGATAATTGGAATTTTTTAAAGGGTGCAATTTCTACCATTGATAGAGATTATGGTATTTTTAACCATATCCATCATGATATCGGTACTCATGTTGCTCACCACATTTTTCTGAATATGCCTCATTACAATTTACTGAAAGCGACAGAGGCAATTAAACCAATTATGGGTGAATATTTCCGCGAATCCAAAGAGCCAATTTGGAAATCTTTATGGAATTCAGCAATGAGTTGTCATTTTGTTCCTGATACAGGTAGTAAGGTTTACTACACTTCTAAGAGTCAGAATGGTAAGTGATCAATAAATTATTAGGACTTACGCAAGATGTAACTGAGAATATTATTCTTGCGTAGGGGTAATTCATGAATTACCCCTACTTTCGTTCTGTTTTGCGTAAGTCCTGATTATATACAGCAGAATTCAGGAATAACTGAATCAGTGTGACAATTAGCTTTGTGTATAGGTTCTGTACCCCATTTATCTGTAATCTGCTGTAAATCAAAAGAGTCCGCGCTGGCGGACTGTTTTGTTTCTTATCCTATCTTAACCCATCACTTAGAGCAAACATCACTGATGAACACTAAATTTATTTTTTTTTGCATTTGAATATCTTCAGATCCAAAATTAAAACTACAACAAACCTCGATAACGAATAAAAATCAAAACTACCGCCCAAGAACCTAACGCCACTTTCACCGCCACAATAATATTTAATATCGGCAAAATTCCCCCACTAAAAAGCGTTCCTAACTCTCCGTGTGGTAACTCTAAACCCGATAAAGTTATCACTGATAAAACAATAAAAACTAAAACTGAAACCTTCTCCCAAATAGCTGCATTATAACGTTTATAAATATCCTGCATCCATTGATATGAAGAAGTAATTGCTATCAAACCTATTGCTGTTCCACCCGCGACACCAGCAGCAAAACCACCACCTGGGCTTAAATGTCCCCTAATGGCTAATTCTATACCCACTAACGCGGCAATTGTTGCCCCCAAACGAGCTAAAATAATGGAAGCTTGATCTTTAAATTGATAAATTGTACAGGATGGATTTTCATTAGCTAATAAAAAATTACATCCTAGAATGGCAATTGTAAATACAATCACTTCAAAAATTGTATCATAAAGGCGATTTCTAAAAATAATACCTGATACTGCATTAACAACACCACTTTCAGCAACTACTTTTTCCGTGATAGAAATATCTGTTAGATCAGATAAATTAGATGCTGTATCTGGCATGAACAAAATTTTTAAAAACAAGGCTATTCCCGCCAAAATGTAAACCCATTTCATGAATGTTTCTCCTCTAAATCTAAAACATCAACATAATTTAAAACTGTGTTGTGTGATGAAATTTCACTCTCAATAATGTTATAAATCCGTTGTACCCTAATTTCCGTTTGATAAGTTTCCGCAAATTCTTCACTTGCTTCCATTGGCGCACAGGTAGCATGAACTTCTTTTTCCTTTAACGCATTTTGTAAAGATTGGTGACTGTTGTAAGGTACAATTTCCAACCGCATATAATGTTTACTAAAAATATTGCGAAAGTCGTCTATCAGTGTTTGAAAACTGCTATCTTGATTTTCTATTACACCTAAGCGCAAAACTAAAGAAGAACGAACTGCTATAGCATACAAAGCAACTGATAACATTGTACCCATTAATGCTTCTGTTAAAGCTACGTCTGCTGCACCTAAAACCGCATCTACCAGTGCTGCTACTGCACCCAAAACCCCACGCAAAATTAATGCATGATAAGGGTTAACTTGAGTAACTAATAAACCCGCAGTTAGAGGTAACAAAGCAACAATTATATAGAGATAAGAATCATTCATTTTTCACCTCTTGAGTTGAACAATGTGCAATTACATAACCAAGCATAGTATTCCAAATTGCTAAGGAAATAATACCTAAAACTAATAATGGCCATTTGCTGGGTATTTTCATTAAAATTCCTAAAATAATAATCATTGAACCCAGGGTATCAGCAACAGAAAGACCATGTAATTTGAATAATACTGATTTGTTGCTAACTAAATGAGAAGTACCCCAAAACCAGAAAAATATGCCTATACCTATACAGGTATAACTAATAATATTAATCATACTTCATTTAACCTTCTCAAAATATGTGCTAATAACATAAATCCCGCATTTCCCACACTCAAAATAATTGCTCCTACCACACCAATCATCCAATCATCTCGCAATACAGCAATGACTATAATCATGATGGATACTTTACTGGAAATACTCCCTAAAGCTAACATTAACTGCCAAGTATTATCCGTTTTCCATGCTTCATAAATGGGAATTAATAAAGCCGCTACCATAGCTAATAATACTATTTCTAAATTCATAATTATTTACCTCCTGGTTTAATTTGATGAACTTCATAAAATCCTTCCTCGTCGTGGTTTAAAACGATAGTTTTTGGTGTAAATGTAATTAAAAATATATCCATGAAAACCAACAACGAAGAATGTTTATGTTTGACTTTTTCCCTGACAATTTCTTCATTATTATGGGGAAGTAAAATAATTTCCACTGCTTCTTTAAATGCTACAGGGATGGCAATCATTACTTGAATTAGAACCTTTAACCATTCTGTTAATTTTGCCCGTGATGTATAACCTCTGGGTAAAATTAAAGCGATAATTATGCCAATAATAATATTGGTTGTACTAAAATCAGCGGTCAATAAAAACCAGATTGTGAGTCTTAATATTAAATGTCCGATCATGCTAATGCCATCCAAAATAATACAATTACAGTTAAACTCATTACACCAACTAAATGTTCAAATTTTTCAACTACACGAGGCACATATATAGCTAATTTTTTGAAAATCAAATGATATGCTAACCAACCCACCGCAATAGTGATAATTGCTTTGATAATATCAGCAATATTATAAGCTTTCAAATAGGCGATATTGGCGATAAATAAACCTGTTAATAATAAACTTACCGCTGACCAAAAACCGTATTTTGTTGTTTGTTCATTGTCTTTTTTATGAGGCAGAAAAATAAACTTAGCAAAAGAAATTGCTGTACCTACTGCGGCTACATTCATGGCGATAAATTGCCAAGATGTGATATTTTTTAGGGTTAATACCTTAGCGGAAAAACCTGCTAATAAAGGAAAACCAGAAATTGATAAACTAGCTATAACTAAAGGTATCCAAATTGTGGTATTAATTGATTTATATTGCAGTTCTTTAAAATTGCGACTGGGTAAAGAACCCGCAATTAAAAATAAAGATGATTTGACTAATCCATGTGTAAGTGTGTAAAATCCTCCTACTGCTGGTGCTGCTAAAATAAGTCCTAATTGGGATATAGTACTTAAAGCTAACATCCGTTTTGTATCTTTTTCTAAAACAGCATAGGATGCACCCATTAATGCTGTTCCCACTCCTAAAATAACTACGATATTATTAATTTCTTCAGAAACAGCAGCACATCTTAATAATGGTAAAACACTGGCTTTAATAACAATACCTGAAAGCAATGCAGAAACGGGAGTTTCTGATTCAGAATGGGTTAAAGGTAGCCATAAACCGGATACAAAAATACCAGCTTTTACTAATAGTCCAAGAAAAATTAATGCTAATGCTTCTGGTGGTGCATTTTTTAACCCTACAAAACTAAAAGAGAGATTGTTTTGATAAACTAACACTGCACCAACTAGATAAAATAACATGGATATGTTACTAACAAAAAGATAGCGTAAACCTACCCAAATTGAGCGATCGCTGCGAGGATAAGTAATTAATAAAAAAGCCGCAATTCCGCTTACTTCTAACGCTACATATAAACTCACAAAATCAGCACAGACAAAAGCCGCATTTAAACTACCATGAACTAGCAAAGTTTGGGCATAGAAAAAAGCATTTTTATCACTATGCCAACAATATAAAGCTACAGCAGCAGTAACCAAAGCATTGGTTAATATAAAATACCCACTTAACTGATCAGCTTCTAAAGTGACACCAAAACTATCAAGTAAATTGAGTTTAATTGCTGACGGTTCTAGGAATAGTTGCACAGCATAAGCAGCAGTAATCAATGTTCCCAAAAAAGTCAAATGTCTGTTAAGTTGGGGGACTAAAAAAATGATAAAACCCAAAAAAAATGGAATTCCAACCCAAGCAATTGTTATACTATTCATAGTCTATTCTTATGGTTTATTTTCATGTAAGCATTTAGATTTTTAAGTGTGACAACAAAAACACAAAATTTATTATCTACAGATTGATAAATAAACTATTCTCACTCCTGATTCCTAAATTCTTGTATTTTCATGGTGTATTATTTTTCTCAATTTCACTGCTTTCTAATGTGGGATTATCCTTTGCTAATTTCATGACCCCAACTAACATCAAAGCTTGAATCGAAAAACCGATGACTATAGCTGTTAAAATAACTGCTTGGGGAACAGGATCAGCATAAGCAGCTTTTTTTACATTGGAAATAATGGGGGTAAATAAACCGGTCTTTGATGCAATAAATACATAAAAAGCAATGACTCCTGTACTCATCACATCCATTGAAAGTATCTTCATCACTAGGTTTTTTTTTAAGATGATTCCAAAAAAACCGCACAGTATTGTTGCCAGTACACACGCTTCTAACACGGAAATTACCTATTTAATAAAAGATATGGGAATGTATCCCAGACTTCAGAAGTTGGGAGTTTGATATATTCAGTTTTTGTTTAGTTATTTCAAGTGTTAAAATATTAATAGCACGAATTTATGGTGCTGTATACAGCAAACCACGATATTTTTTATGATGATGATCATAATTACTCTCTATGGTTTATGCTGTGGGTAAGGTAGCAATTAAAACTAAAAGCGAGAAACGAGTGAATTTGAATTTTTCTACCCCCTTACAATTAATTGGGCGCTCCGTAGAATTTCAACGTATTATTGAAATACTTGCTAAAGATGGTGACTTGTTAATTACTGGAGTCCCTGGTAGTGGCAGACGTACCCTAGTTAAAGGTGCAGCAAAAGAGGTTAATACAGTCATCTTAGAAATAGACTGTATTCGTGCTACAGAAGCAGAGAGATTTGTGCAACTATTAGCCGAAGCGATTAGTCAAAACTGGGAAGCCGATAAAATCCAAAACTGGGTGAATGAAAATTCATCGGAATTTTTTAAATTTAATTCTGAAAATCAACTCAAACTTATCCATTCCCTCCAACAAAAACAACTTTGGCAAGCATTCGCCAATTTGCTTAACTTATTAGAAATAATGGCCGTTGACTTAAATCAACGCATATTGTTAATTTTACAAAGTTTTCCCCATATTCGTTCTTGGGATCGTCAAGGTTTGTGGGAAACTACATTCAGGCAAGAAGTTAAAATATATCCTCATGTAAGCTATGTATTAATAGCTACCATAGCTGAGTCTAGCCAACATACAGATGATACCAACTATCCCATAGAAACTATCCAGTTAGCACCTTTAGCAAAAGATGTTGTCGCCCTATGGGCTAGAGAAATTTTACACAATGAGGGACTTACTTTTGATTGTCATAGCCTGGGGTTGCAACTGTTTCTAGAAGCTGTACAGGGTCATACTGGTGATGGTATGGCTATTATTCGGCGTTTGTCTGCGTCCCGTTGTGCCAATACTTTAATTACGGAAGAAGATGTAAAAAAAGCTATCAAAGGATTACTCAAAGATTTATCAATGACCTATGAATCTTTGTTGATGTTATTACCAGCTAATCAAGTACATTTATTAGAATCTTTAGCTATTGATCCTACTGATAAACCCCAAAGTAAAGAGTATATTCAAAAACATGGACTTTCACGAGGAGGGAGTCTTCAAGGTGCATTAACAGGTTTACAGCACAAAGGTTTAATTTATAATGCTGAAAATGGGTATCGGTTAGCAATGCCTTTATTAGCTTTGTGGTTAAAAGAAAGATTACATTGATAATTAAACATCTACTTATAGGGGACATTCTTATGATAAAAATCATGGTCTTGTCACATCATTCTATTTTTATCAAATCCCGTAAATCTTTCAGATACCCGACTTCTTATAAAATTCGGGTATCTTGTTGTTCATATTTTTTGTCTAAATATTGAGTTAGAGAGGATTATTTTCCATGAAACTTTGTATTTTTGCATTAAGTATTTTTTCAGCTTCACGCTTCATAGATACTGCTTGTTCTTTAGCGTTTTGAATTAGTTTATCATTTTCTTCCTTAATAGGTTTCCCGTTCTCCATCACAAGTGCATAAAAAGGTACAATCAGAAAAATCAGAAATGCCAAAAATGGAACAAAAGGAGTAATTATTAGTATTAAGCCAATAGCAAGACAACCGCAGCCCAATATTGCGTTGTTATTTTCTTCCCTCTTTTTTCCTTCTTCTGTTGCATAAGCAATAAGTTGATCAGCTTGTTTTTCTATCTCTGGTATTTCTTTTAAATAACTACCTACTTCAGATATAAAATTATTCATGTATACACGGTTATGGTATATAGCTAAATTTAGTTCTGCACCTGTGCAATTTTTAATAATTTGCAGAAGCTTAAATAATTCTTCAGCTTTCCAAGATGTTCCACAATCTAGACAGGCATTGACATTTCTATCTTCACCTGTAACAGCCCCAACAGCCGCACCTACAACACCAAATAAAGCATATCCGACTATAGCATTTCCCCAGTTCACATCAGTTTCCTGTTTAAGTTGGATGTGACCAGAACCACAATTAGGACAATTAGCCATGATAGAACCCCTTTGGTACTGCTATGCTTACAGCAGTATTACATTTATCTGCTCATAATGCAATTGTTAAATTAACTTTTTGACACACATGGGGACAAGCTCACCGCAGTCATCGCTAAAAAATTATCGGACAAAACAAAACCCCCTCATAATTAAATGAGAGGGTATGTTAAAAAATAAACCTGGCATCGAGCTATTTTGACGTAGGGCTACCCCTAAACTATCGTCGCCGCAGCAGCGTTTCACCTCTGAGTTCGGGAAGGGATCAGTGTGGTTCCACCGCGCCATAGACACCAGGAAAACCCGTTGAGAAGTCAAAAATCAAAAGTCAAAAGTCAAAAAT
>NZ_PGEM01000047.1 GCF_002934005.1 Cuspidothrix issatschenkoi CHARLIE-1 | reverse complement strand
TATCATATTTAGTCTGGAAGAGCCATAAATATTTTCTGCGTGGAAAAAAAATAATTTGGTAAAAGGTAAAGAATTACCAATTACCAATTACCTAAAATTACGCTTTTTTCAACCAGCTAAACATGGCACGTAAATCTTTACCAACTTCCTCAATAGGATGTTCAGCTTCTTGACGACGCATAGCAGTAAAACCTGGTTTACCGGCTTGGTTTTCTAATACGAATTCCCGGGCAAATTGTCCAGATTGAATTTCGCTGAGGATTTTCTTCATTTCCGCTTTAGTTTCGGCGGTGACAACGCGGGGACCGCGAGTATAATCACCATATTCGGCAGTATTAGAAATACTATCGCGCATGGTGGCTAAACCACCTTCTACGACTAAATCAACAATTAATTTGACTTCGTGCAGACATTCAAAATAAGCGAGTTCTGGCTGATAACCTGCTTCAACTAAGGTTTCAAAACCGGCTTTAATTAAAGCACTCAAACCACCACACAATACTGCTTGTTCACCAAACAAATCGGTTTCGGTTTCTTCCCGGAAGGTAGTTTCCAAAATACCGGCGCGTGTACCACCAACACCTTTAGCATAAGCCATAGCGCGATCGCGTGCTTTGCCAGTTGCATCTTGATAAACTGCAAATAACGCAGGTACACCTTGTCCTTGTTCATAGGTACGACGTACTAAATGTCCAGGGCCTTTAGGTGCAACCATGACGACATCCACATCAGCAGGGGGAACAACCTGGGCAAAATGGATATTAAAACCATGTGCAAAAGCTAAAACATTTCCAGCTTCTAAATTGGGTTCAATTTCATTTTTGTAAATTGTTTTTTGGACTTCATCAGGTAATAAAATCATGATGAAATCAGCAGCTTTGGCCGCATCAGCCACATTTTTAACTGTCAAACCAGCAGCTTCTGCTTTAGCTGTGGATTTACTGCCGGGATATAATCCGACAATGACATTTACACCACTATCTTTGAGATTTAGCGCGTGAGCATGACCTTGTGAACCATAACCAATAATAGCAACGGTTTTACCTGTTAAAAGGTCTAAATTAGCATCTTCATCATAATACATACGCGCCATAGAAGCATCTCCTGTTCACAAAGGTTGTTATCAAATTTGCAGACTTATGATTGTATCGCAAATTGGGTAATAGGGAATAGGGAACAGGGAACAGGGAACAGGGAACAGGGAACAGGCAGGGGGCAAGAGGCAAGAGGCAAGAGGCAGGAGGCAGGAGGCAGGAGGAAAAAAGAATAATATATTTCTCCCCTGCTGCCCTACTCCCCTGCTCCCCTGCCTCTTAACCGTCACCCGCAGTCTTCAACCTCACAAACACGGCGGATATTGAGAATATCACTCATTTTTTTGAGTTGGACAAATAAATGTTCTAGCTGAGAACAATCGCGGACATCAATACCTAAATCCATCAACGCGGGTTGTCCTAGAGAAGTTTTTACTTGTGCATGACGCACATTGATTCCTTGGTCACTCAAACGAGATAAGACATCTTTCAATACTCCAACTCTATCTAGTGCCTCAATTTGTACATTAATGGGATAAGTATGAGGACGGTTACGGTTGCCGATAGCTGCATTCCAACGGACTGGTATTAATCGTTCACCTTCAACATGGTCTACATTATGACAGCCTTGGCGATGGATAGAAATGCCCCGTCCCCGTGTGACGACTCCTACAATGGGTTCACCAGGAATGGGGGTACAACACCCAGCAATATGATAAACCAAACCCTCCACTCCCAAGATGGGGGCATCACTAGCACGAGATGTAATTGGTGGTGTATCCCGTGAGGTTTTGGGTGTTGGTTCTTTGGAGATAAAGGGGACAACATCACTCACTGGCTGTCTAGCTTTGACAACTTCCCGCCAACGGTTGAGGACTAAATTTAAGGTAATTTCCCCATAACCCAAACCGGCAAGTAAATCTTCTACACTGTGATAATTACATTTTTCGGCGACGGTGTGCATGGCATCTGATTTGAGTAAATTCTCAAAACCAGTTTTCCCCAATTCCTTTTCTAATAAATCTCTGCCTCGGGCAATATTTTCTTCTCGGCGCGATCGCTTGTACCATTGTTTAATGCGATATTTAGCCGCCGAAGTGCCAACAAAGTTTAACCAGTCCAAACTAGGATGACTATTCTTTTGGGTAATAATATCAACAATATCGCCATTGTGCAGTCGTGTTGACAAAGGAACAATGCGCCCATTTACTCGCGCCCCTGCACAGTGGTTTCCCACTTCTGTATGAATACGATAGGCAAAATCTATAGTTGTCGAACCAGGACTTAAAGGGACAACATCCCCCTTGGGTGTGAAGACATAAACATCATCTTCAAATAAATTGTCTTTAACGCTATCTAAGTATTCCTGTGCATCTTTTAAATCACTTTGCCAATCTAGCAACTGGCGCAACCAAGTAAACTTTTCATCATTACCTGTGACATTAACATTATTAGACCCACCAGTTTCCTTATACTTCCAATGGGCGGCAATTCCATACTCCGCGATGTGGTGCATTTCCAAGGTGCGAATTTGCACTTCTAAGGGGCGGCCTGTGAAACCAATTACCCCCGTATGTAAGGACTGGTAGCGGTTGGGTTTAGGCAGACCAATATAGTCTTTAAATCTACCCGGAATAGGACGAAATACATCATGTACCACAGCTAACGCTCGATAACATTCTTCATTAGTTTGGACAATAATTCGCAGCGCCGCTAAATCGTAAATTTCATGAAATTCCTTTTGCTGTCGGTGCATTTTTTGATAAATGCTATAAAGGTGTTTAGGACGACCGCTAATTTCTAAACAATTAATACCAGCTTTAAGCAAGCGACGGCGTAAAGTATCCGTAGCTTTGAGTAACTTTTCTTCCCGTGCCGTGCGTTTTTCTGCTACACTTTGCTGGGTTTCTCGATAAGCTTCCGGTTCTAAATATTTAAAGGCTAAATCTTCTAATTCCCATTTAATTTGCCAAATTCCCAAACGGTTGGCCAAAGGGGCAAAAATATCTCTTGTTTCCTGGGCGCTACGTTGACGACTAGCTTCGGACATATATTGAAGAGTCCGCATATTATGCAAACGGTCTGCCAGTTTCACCACAATAACCCGAATATCCTGCGCCATGGCCAAAAACATTCGTCGGAAATTTTCAGCTTGGCTTTCGGTTTTGCTGGTAAAGTTGATTTTCGAGAGTTTGGTAACACCTTCTACCAATAGCCGCACTTCTGGACCAAAACGTGCTTCTATATCTTCGATTGTAATTTCCGTATCTTCAACTACATCATGAAGTAAACCGGCTGCTATCATAGCAGGACTACCACCTAATTCACGGAGTATTTCAGCTACCGCTACAGGATGGGCAATATAAGGTTCTCCCGACTTACGAATTTGACCTTCATGTAGTTGATACGCAAACTGGAATGCGCGACAAATTAAGGCATTCCCGTTATACGTTCGGTGTTCTTCCTCTGTAAATATTGGTGATGGAGGTTCTATTAAACATTTGTTAAGCCAGTCTGGGAGAACAACATCAACAGGGGGTTTGACAGCTACACTACTCATAAAATTAAAAGGTAATTTGTGGATAGGTTGAGAGAAAAACAAAATGGACAGCACCCCTATAAATAGATGCTGTCTGTTGAAGGTTTAGAGATAAGGTTGGAGAGATGATGTCCTAATTGTCTGTGGTCATCATCCATCGTCGGTTTCCTACAAACATAATCAAATAAACCTATTAACTGCAAACAAAGCCTCAAAGTATGATCTAAGACTTGTGGTTTTGATTGGAAAAAAAAGAAAGTTAGTTGTATAAGAAAATTTTCTTGACATTAATATTATCTTAACTAGCAACAGATGTCTTTTAATTTTGATAAATATCAGGAATTGGTAATATTTCTAGATAAGTTCAGGGCTAATGTAACAGCAGGTAAACTTGATGCTGGTGAATTGCGCTTGTGTTTAACCGAGTTACAGACATTTTTTATCGAGCAAATTGTCCCTTTAGAAGATGCTAATTTCCGAGAACAGTCTTATAAAACGGAAATAAATAAGCAGTTGCGGCTTTTGGAGGTAGATGTCATGTTTCTCAAAGGTGCAAGGCAGTCTGCAACATCACAAGCGAGATTAAACACAATTACGGAACGAGTAGATACTTTAATTAGATATTGTCAAGCTATTATGCACCCAGAGGAACAGAAAGAAAAATAAACTATAAATAGGCTGAAATTCGATGAATTTGTTTCACGCAGAAGCACTCTAGAGGAACGGTTTGAGATGGAATTTTTGCCTCTTGATGGGGAATAATAAAATTATATACCTTGTCACAGTAGAGCAAATTTCAACCAATATGGACTGGACAACACCACTCAAGGCACAACAGGCTGATTTTATTCAAAGACTTAAATCTGCTAAATTACTCCATTGTGACGAAAAAGGCCAGCATAGTGAATTAACCGTCATTTCTGGTAACAGGTTAGACCAATTACGGGATTTTTGCTGGGAGATGGTAAAAAAGTATAAACCAACCGACCCCAAAAATTACTTTATCAACAACATGAAGGGGAAGTTAGGTGAGGAAGTTGTTAAATCCCGGTTAGCTGATTTTGTCACAGAAGTTGACTATGAAAAGCGCGTTGGTGGTGATGGAAAAGTTGATTTTACCTTAACTTGTGACTCATCAATTGGTATTCAGGTTAAAGCCCGGAACGGGAATTTTGATAAAATTCAATGGTCAATTAGTCGAGAAGAAATTGAAAAAAATGCTGTTCTAGTTTGTATTTTAATTCAAGAGGAAGTTAGCGAGGCTCAGGCTGAATACAATCTGATTTTGGCGGGATTTTTACCAACAAATATGATTAAATCGAATACTGGTAAAGCCTTGGTGGGAATAGATGAATTGCTTTATTCTGGCGGTTTACGTAGCTATTTAGAAAGTTTGACATCTTCTGAAGCTGAGGAATATATGCGCTTGGGTGATGAGTGTCGTAAGAAAAAAGATTATCAAGGTGCTTCTGATTATTATACTCAAGTATTGCAACTGAAACCAAATAATGAAGATGCTTACTTCAACCGAGGATTTGCCCGTTCTGAATTAGGCGATAAGCAGGGTGCAATTGAGGATTACACTCAGGCTATCAAGATTAATCCCAATTATGTAAATGCTTACAACAACCGAGGAGTTGCCCGTTCTAAATTAGGAGATAAACAGGGTGCAATTGAGGATTACACTCAGGCTATCAAGATTAATCCCAATTGTGTAGATGCTTACAACCCACATTCCGCACTTCAAAAAGTAGCATAATTAAACTACATCAACAGTCAATCAAAACTTATGGTTTGAACAATTACGTATCAATAGCAAACAAAATTATGAACGCAAAAAGTTAAGCTTTTATGGGTGTTTAAAAGCTGTTTCAAAAACAATATTTAATTGAAGGTGTGTAATAAGTTATAAAAAAGATAACCGATAAAATCGTAAAACTATAGAGAATAGTTAAGTTGAAAAATAATATTTTTGACAAGCATTAGGTAAAAATTGCAAGATATGACAGTGTGACTCCGTTAAGTTCAGAACTCGTTGAAATCCTTGTATCATCAAAAGATGAATACCTTGGAAGCACTGAAATATCCATCTTAATGTGGGAGATTCTGTTGGTTTA
>NZ_PGEM01000046.1 GCF_002934005.1 Cuspidothrix issatschenkoi CHARLIE-1 | reverse complement strand
TGGTTAGGAACTAAGCGTTTACCCCAAATTATAGAAGTTCCAACTTCTAGTGGAGTTTCAGCAATTCTCATCAAGAAACAGGGCGATTTTCCGGCCTTTTGGCATAAAGATAATTCCTTTGTGGAAACGATGGAGGAACTTTATCAACGGGTGAAAACAAAAAATCAAAGTTTAATATAAAAAGGTGGGCATTGCCCACCCTACAGTATTTATTATTCGTCTAAGTCAATCTCTTCTGCCATACCAATGCGCGTTACTCCAGAACCGACAATGAAATAAAACACTACCACTAGATACCCTTGCCAACCTAGTGTTCCCCAAATGATTATTCCTAATAATCCAGCATTAAGTATACCTGCGTGTGTGAGCAATTTTTTGGGAATAATTGCGACTATTCCCAGTAAAATTGCATTTAAGCCTACTCCCATTAACCAGGGATTAATAGAATCTATTAAAGATAACATCTGTGATAAATTATGAGTATTTTCAGGTTTTTATGCTAATGTTATGAATTTTATCCTCTTTCATTGATTATAAAACTGATTCTTGTAGAGACGTTCCTGCAGAACGTCTCTACTACTGGAGATAAACGTGAACTATTCAGGATTTACCTTATGGTTATTTGATCATAGGGCTTAGGACTTATACCAACACACCCTCCAGGATCAGCGATCGCTTACTCAATTTCAGATAGGTATTGATGACTGCTTTTACTCACGTTCCAAATTTAGTATTTAATAGGACTTACGCACAAAGGAATCAAAAACCTGATTCTTTCGTAGGGGTAATTCATGAATTACCCCTACTTTCGTGATGTTTTGCGTAAGTCCTGTTTAAGACTCGTGTTCGGAATGAATCTATCGAGTAGCACCTTAGTTAACATCTGTTGGTTAATTATACCTGAGATAGAAGTTAAATAATTTTTAATTCATCAACAGCAAAGGAAGTTAGAAAATAAAACTTTCTTTGTTTTTTTGTTTTCATAGACAAAATTTTTGGAATTGTGTCCACAAAATAGGCTGTCAAAACTTGCATTGATGCCATCAAAAATGAAAATATAAAAGCAGGAATGTTAAATTCTGACATTTTATCTCAGTTTCCATTAATCAAGGAGAAGCAAAAATGTGGATAACAGTTTCTAACATAGATCCTCTAACTAACCAACAGATATTACATGACCTCACTATGGAGGAACTCACAAGTATTGTCGGTGGTTATACAAGAAGACGCAGAAATACTCGATCTACAGAAACTCCATTACCTCGTAATATAGATATCCAGCTTCAAGACTGGAGAACAGAACTCAACACAATGATGGATGATCTCAGAAAAGGATTTGGTACCTAGAACCATTTCTTGATCAAGATGTATTTATTTGTGATTATAGAGACGTTCCATCCTTGGTGATGATCGTCTCTACAGCTAGTATTGTCAGGTGGGCATTGCCCACCATAATAAATAATCAGCGTTAGATATTTTGAATTTTGCAATCAAATAATGATGCAATATATGAGATGAATTTGTCTTAGCATCCATAGCTAATTTTTACTTAATAAACAGACTCAACTCTTTTAATTATGTCTTTTTTAAGTCGTTTTTAGCCTTGATTTTTTATCATTTCCTAAATAAAAATTAGATTAACGGTTAAGACAAGGCAAGCTTAACTGACTCACATAAAAACCATTGCCTAATGATTCATCTAGGAGGAAATCCATCATGGCTAGCATTAAACTTTCTCAGTTACAAGTACCAGGTTCTGAATTATTTCAAGATTCTGAAAGCTTCTTAAATGAAATGAATGATGTAGATACCATTACCATTCAAGGTGGTAGCGGTTCTGGAATACATGATTTAGTTGAATATAGCATCAAGGGTAAAGAGTTCGTCTTGTTAGGCTTTGCTATTGATAATGTTGTATCTCTAGCTAAATCATTTAGCAGGGGCTATGATTACTCTCACGGTTAAAATCTATGGGATAAATTAGCAAGATTAAATTGCTAATATTATCCCCCATCAAAATCCGGTTTAGTCAAAAGTTTATTATCCTTATACTATATAGTATGCAGGATTTTAGATAACTTGCTAAACCGGATTAAATCATCATTTAAGACCATATTAGGCATGAGAAGAATGGCAAAACTAATAATTGATGATCTACAGCCAACAACAGAAAAAATATCAATTCAAGAAATTAGTTATTTAGAATCAGTTTCTCTAGTCGGTGGATACAGTAATAATTTTCAGGAATTAGTGAGATTTGGAATTAAATCCATGGAATTTATTTTGTTAGCTTATGCCATAGATTCAATTTATGCGTTAGGTACTTCATTTAATAATAGTTAACTCTGTTTTCCCATTACTTATCAAACTTCTAAAACCATATTAACTAATTTTTCTGATTAACCTATGTCATTTATCATAAGTTCTGCCAATATTTTTCAATACTTGAGCGATCATGGAATTTGTGATTTACAAGATCAAGAATTAAGTAAAATTGAATTAAAACCCGCTAAAAACTTTAATTTATTAATCACCTTGCCAGATCAACGTCAAATTTTAGTTAAACAAGAACGTCATGATCGAGATGGCAAAACTTTAGGTGAATTTAAAGATGAATGGAAAATTCATGACTTTTGCCAACAATTCCCAGAAATAAATTATTTACGTGCATATTTATCCGAAGCGATTTATTTTGATTTGGAAAATTCCATCATTGTATTTAACTATCTGACTGAGTATCAAGATTTATCAGAATTTTATGGACAAAATCATGAATTTCCGACTGAAATTGCTGAATTAATTGGTAAAAATCTTGCTACAGTACATACTGCAACTATAAACAAAATCAATTATCAACGATTCTTTCACCATGATTTAAAATCACCAAACATTAGTAAAGGATTAGATAAAATTACACCAGAAATATTTGGTCAAATTCCTGATGATGGGTTAAAGTTTTTTGCTCTCTATCAACGGTATGATAATTTAGGCAAAGCAATTGCAGAATTAAATCAGACTTTCATTCCTTGTTGTTTAACTCACAATGATCTAAAACTTAATAATATTCTTTTATCTACCAATTGGGAAACCGAAATAGAGAATCAATTTAGAAGTGAAACAATTCTCAGATTAATTGATTGGGAAAGAGGCAATTGGGGAGATCCTGCCTATGATTTAGGAATGCTAATTGCTAGTTATCTGCAAATTTGGTTATATAGCATAGTTCCTAGTAAAAGTATACCAATTGAAGAATGTTTGCGTTTAGCTGCTATTCCATTGTCAATGATTCAACCTTCTTTATCTGCATTAATTAATGGTTATTTAGACAATTTTCCAGATATTTTAGAACGTCGTCCTAATTTCTTAGAATTAGTGATGCAATTTACTGGTTTAGCATTAATTAGGGCAATTCAAGCTAAACTGCAATACGAAAAAACCTTTGGTAATTCTGGTATTTGTATTCTCCAGGTTGCTAAAAGTTTATTATGTCGTCCCCAAGCATCTATTACCACAATTTTGGGAATGGAATTTTCCACCAGCATGGCTAAAAACCTATCTCTTGCCTAAAAAAGGAAAACCTCTATGCAAGTATTAGATTCTCTAGAATATCAACTTTCTCAACTGCCACAAAAATTACAAATATCACTGGAAAATATTGTCAATAATTTGCAAATTGAATCATTTTATTCTATTCAACATCCCGAATATAACTTAGTATCATTACCAGAGTCAGTCATCTCTCGTTTTGAAAATTTACCCTTGGATATTCAACATAAACACCTGAGTATTCAATTACGTAATTTTCTGTATAGTGCTTATTACAACGGTTCTTGGCATAACTCTAGTAATGCCGATGACCAAATGAATAATCTGAGCAATAATAGCCTATTTGGTATAGATTTAAGCTTTTATGAAAAATTACATAATCGGAATACAGGAATAGGCTATTGGAGTAAAAATTGGCTAGTAGTTAATGAAGAAGCAGATAAGAATTTAGTAGTTCATAAAAATGGTTTAACTTTACATATCGAGCGTGATTTATATTTAAGACCCTCTCATAAATCTGCCGCTATTGGTGACTTGGTAGCCATTAAAATGCCTAAGAATTTAGTCCAAAATGGATTTTATATGGCAGTCTCGAATCTAGGTACACAAGATCATCAAGATATTCTGAGAATATACTTTAATATATCACCAGAAGGGGCAGTATCTGTGATGGAAAATTTAACCAAACAACTGAATAAGATAGAAATTCCTTTCTCATTTAAGGCTTTATATAATCCTGATGAATATGGACGTTATGACTCAGCAGTGTTGTATTTTAATAAACATGAATATCAGAATATTTATTCAGTCTTACAAAGCGTATATTTAGAAAACAAATCCTATTTTTCTCCCCAAGTACCCTTATTTACTAAAGCACTAGCACCAGGTTTAGGTTGTGCTGAAGAACCAGAAAATAAGCTGGCTGAAAAAGAAAGTTTTGGGACTAACCGTTGTCAAATGATTGCTAATGGTTTAATTAATGCTTGGGAAATAGGTAATAATCAACCTGAACAGCGAATAAGGGCTATTTTTGAACAATTTGCATTACACAAAATTAAAATCCAATATCCTTATCTCAATACCCATTCGGAGGATATTTACAGACCATTAGAAGATGTCTAAGATGAACATTAGACGTAAAGGTCCCCGACTTCTTTTGTTTATCGTATTCGCAAATTATACGGCATATTTCATTCAAATGAGGTACAATCTGGAATAATCAAGCCTTTGTGGTCGGGGTATCTTGCCCGCTAATTGTGTAATTTCTTTACAAGGAGATTCTCTGGCAGAGAAAATTCAAGGGATAATGTAAACAAATATCCTTTAACCTCTGCATGAATCGGAGCGGCGGGATTCGAACCCACGACCTCCACTACCCCAAAGTGGCGCGCTACCAAGCTGCGCTACGCCCCGTTAACTTAATTTTAAATTTCAAACTCTAGATTTTGGATTTGGGGAGATTCCAAACTGTTGAATTTATATTAATTAAGCCACTTTTCTCAATATAGCAAAAAGTAAATCAAAAAGCAAGGGGGTTTTCAAAAAACTTTTAGCTTTCCTATTGCTTGCCATAATTCAGGTACGGATGGGGATTCCCATTGACCCTCTGCACCGCGTCCTGTATTGAGGATGAAGCGAAGATTGTAGGCATGGGGATAACCTTCTACCTCCATCCATAATAAATCACTTTCGGCTTCACAGGCAATTTTTTCCTGATCCATCAATTCTGTTTCTAGATACTTCATTGTCTCTACAAGCTGGTTTAATAGGCGAGAGAATTCGTTTAATTCTGCTTCTGTTAATTCTATCGCCCAGTCTTCCGTACCTACTAACCCTTTATATACTGGTGCGTCTGGATTCCAACCAATGCGCCAACCAATACCAGTTTTAATTACTTTTTGCATATTCTAGCTGCTATCAAATGAGAAATTATACCAATTGGCTTTGCGGATGGCAACAGATACAAGCATGAAAAACTGATACGAGGTAAAAGCCTTGACGAGTAGGGGTTTAGCAATGCTAAACCCCATGTATTTGGCAATCCAAAATTAAAAATGCTATAATCTTGTGGCGATCGCGTTAAAATCACAACCAAACCTAATTTTGTAAATATTCCTATTTGGTACAATTTCCGGTTAAGATAGTATATCCGTTCTATTAAAACTCCCGTCCCAGCAATTTTGCAAACTCCTATACTTAGAGGCAAGAATGGCAGCTAATACAGAGACTTCTGGCAAGCAAAAAGCGTTAAATATCGTACTTGGACAAATTGAGCGCAGCTTCGGCAAAGGGGCAATTATGCGCTTGGGTGATGCAACACGAATGAAAGTGGAAACTATATCTACCGGTGCGCTAACCCTGGATTTAGCTTTGGGTGGCGGTTTACCCAAAGGACGGGTAATTGAAATCTATGGTCCAGAAAGTTCTGGTAAAACCACTGTTGCCCTTCATGCTTTGGCAGAAGTGCAAAGAAATGGCGGTATTGCTGCATTTGTAGATGCTGAACACGCCCTAGATCCCACCTACGCCGCCGCTTTAGGTGTAGATATTGATAACTTATTGGTTTCCCAACCTGACACAGGGGAATCAGCATTAGAAATTGTTGATCAACTTGTACGCTCTGCGGCTGTTGATATTGTGATTATTGACTCCGTAGCTGCCCTAGTTCCCCGTGCGGAAATTGAAGGGGATATGGGTGATACTCACGTTGGCTTACAGGCTCGGTTAATGAGTCAAGCCCTACGAAAAATTACTGGGAACATTGGTAAATCTGGATGCACAGTTATTTTCATTAACCAGTTACGGCAAAAAATTGGTGTCACCTATGGTAGTCCAGAAACTACAACCGGTGGTAATGCGCTGAAATTTTATTCTTCTGTACGGTTGGATATTCGCAGAATTCAAACCTTGAAAAAAGGTACTGATGAATTTGGCAACCGTGTAAAAGTGAAAGTAGCGAAAAATAAAGTTGCACCGCCTTTTAGAGTGGCTGAATTTGACATTATCTTTGGTAAAGGAGTTTCTACTCTCGGTTGTCTTGTAGACATAGCCGAAGAAACCGGTGTTCTCCTCCGCAAAGGTGCTTGGTATAGCTACAGTGGTGAAAATATTTCCCAAGGTAGAGATAACGCCATTAAATATTTAGAAGAAAAACCAGAATTTGCTGCCAAAGTTAAAGAACAAGTTTTGGAAAAACTAGATAAGGGTGCTGTAGTTTCTGCTAATTCTGTAGTTCAACCCCATGAGGAAGAAGAGGAAGAAGAGATTGACTTAGACGAATAATAAATACTGTAGGGTGGGCAATGCCCACCTTTTTATATTAAACTTTGATTTTTTGTTTTCACCCGTTGATAAAGTTCCTCCATCGTTTCCACAAAGGAATTATCTTTATGCCAAAAGGCCGGAAAATCGCCCTGTTTCTTGATGAGAATTGCTGAAACTCCACTAGAAGTTGGAACTTCTATAATTTGGGGTAAACGCTTAGTTCCTAACCAAAATTCTCTCACACTTGGGTTTTCGCCAAGAGATTGTTTTTCCAACTTTGGATAAAACGAAGTAGAAGATTCTAAACTAATTTCTTGAGTATTTAATTCCTGTGAAAGTGCTTTACCCAAACTAGAATTAGCTAATTTAGTCTGAAGTTCCTGTTTTGATAAACCCCGCAATTCAAATAATAGAAATGGATTATTATCCAATTGGGAAGCAACTAAATAATAAACCCCAGCAATATGCTTACAGGGATTAGCATAATCTGGACAGGAACATTTAGTTGTAAAGTCTTTACTACTGTGGGGTAATAAATGTAATCCTAAATCCTGAAACGTATCTTCTATATTCTCCGGGACTTCACTTAGTAATAATCTGGAAACAATACTAGCTTTAGAAGAAAGCCTCTGAATCACTTCGTTCCAACTGCTTTTCGCTATGGCTTTAATTTTAATGGAAATATTGTAAGTCGGTTCTTTATACACACCAAAGTAAGGATTTACTGAACCTTTAACTCTAGCCGTAATGTGATTTTGTTCAATTTCAAAATTTAAGACTTTACCATTATTTGCATAGGAACGTCCTCTTTGCAACCGATTATCGTCAGTAAAATTTTCCAACGCTTTGATAAAGCGATCGCCCCACCATGTTCTACTAAATTTACTCATAATATCTTACTCCAATATTGCACTTTTGTTTAAAGCAATTAATTGTCTAAATGCTTCGTTATCTAACTCAGTTAACCAAGATTCATCATTACCAACCACAGCCGCAGAAAGTTTTTTCTTATCTTCTATCATCTGGTCAATTTTCTCTTCTAAAGTACCAATAGCCACAAATTTATGTACAAACACATTCTTTTGTTGTCCAATCCGAAAAGCCCTATCTGTGGCTTGATTTTCCACTGCTGGATTCCACCATCTGTCAAAATGAAAAACATGATTGGCTTTAGTTAAAGTAATCCCTACACCACCTGCTTTTAATGATAAGATAAATACAGATGCTTCTGTATCCGGTTCTTGAAACTCAGTAATCATCTTTTCTCGACGTTGCCGACTTGTGCCACCATGCAGATAGTAGGTGTTGCAATGTAAATTGTGTTTGATATATTTTTCTACTTGTTCGCATACTTCTGTAAATTGACTAAAAATGAGTAAACTTTCACCCTCAGAAATTGCCTCATCTACCATTTCTACTAAGCGACTGAGTTTGTGAGAACGTTCAGTAGAAAATTCGCTATTATCTTGTAGAAATTGGGCAGGATGATTACAAATTTGTTTCAACTTCATCAAAGTTGAGAGAATTAAACCTTTGCGTTGAATTCCTGTGGCTGTTTGTAATTTCTCTTCTACATCTTTAACAACTACTTCATACAACGAAGCTTGTTCTTTAGTTAGATTGGTGTAGAGTTTTTGTTCAACTTTATCTGGTAAATCATTAATAATAGATTTGTCGGTTTTAACCCGACGTAAAATTAAAGGTTCGACTAATTTTTTCAACGTAGTTGATTTTACTCTGTCGTTATCTTTTTGAATGGGAACTTCAAAAGACTTGCGAAACTGCGCTTCTTTACCCAAGTAACCCGGATTCAAAAAATTAAAAATTGACCATAAATCTAACAAGCGATTTTCCACCGGAGTTCCTGTTAAAGCTAGTCGGTGTTTAGCTGCAAGTTTGAGAATAGCTTTCGTCTGTGCAGCTTTAGGATTTTTAATATTTTGCGCTTCATCTAAAACAATTCGTTGCCACTCAATACTTTGTAATAACTTTTCATCTTTGCGTGCTAGGGTAAAAGAGGTAATGACTACATCATATTTTTGACAAGCAGTTTTGAATTCAGGAGCAGCTTGGATGCGATCGCTCCCATGATGTGTCATACTTTGCAGATGGGGAGCAAATTTAGCAATTTCCTTTTGCCAGTTACCAACCACCGAAGTAGGTGCAATTAACAGAGTTGGTGGCACAGATTCCACCGCTTCCCTTTCTTGGACAAGTCTAGCAATCACTTGTACCGACTTACCTAAACCCATATCGTCTGCTAAACAGCCATTTAAACCCAAGCGTTCCAAATATTCTAACCAAGCGACACCACGTTTTTGATATTCGCGCAGATTACCTTGCAGATTTAACTGGTTAGAAATTGGTTCTAAACTACTTTTATCTTGTAATTTCGCCATCATATCTGACAAAATTTCATCATGTTCAATATCCCAATCTTCACCAGATTCAGCATTACGTTGGAGAAATTCCAGCACAGACATCTCTGGTTTTTCATCACCATGAGACTGCCAAAATTCTAGTAATTGCTGCATTTTATCACGGTCTAATTCCATCCACTGACCGCGAAAATGTACTAAAGGAGCTTTAGCATTAATTAATTGCTCCCATTCTTCCTTAGTAACAGCTTGTTCACCAATTGCTAATTCATATTCATACTGCACCAAAGAATCTAAACCAAAATAGCTTTTTGATTTCCCTTTAGTTGCAGAAGTACTATGGCTAGAAGCCTTGAGTCGCAGTTTAGCACGACGACGACCAGCAGGGGTATACCAAGCCGGAACAGTAACTTTAAAACCTGCATCTTCTAACACCCAAGCATTTTCTTGAAGGAATGAAAATGCATCTTCTAATGTTAGTTGCATTCCTACAGGAGTATCTGTTTCCAATCCTTGCCATAACTGCGGATACATTCGTGCTGCATATCCTAAATTTAATAGCAAATTAGTTTCAAAGTCTTTGCCATACTCCTTCTGTACAACTGTTTTAGACTTTTGACTCATTGGCCAATAATCTGCTAAAGGTAACTTAAGAGAAGGATCTTGTTTACTAGATACCAAAAACTGCATTTCCCAGTTATCTATTTGTTCAGCAGCAGGTGAATTTAATTGAAAACACAGATAAAAAGGTAATTCTGATTGGGATCGAGTAATTTTACTTTTCCATGTTTGCCATTGTTTGTATTCTTCTAAAGTTATATTTCCTGTGCGGGTATGATGTGATTGAGAAAAACAATGGTAAACTAGGGAATCTGTAATTTTTTTATCAAAGGCAGCAGTTGAGGGAGTATGAACAATTATGTTATTGAGGATATATTCAGAAAAGTGGCGTAACAAAGTTTCCTGCTCATAAAACTCAATATTTTCATTTTTTATTGTTGAACCTGCTACACAAATCAATGGCATATATTCAATATATTTTTGAATATTGGTTTCGTACTGCTCAGAAATAATTTCCCAACCAGTATAAATTTCAAATGCAGTTGGAATTGGTTTTTTCGTTTTACCTTTGGGTTGAGGAGTTTCTAATTGGTGATATTTGAGAGTTGGAATATATTGGTCTTTAAGAATTATTTGTTTAAATGATTGTGTATAGTGATACCAAAACAATAAATCTGAACCAAGTTGAATTTCACTCAGGTTATTAATTGCTAAAAAATGTATATCATTGAGTAGTTTAATAATATTAATTCCTGGTGTATTACCTTTAAGAGAAGTTAATGTTTGATAACAATCTACTTGCCAATATTGAAATTCTGTATATTCTTCGGGGACTTCTATCTCTAGATACTTAATTAATTCTGGTGAAGGCAGGGGTTGATTATCGGCAGTTGGTAGCGCAAAATATTTAGCAGCTATGCGATCCTTTAATATAGATAATGGTTCTTTAATTCCTAATTCCTGAACTAAAAATTGCAGTAATTCATCTTTGGAGAGATGTCCAGGATGAATCTGTTCTTTAGAACTGCGTCTGTTTTTTAGTACAGGTATTTCTATCCACAGGTAAAATGATCCTGACTGAATAAAGTCAGTTTCTGTGTGAGGTATCCAACTACCATGAACGATTTTCATAACGTTATTCCTAATAGTTATGAAGATAAACTTCAATATTTAGCATACATGAATTTGGTAAAAATACATTTACATCTCAGAACTTACACAAAATATTACAAAATTAGGAGCAATACCCTTTAGGAGGTAAGCTAGACGAATTTCCTCTAGACAAGCATCAGATTTGTCGTGATATCGTGCTTAATTCCTAATCTATTCGTCAATAGGGTTTAAGTTGCATTAACACTGAATCATACACTCTTGACTAAAAAACTTTTAGCATCCCATAATTACACCTACTAATTCACTAGGATGATGAATTAAGAAATCTGGATTTTGTTTACTGAGAGCTTCGGAAGAATTAAAACCCCAACTGACGGCAATTACCTTAATATTAGCTTTTTTTGCAGAGTCCACATCTCTAGTTTCATCTCCAACATAAATTACGGTTTCCGGTTTGAACTGTTTTTGCCGTAATACATTATTAATAATTGTAGTTTTACCAAAAATAGTTACTCCTGAATAAATAAAGTCAAACAAATAATCTAAGTTATGACCCTTGAGAAATTCGTTAACATTTTCTTGAGAGTTAGAAGTAATAATTCCTAAGTGATAACCTTGATTGTGAAGTGCTACTAATGCGGCATTAATGCCATCAATAGGTTTTAGTTCTGGGATTTTATGTTTTAATTCTCCTTTCACTTTTTTGACAAGAAAAGGAATTTTAAATAGGGAAATACCAGAATATTTAATAATCTCCCTGGCGGTTAAATTTCTGAGTAGGGCTAGTTCTTGAGGATTGATAGGAACATATCCAAATTCCAGGGCTAAACGATTGGCAATAGTTACAAGAGCATCTACTGTATCAGCAATCGTCCCATCAAAATCAAAAATTATTACTTTCTGGGTCATTATTATGCCTGGATGCTTGACATACCTCCTAGTCCTAAAGTCCGAGGATTCCTTAACGCTTCATTGGGTTGTGCTATCGAAATAGTCTTACCGTCCCTCGACGTTTGTTTATAGTCTCCTAATGCCCTATGGCGACTATGTCCAGTTTACCATAAAGCCGTCCTTCTAGTACGAGGCCTCTATGCCATATTTTTGGTCAAGATTAGCGCGAGCATTACGTCGTAACATTTCCGGTTTAATGCGTCGCAAAGCCGATGCTGTAAATCTTTTATCCCACTCCTCGTTTGATATTTGGGCTAATTCTACCAGCTTGGGAGCTAAATTTCCAGGATAGGGTTGAAAATCACTGACATCAGTTACTTGGGAAAATCTCTGATTCCAAGGACACACATCTTGACAAATATCACAACCTGCTACCCATCCTTGTAAATGGGGCGTAATGTCTGGTGGTAATTCCTTTGCCCGATTTTCGATTGTATGGTAAGCAATGCAGCGATTAGCATCTACTACAAAGGGTTCAGTAATTGCACTAGTAGGACAAGCTTGCAAACAACGAGTACAAGTTCCACAATGTTGGGTAGCTGGGCGATCGCTCTCCAGTTCCAAATTAGTTAATATTTCTCCTAAAAATACCCACGAACCATATTTTTTGGTAATCACATTCCCATTTTTGGCGATCCAACCAATGCCGGTTTTTTGTGCCCAAATTTTATCTTGAACTGGCCCTGTATCTGCATAATACCGCGCTTTTATATCTGCGTCTAGAGATTCCAGCCAACTAGCTAGCTCCTTCAGCTTTTTGTGCATGATTCTATGATAATCCCGACCCCAGGCATAGCGGGAAATTTTTCCATATTCATCCCCCTTTTGATGTACATGAGGGGTGTAATAATTCAACGCTACAGAAATGAGCGATCGCACTTCCGGCATCACTAAACTAATATCCTCACGCTTAGGATTTTTCATCCATTCCATGTCAGCGTGATAACCCTGTTTTAACCAATTTGATAAGTTTTCTGTCTCTCTTGGCTCTAAATCCTTGACAGTAGTAACTCCCACCAGATGAAATCCCACCTCTTTGGCTTTTTCTTTCACTATTGTGCTGCTAATTGATGTACATTCATTCATTTTGCTTATGGGACATTTAGCCAAAACTAAAGAAATCGTCAACACATTATACACCCAGCTTATGATCCCCGACTTTTCTCTTCTTTACCACATATATATGTAAATTTTATTTGCAATTTGTTAAGAAATAATGCAATATAGGATGCAAGAGGTCAAGCAACCCAGAGTGATGAGCCTCCTGACTTAATCAATAGACAGTAGAGAAATTATGACATTCACTTCTGATTCAGCTTCAACCAGATTTTCTGGAGCTTTTAACTACAGCACCAGCGACGCTATCTCTTCTAGCATCGCTGTATTTAAAGCCCTAAGCGTAGATGATCAGTTAGCAGTTCTGTGGTATGCCTACACAGAAATGGGTCGTTCTATCACCCCCGCAGCTACAGGTGCAGCGCGTTTGCAACTAGCCCAAGGTCTTTTAAATCAAATTAAACAAATGTCTCATTCAGAGCAGTTAGAAGTCATGCGTGACTTGGCTGCTCAGAGAAATACCCCCATTTCTCGCTCCTATGGTATCCTCAGCATTAATACCAAGTTGGCTTTCTGGTACGAATTATCAGAATTAATGGTGAAAGGCTTTATTATCCCCGTGCCCGCCGGCTATCAATTATCCCGTGACGGTTCACAAGTTTTAGAAACTTTGAAACAATTAGATTTTGGTCAACAAATTACTGTACTGCGGAAAGTAGTCGCAGATATGGGTGTAGATCCCTTAGCTGATTAGTTGACGGTTCACTGGGAATTTTAGATTTTAGATTAAAAAATTTGATCAATCTAAAATCCAAAATTGAGTGACAGTTGACAGACAAGAGATACAGATATTTCTCTTGTTTTCCCAAATGTACAATTTATTTTGCCCAGATACTTATCTCAGGACTATTTTAATTTGGCGTTGCTGAAACCAAGTATGAATTTGGGTGTAGTGACCTTCCGCCGGAAGGTCTCTACAAAGGTTTGGATATGATCAAAACTCATTTTCATACATCAAATCAGCAACGCCTTTAATTTTAGATTTTAGATTTTAGATTTTAAGTAAAAAGTAACAATTATAGGGGTATGCAGTTTAATTAAGATTCACTTCCTGCCTTCTACTATATTTTTACAACACATTACAGATCAATATATGACAATTGCTGAATTCTCATCACAAAAGTCATCCCAAATTACAGGAGTGACACAAACAACAATTTTAAATTATTTTACTACCTTGAATGCCGGAGAATTTAGACAAACGGCTGCTTTGTTTGCCCAACATGGTGTTATGAACCCACCATTTGAATCTGCTATTATTGGACCAGATGCGATCGCCACTTACCTAGAAACAGAAGCCCAAGACATTAAAGCTCATCCCCAACAGGGAATTAGTGATATTTTGCCAGATCACCATATTCAGATTCAAGTAACAGGTAAAGTAGAAACTTCTTGGTGCGGTGTTAATGTTATGTGGTTATTTATTCTTAACCAAAATCAACAAATTGTGGCAGCTACAATTAAGCTTTTAGCCTCACCCCAAGATTTAATATCCTTACGGCCACCTGGCAAAGAATATACTATTGATAGCGAATTATTTTAAGCTTTAGCAGCAGTAGCTTGAGAAAAAGAACGTAACAACAAATTCCTGCCTAGTTCAACATCAGATGGCGCACATTGCCAATCTGGATGTGCTGTCATTAAAAGGCTATCTAAGGTTTCTTGATCAAATAGATGCCACACAGGAGCATCATTGATTCTCGATTCCAAAGCATAGCAGTTAGGAGAAATACAGCGAATCATGCAGCGACTAGAAATTCTGGCCAAGCTCATGATTTCTCCAGGTTGAAGAGAGCGAAATTGGCGAATTACTGCTTTAAATTCACTCACAGAAGATACTATTAGCCCAGGGAGAGGAGTTGTTGCTGTTTTCTCTCCATTCACCGCGATCCAGTAATGGCGACTGGGATCAATTCCTTCTAACCAAGGTGACTCATCATCTAAACGATAGCGTGGTGACAGGCAAAATAAAGCTTCCATAGTTGAAAATCTATTAAATTGAGGATTTTTATGTTAATTAAGCAAACATAGGGCGATTATTTTGCAACCAGCCCTTTATTTACAGTATTTGATAAGTTATCGTAATAGGTCAAATAAATTTAGCAAAAGTTATAATTAAGTTTACATTTCTTCATCATCAATAGGCTAACAAGTTTATTGTGTAATATATATTGTGAAATATTACGGATTAGACATATCAGGAAGCGTTATTTCCATCTTCAAACAGTTAGCACCATTCACTTGCAATTTATACTCAACCTTATCCATGAGACGATTCATAATTAACCAACCATAACCACCTTCTTGCTTATGAATGGGATTAGGCGCAAAGTAACTAGATATATCAAAACCATCACCATAATCCCAAATCTCGATAGATAAATCTCGGTCTTTCAGTTCTAAACGCAGTAATATTGGTAAGTTTGACTTTTCTTTATGGGCATGACGGACAGCATTAGAATAGGCTTCTACCAAAACCAGCCGTAGACAACTTGATTGTTGTGTCCAATCAACAGATTCCCCTAAATACAATTTTAAACATCCGAGTAACCAGTTTTCTACGATATTAATAAAACTCAGGTCACTGGGAACATGAAGTTCACTTTTCATTTGCTACAAAATTTCCAAAGAAAGTATAGTTTGGTCATCTTCTTGGATGTAATTATTAACTTGAATCAGAGCTAATAAATTCTCAAGATTCAGTGGTTGGGGTTGTTTTTTAATTAATTGCCATAACCCATCTTGATTAAGCATAGAAGTATAAGTTGTGGGCAAATTATCTAAATTTTTCCCTACTCTTGCTTCCGTAATGCCATCACTGGACAGGAATAAAGTATCACCAGGAGCAAGAACTAAACGCCCTGAATCAGCTTGCCATTTCGGTAGTATTCCCAAGGGAATACTACGAACTTTGAGATAATCGGGTGAATTATTCAAATTTGGGTCTTTAGACCAGACGAAAGGATAAATATGCCCCGAATTAGCATAAATAAGTTCTTTTGTACTGGGATGATAAGTTGCTAAAACCATAGTGATAAAACAATTATTGCTGATTAAGTCATCACTAAGAGCATAATTGAGATTTTGCATCATCACATTTGGTTCTACAGGTACTTCTTGAGAGAGTTCCCGTCGTAGTAGAGAAATGGTACTAGCCATAAATAAAGCTGCTGGAACACCCTTCCCAGAAACATCACCTACTGCTAACCACAAATCACCATTAGGATGGACAAACACTTCAAAAAAATCACCCCCTACTTCCCGTGCTGCATAGCAACAAGCTTGCACCTTTACACCTGGTATTTCTGGTAAAGTTTGCCTTAATAAGTTATGTTGAATTTGCCGAGCTACTTGCAACTCCAGGTTAATTTGTTGTTGTTTTTCTTGCAGACTTTGATAAAGTTTAGCTTGGGAAAGAGCTAAAGCAGCTTGTTCGGCCACACTTGTAATTAGTTGAATATCTTCTTGCGGCCATGTATACTCACTTCCTGACTTGCAAACAGCAATAATAGCTAGTAAATGTTGTTGGTAAATTAGGGGTACAACTAAATAATGACAAGGTACACCATTATAGATATTTTCAGTAATTTGATAATTTTGGCTTTGGAAAACTTCGGCAATTAACTTATGGGTATCTGAAGCTAAACCGCATACTTCTAATTTAGGGTTGTGATAGTAAAATTCCTTTTCTGTGAGGACACCATCTTCTAGTGGTTTGAGTAAACAATAATTAGCTGCAAATGTTTCTCCCATAGTAGCGACAATTTTTTGCAACATATTGTCATAATCTAAGGATTCTCTAATAGCTGTGTTGACAGCATTAAATAAAGATTCTCTTCGCAACGCACGAGATAATTCTGTTGTCCTTTTTTTTACCACGCGATATGTATCACTAGCTTGACTGACTAATGATTGTAGTTGATTAGGATTCCAAGGTTTGGTAATGTATTTAAAGACACGGCCGGAGTTAATAGCATCTACTAAATCTTCTACATCCGTAAACCCAGTTAATAAAATCCGAATTGTGTCCGGGAATTTTTCTACTGTTAGACTTAACAGTTCGCTACCGTTCATATTTGGCATTCTTTGGTCAGAAATAATTACGGACATCTCACCTTCTTTATCTAAGATATCCAAAGCTTCATGGGCATTATTAGCTTTATAAACTTTAAACTCTCGCCAAAAAGTCCGATAGAGTAAATCTAAGTTATCTAGCTCATCATCTACCACCATGAGCTTGAGCTTCTCTAACTTGTTATCAGTCATATTAAACTCAACTTTCTAGACACTTACAAAAAGGTAGGAGGCTTTTTATCTGTATTGATATAGCTTTTCTGGCGGGCGTTGCTGATTTGATGTATGAAAATGATTTTTGATGATATCCAAACTCTTGTAGACACGTTCCGGTGGAACATCTTTACACCTAAATTCATACTTAGTTTCAGCAACGCCACTTTTCTCAGTCTCATGAGGTAGACCCTAATTTATTTACTGTTCCCTGTTCCCTGTTCCCTAAGACTAAAAAACTCTGTACCTCACTAGCTTGGTAAATGCTATGTACAAACTATGCTACTAAACCTGAACGTAAAGCCAAAACTGCTGCATGGGTACGGTCATCGGCAGATAGTTTATTCATAATATTACGAACGTGGGTTTTTACAGTTCCCACTGCAATATGAAGATTCTTAGCAATTTCAGCATTACTATAACCCTCTACTATCAATTGTAATACTTCTAATTCCCTATCTGTGAGAGTACAAGGCTTAATATCTGGGTTACTTTGAGTAAAATCTCGAATATTAGTATTTTGTTGCGCTTGTTCTAGAACAATACTGGCAATTATAGGATCAATCCAAGGATGGCCATTTGTAGTTACTCGTATAGCTTCTAGTAAATTATCACAGTTAATATCCTTCATGCAGTATGAATCTGCACCAGCAGTAAAAGCAGCAAGTACAGATTCCTTATTGTCATAAGATGTTAAAATTAATACTTTTGGTTTTCTTTTACCACCAACAGCAGTTTTTTTAATCTCTTTGGTTAATTCAATACCATTTTGATCTGGTAAACCGATATCAACAATTACAATATCTGGTTGTAGTTTTTTTAACATAATTAGCCCATTATGGGCATTAGTAGCTTCTCCAACAACTTCAATGTAATCTTTTTGGAGTAATGTTTTACAAATACTTAGACGAGTCAGATCATGATCTTCAATAATAACAATGCGGATTTTACTCATAGCCAAATACTGCTAGATATTACATAATATAAGCTTTTTATTAATTTATGTCAGTATTTATTAGCCAAAAATAATTTAATTGCGATAACCAGATGGATACTGACTTGGTACTTGTCCTGGATATGAAAGATTAGATAGTGCTGGCTGATTGGTGGGTTCATGGAACTTACATCAATTTATCTCTGGGCTACGCGAACTAGCAAAAATAAGCTCAATCCTAATCCAAATATATTTGGTAGCCAAGCACCAATAAAGGGGGAAAGTATACCAGCTTGTGCTAAAGCTCCAGAAACGGATAGTAGTAAATAATAAGTAAAAATAACTATCACACTGATACCAAAACTTGTTCCCCGTCCGGTTCTTTGAGGGATACTACCCATAGCTGAACCGACTAAGCCAAAAATGACACAGATAAAGGGAAAGGCGATTTTTTGTTGAATTCTTACTTGTAGTTTACGAATTTTTGGCTCATTACCACCCAGACGTTCTATTTCTAGTTGTTCTAGGGCTTGGGAAATGTTCATTTCACCATAGTCTCGGCTACTTTCAGCGAGGGTTAAGGGTGTGCGGGGTAGTTGTAATTGTTGATGTTCAAATCGTAAAATATTCCGATAGGAGCGATCAGCAGCAACTAAATAGATAGTACCATTGTAAAAGTCCCAGACTTGTTTTTGACTGTTCCATTTGGCTGATTCAGAAATAACAATTTGATTAACACCAGCTCTAGAACGATCTATAATTGTTAGTCCTTTCATTTCTTTACCATCAAATTGGTCGGCATAAAATAAGCGAGAAAGTATTTTATTTTTACTACCATCTGCTCCTTTAATTTCCTGATATTCAGGATAATAAATGTTTTCCTGTTTAAAGGAAGGTTGATCTGAATTGAGGGCTTTTTGTAGGGTAATAGTGGCTCGATAATTTGCTGCAGGAGCAATTTGTTCATTAAATATATAAGTCATGATCGCCACTGCAAAACTTAACACCACAGCAGTTAAAACCATGCGATAAATGCTAACTCCACACCCGCGTAAAGCAATTAATTCACTTTCACTAGAAAGACGGCTATAGGTCATTAAAGTAGCTAACAAAGTGGACATGGGAAAGGAATAAACCATGACATAAGGTAGCTTTAATAAGAAAATTTCTAAGGCGATGTTGATTGGTAGTCCAGATTCTACAACTTTGCGTAATAATTCAAATAAGCTATCAATGGCTAAAACTACGGAAGTAAATGCACCAACACCAAATAAAAATGGGGGCAGTAATTGGAGTGCTAAGTAGCGATCCATGATAGAAAAGGAAAATAGGGAAATAAGATTAGAGAATAGTTTGAATTGTTTATACATCATGGTATGAGAGTTAGGAATTATAATAGTTCTGTATAAAGATAGATAGAAGGGTAACTAACCACGGAGGCACAGAGAACACAGAGGAGGAAATAATAATTGACACTCCCCTGGCTAAAGTCGAGGGGATTCTACATTCATCGTCAAAACTTGCTCAACCAGGGTTGCACCCTTACGGGTTCGCCAGTCACTCATGGGGGAAACCCCCAAGACCGCGCTGGCTCACCGCAAGGGAGGAGGAGGCTTATGATGTATCTCATTCAAGTGATACTACTATATACTTAAACGGCGAAATTATCACCTAAATAATATTGTCTCACTAAAGGGTTGTTGTAGAGTTCATCAGCATTACCAAAGGCGAGAATTTGACCTTCCCGCATGATATAGGCGCGATCTGTGATGGCGAGGGTTTCGCGGACATTGTGATCTGTGATTAAAATGCCCATACCGTGATCGCGCAATTGGCTGACAATTTCCTGAATTTCCCACACAGCAATGGGATCAACTCCGGCAAAGGGTTCATCTAGAAAAAGGAATTTTGGCCCTTCTTTTCCTGCAGCTAAAGCTCTAGCTAATTCTGTACGTCGTCGTTCACCTCCAGAAAGTTGAATACCTTTACTGTTAGCAACTTTTTCTAGGCGAAATTCTCGCAATAAATTATATAGTCTTTGTCCCCATTCTCGGCGCGGAACTTGAGTTTGTTCAAATACTAGGAGAATATTTTCTTGTACGGAAAGATGACGAAATACACTGGCTTCTTGAGCTAAATAACCAATACCTAATCTAGCCCGTTTGTGCATGGGATAATTAGTAATATCACAATTATCTAACCAGACTTTGCCATGATTAGGTTTTTCTAAACCTGTGGCTATATAAAATGTTGTTGTTTTCCCTGCACCATTTGGACCGAGTAAACCAACAATTTCACCTTGTCCAACTGAAAGATTAACACGATTGACTATTAATCTTTTACCGTAAGATTTGTGAATATTCTCTAAAACAATTTTCACTGTGGGATTTTGTCTAGGTGTAGATGCTAATTAGAAGGTTTTAATTTTGGGGTTTTTGGGGCTGGTTTATTAGTTTGTCTATTGGGATTAGAATCTTCAACCATGTATATAGATTCTACTTGACGATTAGATTGGGGTAAGGCGATAAATTTCCCTTCATCTATGAAATATATGACTTTTTCGGCACGAATACTATTATTACCCTGTTGTAGAATATAAACATTACCACTAAAATCAATACGACGTTCTTTACTAAAGTATTGTGCCTGAGCCGATGTGGCCTGAATTTGCCTAGCTGGATAAACCATTTGTACATTACCACGAGCAGTAATTACTTGGGTTTTTGCGTCATATTCTTGGATATCAGAACGAATAGTGAGGGGGCGATTTCCTCCAGATTGGGCTGTAGCCGGTGGCAATTGGCCAGACAATGCTACTGCACCTACCAGGGAAATTGGCAGTAATAAAGCTAATCCTACCCGACGTATCTGGGATTTTAGCAATTGATAGGGAAATATCATAGAAGTTAGGGAATAAGGAATAGGGAAATAAAATATGAATCCGATAACAAAGATGGACGAGTTTTTTAACTTTAGGTTTCGCTAAAAATTTTATATTATCTCACGCCCACCTACTTACGAGATTAAATCAAATAATCAAATTAATCCGACAAATGATATAGCGGTATCCAGTTAGATAAGATACAAACTATTACTGAGCGATAGCCTGCGTGGCGTAGCCATAGTCGAAGTGCTGAAAGTTAAAAATCATACAGGATAAGGCTTTTCCTCCTGCCCTCTATCTTCTCCCCCCCGCTATAGTTGAGATATTAATCATCACGGAGAAAAATTGTTGGTAAAGTCCAAGGTTGATTTTTAGATAATTCATTATTTGCTATTGCTTCTAGGCTATCTTGTTGTAGTGTTTTGAGTAAATCTAGACTTTGGGTAAATAATTCCTCAACATCAATCCCACCATAATTGGGTAGATAACGCCGGAGACGATTGCTACCCTCTCCTAAAAGGATCATTGCTCCGCGTTGGTTGTGATTACCCAGATGATAGAGTCCGACAGCAATTTGCAAAATTCCTTGATAAAAGGTTTTATCTGGTTCAATGCTATCAATCCAAAGTGCTTCGAGAATGTCATGACAAGCATAGAACTGTCCAGCATTGAACTGTTCTATACCTTGCCAAAACTCTTCAGGCATGATTTCGCTCATCCCATGCTATCCCGAACTTCTTTGATAGTTTCGAGAGAAATTTCTTGTTTGTCACCGGAAAATTCATTGTCAGGGGTAAGGAATAACATACAGTGACACTCTTTGCGTTCGCGCATGGGTACGCAAGGACAGTTCCAATAGGCGGCGTTAACTTCAGCTTCTTTATCCTCGTAGTGACGACAAGGACATAAGGGCGCACCGAGGTCGTCTTTGTGTTTAGCTAATCCTTCTATGACGACTGCGGTAACAGAGGGTTCAGAACAGAAGTATGTTCCAGTCCGTTTGGCATATTGTTCGGAAAAATGCCGCATTGCTTCTAGGCTTTTCTCACTGGATTTTGAATTAACTTCTGATGTCACCATTGGTTTTTCTGCTCATAAATTAAATTGTTTCTTTGCATTGTACATCAGGGTCAGGCGATTTTGGATTTTGGATTTTGGATTGATGATTTTTCTGTCCTCAAGGATGGGGTTTGTGGGAAATTTTTTCATCTAAAATCTAAAATCTAAAATTCCTGCTCAGTATGAGAAATGACAAATAACACTCAAAATGAAGTTAGAGATTTGTGAAGTTGGGGTTGTAGTTCTTGTTTGTTGTAAATAATAATACCGGGATAGTCTTGATTAATGACTGTTTCAGCTGGTGTGGTGGCATTTTCCCATAGTACCCAGCGACTACCAAGGGGTAGGGAGGACGTGCTGTAGGAATTTTGGGTGAGCCAAATTAGGGGACAGTGATCTGGTGGGAGTTTATTGTTTTCCCAGGGGTTGGTGGCGGCTAGGGTTTCAAGAACGGAGATGTCGCCTTTTATTATACCTGTGGCTGATGTCCATAGTTTCACTTGCAGTTTTTGCTTTTGGGCATAAAAATACAAGGTGGCGGCAGTAATGACGGCTTGTTCAAATAGTTCTTCTTCCCATTTGTAGGAACTATCTATGGCGATAATCATTTCTTGTCCGCCGGTGATCACTTCTAATTCTCGTACTCGTAATTCTCCATAACGAGCGCTTGTCCGCCAATGAATTAACCGTGTGGGATCACCGATACGGTAAGGACGGAGCGATCGCACTAAGCCTGTTGTCGCCATCTGTAAGGGTTTACCACGAGGATCTCCCCGTTGGCTGTCATCCTGTCCTATTTCATCAATTAAGGGGCAAGTAGTGAGGGGTAAAACGGTAGGATAAACTATTGCCCTCCCTTCGGATTTTTGGGGACGACGACACCAAAATAAACCCCAAGGCGCACCGGTGGCTAATTCTACTCTGTGCCAACGGTAAACGCCTCGCTTTTGGGTCGGGTGATAATAGACCCATCGGTAACTAGCTTGTGGTTGAATAGCTTCTATGTTTTCTTGGACTGGCTCACCTAAAATAAATGGCAGAATATCTCTAACTTGCAATAAACTGACAGGCTGTTTCTTTTGATTGTGAACTTCTATTTCTATTTTCAGTTCATCACCTGCGGTTACTGGTTCAATGGGATGACGTTTGACGACTATACCCGCAAGCGATCGCACAGCAACAAAAGCTGATACCCCCAAAAGAGCAAAACTGACTCCACTAATTACATATAGCCAGCCAGCCATTGTATTAATTCCTGCACCTAAATAGCAGATAGAGATTCCTACTAATACCCAACCACCATAAGCAGGTGAGGCAGCATGGGTTTCCAGCCAATTGTTGATTTTTTTAGTAATTTTCATCCTTCTTTTTTAACTTAAATTTGCGGAAGAGATAATAGATAATAGGTAACGGACAACTGACAACCAAAGATATGATTTATCCCGTTATTTGGCAAAATGATTCAGTATTACTTATTGATCAAACCCGCTTACCCGATGAATATATAGTGGTGGAGATTCACCGCAGTGAAGATATGGCAGAAGCCATTACAACTATGATTGTCAGAGGTGCGCCATCCATTGGAGTTGCTGCGGCCTATGGGATGTATTTGGGGGCGAGGGAAATTGAAACCAACGATAACCAGGAGTTTTTAACTAAATTGGAATCAGTAGCCAATTTATTGCGTTCTACCCGTCCCACTGCGGTAAATTTGTTTTGGGCGATCAGCCAAATGATGCGAACGGCTTATGAAACTGTGGGAACAGTTGTCGAAATTAAACAAACTCTTTTAGAAACTGCCGCAAAAATCAATACAGACAATTTCCAAACTTGTCAAGCCATAGGTGATTATGGTTTGGCCGCTTTACCGATAACCCCTGATCAACTAATTATACTTACTCACTGTAATGCTGGAGCTTTAGCAACAGGTGGTTATGGTACAGCATTAGGTGTGGCTCGTTCCGCATGGAAAGCAGGACGTTTAGCCAGATTATATGCGGATGAAACCCGTCCTCGCTTGCAAGGTGCAAAACTCACCGCTTGGGAATGTGTACAAGAAGGAATTCCGGTAACAGTAATTACTGATAATATGGCCGCCCACTGCATGAAACAGGGTTTAATTGATGCGGTAGTTGTTGGCGCTGATAGAATTGCTGCTAATGGTGATACTGCCAATAAAATCGGAACTTATAGTTTAGCTATTGTTGCCAAAGCCCATAATATTCCTTTCTTTGTCGCTGCACCTTTATCTACAGTTGATTTTCAATTAACTGATGGTAGTCAAATTCCCATTGAAGAACGTCATCCAGAGGAAATTTATCAAGTTGGTAAAACTCTGATTACGCCTCCAGGAGTAGAATTTTATAACCCGGCTTTTGATGTTACACCCGCGGATTTAATTACAGCCATTATTACAGAAAATGGTGCTTTTCCTCCGGGTGATTTATTACTTGCTAAGGGGAAAATGTCTGAATCAAGATATCCAGGATTAAAGGATTGCGCCGATTAGATGATCTGATACAGTGATAGAACATGAATGAAATATGCTGTATATATTCTTATTAAGCTTATTTCTCTTTAATTTATCTTTAGTTATTAGCAGGACTTACGCAAAACATCACGAAAGTAGGGGTAATTCATGAATTACCCCTACGAAAGAATCAGGTTTTTGATTGCTTTGTGCGTAAGTCCTAATTAGAACCCACATTCCGCACTTCAAAAGTAGAGTAGCATAATTAAACTACATCAACAGTAAATCTTGAAGAAGTCCGGGATCTTTTAGTGATTAAAATTTAATTTAGGCCAATTTCAAAAGGTG
>NZ_PGEM01000045.1 GCF_002934005.1 Cuspidothrix issatschenkoi CHARLIE-1 | reverse complement strand
ACAACTTTTTCAGCAAGCCCTAATTAAGCTGGGAATTTGGGGATGTTTACCTAATTCTATTAATTGCTGTACTTGATGTTGAAAATTTTCAGGTGTTTGGGTGGAAGATAGGAATTTTTGGATCACACAAGGAAGGGGAGGAAATTGACTTTCATTTACAGCTAGGAAAGTTTGATAAAGTTGCCCTGTGGCGATCGCCTTGATGATACGATAATGTTCTTTAATTAGCACAGTGTATAGTTTAGCTAGAAATTTTCTACCAAACGTCCACAAATTGAACTCAACGTCTCTTGACTACATACCGGACTGCGTGGTGCTGGTAATTCCGTATTAGGCCAGCCAGATAAATTACTACAGGGACACAATAATGCTGGCATTCCGATATTTTTTAAGGCTATAGGCATGGAACAACGACCACAAGGGAGCATTTCCCATGCAGGTGTTAGTAATTCGTTGATCGTTTCCTGTGTTCCATCTAGATAACAGTCACCTGTTGCCGGATCGAGGATTTTTAGCCAGCACTTTTCAAACTCTTGGCTATAGCGATCGCCTTGGATGATAGTTTTAGGTAAAAAGCTTACCTTCCCATTTACAGCTATAACCTTCTTCCCTAACTGAAACCAGTAGGCAAGATAATTCTTAACTTCATTTTTGGTTGCCATGCACCCATTTTAGATGTCAATTCAGTAATTTTAGGGATGCAATCTTTAAATTTGCATTAAGATTGAGACGATGGTAAAGGTACACCTAATATACTCAGGTTGAGAGCATAGCCACCTGTAACTAAATAGACAGGGTGGCAAATAGTCCCTAATTGTCGAACTAAAGAGCCGAGGCGATCGCGGAATTTACGCCCTATCGGATAAGCTGGAACTACACCCCATCCCGTTTCTTCCGCCACAAATATCACATCAGCCGCAACTAAAGGTAATATTTCTAACAAATCTGACACAGTATTCTCCCAATCCAAATCATCATTTTCCAGAAAATTCGCCACCCAAGTTCCCAAAGAATCAACTAACAAGCAAATATTAGGCTGTGATTGTGCTAAGGTAGCAGTCAGTTCCATCGGCACAGATAAAGTGATCCAATCTTGAGGCCGTCTTTGTTGATGTTTTTCAATCCGTTGTTGCCATTCTGGATCATCGGGATTTTGTATGGCTGTAGCCACATAAACGACAATTTTACCGGAATTTATCGCTAGATCTTCCGCCCATTCGCTTTTACCAGACCGGGCTGCACCAGTCACCAAAATTACTTGACTCATTATTTCATAATATAATATTTAAACAGAAAGAATACTTGAGTTCAACAAACTATAGCAGGAGGAAATGCCTGATCCTTTGCGATTTTTAAGTTTCAGTTCCTATCTTGTTCAAGTGCATACCGCTATATTTCTACAGGGAAGTCATCTACATTTACCAATAACCGCAGCCATGTAATCTCTAATCTATAAATTCTTTCTTGATCAATACCATAAACCTTAGGATATTCGTATGAAAGCAGGGTTAAAACGGATCGAAGCAACGCTACATGATTTAGACAGTCGTAATGATGATGTCACCACAGAAGCAGGTGAAGAGACAAAACGATCTTTCTCCTTTCGTATTAGCATCCGTTCCCATGAGTATCGGGAAAATTCCCCAGCTACAGCACAAACCCCTCATAGCAAATCAGAACCAGAACAAGCCTGTCAAGATTCACAGAATAATTTATTTCCTCACCACGATTCTGTACAAGCATTTCCGGCTAAAGAAAATGGTGAAAAATTTCCCACACTGCCAAAATTTAAAACTCCTAGTTTCAGCAATCATCGTCATGTAGCTAACCCAGCCCTAGCGATGAGTATGTTACAAGAAATTCAAGAAAAAGTGGCTAGTTGGCAAAGAGAACTACAAAAAATTGTACAGCAGATTCAGGATCTTTATTTGGAAGGGCCAATTATTAATGGTTGGTTAGAATCAAACCTACAAGAACCAGAAATACCGGGAACAGCTACATTACGCCATGCAGAAGTTGAACAGTTGATGAACTATGTAGAAGAAATTTGTGCTAGTGGTGGCAAAGAATTTTCTCAACCTCTGCATACAGACTACCGACTATGTGGGGTGGATAGAGCCGGACAAGTGTGGTCACGTCCCTGCCCCGTTGAACAAGTTCCTAGCGTGAGTATAGCGATCGCTCGTCACCAAAAATTACGCCAATTCCTAACCAGACAACAGGATCTAGAAAACCGCTTGAGTCAACTAGCAGAAACTTTAGTGATGCTACATAGTTATATTCAACAAAGTTAACAGCAGGAGTTCAGAAGGCAGGAGGCAAGAGGTAGTAGTATGGCTAACGCCACGGTGACAGTAAAGAGGAAATAGGGAATAGAAATCAGGACTTACGCAAAATATCTCTCAAACCCACATTTTTCTATGACTATGCTACGATTAAACTACATTATGAAACTTAAGCAATAAAAACTATGCGACTCAAACGCTGGGAATCCCCCCGCAAACAGGGAAGAAACGATAAAGGCCGAGGTGGTTCGGCCAGAAAACGGCAACTGAAGAAACAAAGACAGATGCTCAGACAGAAACTCAAAGAAAATCAAAAGCTCAATGATCAGCACAATAATAACCAGGGGGGAAGTCCAACTTCTCCCTATTTTTTTATCCACATTCCTAAAAATTTTTTGAAAAAACACTTGACTAATTCCAGATCAGACTGCTATATTATTTAAAGTAAATCCATTGGGGCGTAGCCAAGTGGTAAGGCAGTGGGTTTTGGTCCCGCCATCCCTAGGTTCGAATCCTAGCGCCCCAGTTATATAAAAGACAGGTTGTTAAGCTGCATCCTTAATTTCCATCATCTAAATTTGGAAAGAGTTATTTTAGATGAGTCTCTGAACAAAATTAATTAATGGCACATTTTTTGGTTCTTCCGTACCTGTTATGCCAAATATGAGTTACTTTATGTCAAATTAACCGATGAATTCAGGTAAAATCCTTGCCATATCAGGATTTTGGGCTGTGGCAAAATAATTTAGTATAAGAAGTACGGAAGAGCCAGAAATTTTAGGCAAGTTTAATTTAATTAGTATTGTTGGCAATGAAATTTATGATTCTCCTCAGATATTGACACCATAGAGAAGGAGTTAGGAGTATGGCTAAGGCCACACTGGACTATCAGGAGGAAATTTTTCCCAGGTTTCAATACCTAACCTCCTGGTTCACAGAATTGTCAGACTAGAATGGTAGACGCTTGTGATCAAAAAATCGGCGTCAACCACCCATCACTTCCCTTCGGGTAAGTGAGGGCTTGTAAAAGCCTAGTTGGACTGAGTTCTTAACCGAACTACGTTAGAGGCAAGAGTTAAAGACCTACCAGGGGATGCGTAGCTAGTTCCCTGCTCTAGAACTTAAAAGTTAAACAGGCTTAAGGGTTAAACCAGTGCTTTTAAGATAGTTACCGATCTCTAACATTGTCAAAGCTAACATTACCCCAGAAATGGGAGGCTCTTCGGAGCAAAATATTCTGTCC
>NZ_PGEM01000044.1 GCF_002934005.1 Cuspidothrix issatschenkoi CHARLIE-1 | reverse complement strand
CCGCCTTGTCACCCGTTAAGCTAGTTACCACAATCACTAAGCAAGTGCAAGAATGGAAACAATTATACCCACATATTCAATCACCTGAACAATTACCTATTTTGGCTAACATGGCTAAATTAGGTGCTTCGTTGCCAGAAACCACAGTGCAAAAGTTGCACAACTGGGCTGATGGTAAAACTTCTTTGCGTCAGTTAGCGCGGCATCTAAACCGTGATATTTTAACAGTAGCCAAAGCCATATATCCTTATGTTCAGCAAGGTTGGTTGCAACTGATATATTCAGATACCTTCAAACCTAGTAAACCCGAGCCTAGTACTGAATCCAAACAGTACAAAGGGAGAATAGTATGTATTGAAGATACATTAGTGATTTGTGAGACGATAGAATCAATTTTAAAATTACAGGGTTATGAAGCGATTTCCATCACCAATCCCTTGCAAGCCTTGGGTCTAGTCTTTCAACTTCGGCCAGATTTAATTCTCTGCGACATTACAATGCCAGAACTAGATGGCTACGAAATTTGTGCAATGTTGCGGCATTCCACAGCCTTTCGACTTATACCAATTATCATGTTAACTGGTAAAGACGGATTTATTGATCGCGTTCGCGCCAGAATGGTAGGAGCAACAGATTATCTGACTAAACCCTTTACAGATCAAGAATTATTGATGCTGATAGAGCAGTATCTTAGCCCCGATTACTGAACAGGTATACAAATAGGATACAAGACTTGTTGATTGGATACAAAATAGGGTAAAAGATGCGATCACAAAAATAAAAACTGTTGTTTAACCAACTTCCATATACAGTAAAGTAGTGAAACAATAGAATTAATTTATACAGTTAATCTTTGTCATCAGAATCATTTATGTTCCGCCAGGGAATGTATAAATCAGGAGGTAAATAGAGATTTATGAGCACAGTCCTAATTGTTGAAGATAGTCTTGCCCAAAGAGAAATGATTACAGACCTACTCAAAGCCAGTGGGTTACAAGTGACTCATGCAGGTGATGGACTAGAAGCCCTAGAGGCCATTCAAGCTACACCTCCCGACTTAGTGGTTTTGGATATTGTTATGCCCCGCATGAATGGCTATGAACTCTGCCGTCGGTTAAAATCAGATCCCAAAACCCAAAATGTTCCCGTAGTGATGTGTTCTTCTAAAGGGGAAGAATTTGATCGCTACTGGGGCATGAAGCAAGGGGCAGATGCTTATATAGCCAAACCCTTTCAACCAACCGAGTTAGTGGGAACAGTCAAACAATTGCTGCGAGGATAAGGATGAAAATAACATGGTTAGCAAACCAGACTTTTTAAGTGGCACTGGGCAAGATCAATTCCGTCCTGAATTACAACTAGAAAGTCCTGAAGGTGAGTTACACCTGCGGTTTTTTCTGCCCTCACGTCAGGAATTTGCCTTACAAGCCACAGGTATTCGGGAAGTAATTGAACTTAGTCCAGATCGGATTACACCAATTCCGAATACATCGCCTTTACTTTTGGGTACGCTAAATTTACGGGGGAGATTAATTTGGGTCGCGGATCTGGGGCAATTTCTTGGGGAAACAACTCCATTAAATACCGATTGCTCAGAAATTCCCGTAATTGCGATTGAAGATCAGGACACAATTGTCGGCTTAGGAGTTGAAGAAATCTGTGGCATGGACTGGCTTGATGTACAACATCTAATGCCACATAACAATGTACCAGATACAATGACTCCGTTTTTACGGGGTGAGTGGTTATTTGAGACAGGACAAGAAAAAAAATCTTTGCGATTACTGGATCAAATAGCAATTTTACGTAGTGCGCGATGGGCAGGATGAACTTGGGAGGGTGCATATGGCAACACGTATAGATGATCAAAAACCAACTTATGACCAGGCCAGAATAGCCTATGAACAACAGGACTATGAACTAGCCGCAAGTTTAATTAATCAGTCACTGGAAAATTCACCAGCAGACCCTAACTCACACCTACTCAAAGGACACATTTACTATGTTCTACAACAGTATGAGGTAGCAAAAAACGAATATGAAACTGTACTACATTTAACAACGGATCAAGACCTAATCAATCTTGTTAATAGTTGTTTAGTCAACATAGACCAGTATATACAACCCTTTGGCAACTATGAAGATGCTCAGGGTTCTCCCTTTGCTATAGCCACAGATCAAGAAGAAAAAACTTTGGATTTAGGCATGAATGGCAATTTGCAACACAACGGTTTTGCATCCAACTCCTTCGCTGACTATGAAGGATCTATAGATCATGGGGAAGAAGCAGATATATCTAATCCTTTTTTAGCTGCTTCAGATAATATGGAAGCAGAAGCTAATTCATTTTTAGATTTAGCAGGGGCAATGAATGACGATCCTTTTGCTTTATCACCTATCTCATATGATGAAGATCCCATATCAGATGAACTAGAATTACCACCTTTTTGGCAAGAAGAGATTTCTGCAGATCAGAAAAATGCCGAGGTTAATAGCAATTTCGGTAATGGAATTTCAGGAATGAGTGATGATAGCAGCAGCTATTCACCTTTTGGCGAAACTAAATTATCAACTAATTATGATCAAGAATATGCCCCTGAAATACTGATCGGTGAAGATCTCAATCATAATTTTGACGATATCACCCCCAGTCAAGAAGAGGACTATGTAGAAACTAACCTACCGGCAAGCAACAATAATATAGAAAATAACTGGCAAAATAACCTGGAAGAAGACTTGTATGCAAATGACCAGGATAGCTGGGTAGATGAAGTATCCGAATTTATACTCCCTGTAGCTGAGACACAAATTAGTAATTATCAACCAGTCTCTGCATCATCAGGTAACAATTCTACATTATCACAACAGCAATCAACTATGAATAGCTTTGATGATGATAATTTTGATTTAGATGCCTTTGAATCGGCCTTTGGGGCGGAATATGAAAAAGACTTTAGCTCTGAAACCTTTATCACCCAAGATAATACTAATAATTTATCCTCTGGGAACACCACCAAGAATAATATAGAGTTTTTAAACGACTTTGATGAATTTGATGATCTCGGTAATATCCCAGGATTTGAACTTGCTGAAGAAGGTGATTTTTCAGATGGGGGTATGCTATCAGAGTCCCTAGATAGTCGGGGTGATTTACTGAATCAGTTTGTTGATGGTTCATCCGATGATCTTGGTGATCGGGATGAAGAATTATTCACCATCACCGGCGCACAAGATCCGGTCTTTACCCAGTCAGGTGTTGCCAAGATAGAACCAAATGTGGTTGTTGAACAAGGCTTATTTGGCTTCTTTGAAAACGCTTCTCTAGACCAGAAACAGTGGTACATAGCCGGTGCCGTGGGTTTGGCATCAGCATTAGTGGTCGCTGTCGTCACCGCAGTAGGAACATTGATGTCACCACCCCAACAGAGGGAATCTATCAGAAATACAGGCTGGTTAATGGCTTTAGCTGCCGGGGTGACAGGAGGAGCGACAGCAGGTTTTATGGGCAATCTGACTCTCAAGCAAATTCGCCGCACTACTCAAGACTTACAAGCCCAATTTGATGCAGTGCGTCAAGGTAATTTGAATGTGGAAGTAACCGTCTATTCAGAAGACGAGTTAGGCTATTTAGCCACTGGCTTTAATGATATGGCCAGAGTAATTTTTACTACTACCAATGAAGCCCAGCGCAAAGCCATTGAACAGGAAGAAGCCAAAGAAAACCTCCAACGCCAGGTAATTCGCCTCCTAGACGACGTAGAAGGAGCAGCTAGAGGAGATTTGACGGTACAAGCAGAGGTAACAGCCGACGTACTGGGCGCAGTAGCAGATGCCTTTAACCTGACCATTCAAAACCTCCGGGATATAGTCCAACAGGTAAAAGTGGCAGCACGGGATGTAACCAAGGGTTCAACCAATTCGGAAACCTTTGCGCGAGCCTTATCTGGGGATGCTTTACGTCAAGCGGAAGAATTAGCTGTCACCTTAAATTCTGTACAGGTGATGACCGATTCCATTCAACGAGTCGCAGAAGCTGCTAGAGAAGCAGAATCTGTAGCCCGTGATGCTAGTCAAATCGCCCAAAAAGGTGGAGAAGCAGTAGAAAACACCGTAGCAGGGATTTTAGAAATTCGGGAAACAGTAGCAGAAACTACCCGGAAGGTGAAAAGACTAGCAGAATCTTCCCAAGAAATTAACTCCATCATTGCTCTAGTATCTCAAATTGCCTCCCGCACCAACTTACTCGCACTCAACGCTAGCATTGAAGCTGCCAGAGCAGGTGAGGCCGGACGAGGATTTGCCATTGTAGCTGATGAAGTCCGCCAATTAGCAGATAAATCCGCTAAATCACTCAAAGAAATTGAGCAGATTGTAATGCAAATTCAAAGCGAAACTAGCTCAGTAATGATGGCAATGGAAGAAGGAACACAACAGGTAATTCACCAAACCAAACTAGCAGAAGAAGCTAAAAAATCCCTCGACAACATCATTCAAGTAGCAGATCACATTGATATGCTAGTACGTTCAATTACCAGTGATACCGTAGAACAAACGGAAACATCTCGCTCTGTAGCCCAAGTAGTGCAATCCGTAGAACTAACAGCACAAGAAACCTCTCAAGAAGCACAGAGAGTTTCTGGAGCATTGCAACATTTAGTCGGAGTCTCCCGCGATTTGATTGCTTCCGTAGAACGCTTCCGAGTGGAAACAATTGAAACCAAGTAAGTAGGTTAGTATTGAAAATCGTCGTTATGGCAAGGCAAGAGGCAATCATACAAGAGGCAAGAGTGAAGAGGGTTTGGGCGATTTTACTTTTCTTTTTTACCTGATTTAAACTTATGACCATGCAACCAGATCAACAACAACGGATTTTAGGTTACTTCCTCGAAGAAGCTAGAGAACACCTAAACACCATCGAACAAGGATTACTTAATCTACAAAGCACTCTCGACGATGCAGAAATGATTCAAGAAGTCTTTCGAGCAGCCCATTCTATTAAGGGTGGTGCTGCTATGCTGGGCTTGAGTAGTATTCAGCACACATCCCACCGTCTTGAGGATTGCTTTAAAATCCTTAAGGATCATCCCATTCAAATAGACCAAACTTTAGAATCTTTACTCTTGGGTGTTTGTGACACCTTAAAATCTCTCATAGATCACCTGGGAAATCCCTTTGGTTTATCGGAAGAAACTGCCCAAGAGTTAATGTCTAAAACAGAACCAGTAATGCAAACTCTGCATAATCATATAGAAACACTGGTAGGACATGGAAACTTAGAAGAAGCAACCACTAATACTCCCGGCATTCATCCACCAACACAGATACCTGTAGCACCACAGATATCTAAATCTCCAGCAACAATTAGCCAAAATCAAGACTGGACAGAATTTCAAAGTCAGGTGTTACAAATCCTGCGGGAAATGTTGCAACTATTTAAACAAACTAGTCTATCTTCTTCTCGTGAAAATTTACAGAAATGTTGTGAGCAATTAGGGACAATTGGTAGGGACTTAAATTTATCTCATTGGTGTAATTTATGTGAATCGGTGGCTGAAGCTATATCTAATCCAGACAATAGCTATCTAACCTTAGCTAAAATCATTATTACTGAAATTAAACAGGCACAAGAATTAGTTCTACAAAATAGAGATGCAGAAATTGTTGTTAGTCAACAGCTACAAAATTTACTACCTCTTCCTGAACTAGAATTATTAGAATTTGACGAACCAGATAGCAATCTCTCTTTATTTTCTACTACAGACCAAGAACCATCCGTCAGTCCCACCAACAAAAATAGCTTTACAGAACTATCTTTATTTAATGATCATCAATCAAGAATTCTGGGCAACAATACCCTTGGCCATCCCCTAGATCACGCTGGGTCAGAAGTAGGAATTTCTGAGTTAAATAGCCTAGCTGATTTATTTGAGGGTGATATACCTGAATTAGATGATAGTTGGCAACAAGAAGAAATATTAGAAGATATCAATAGCGATAGCGAAGCGCTTCGCTATCAAACTCAATCATCATTATTACAAGCAGAAACAGATTTAAGTTTGTTATTTGATAATAATTTCTTAGAAATAGAAAATGATGCCCCATCAAATACCACGGATAATTATCAATTGTTAGAATCTAGTCATAGTTTAGCTAATGAAACAGATTTACAATTTCCTAAAAACGATGTTCTAGAAGAATTAATCTCTATTTCTAGAGAATCTCACCAAAATACTCTAGTTCATGAGATCAGTAATGGTGATTCTATGGAAGAATTACTGATCTTTACAGAAGATAATGAATTATATGAATTATCTTTTGATGGGGAATTAACTACACCAGAAATAACATTTGAAACTGAGACAGATCTTAATAGTTTATTTTCGCCACCTGTTAGTGAAGATATATCTGCTTCTACTCCCATACTCACAAATACTAGAACTGTAAAGATTCCAGAAATTAAGCCATCAGCACCAGAAAGTTTATCTTTAGATAATCTTTTTTCTCAAGTGGAGGAAAACATCTCTGTAGTTAGAAATGAAATTGATGATTTATTTGGTACGCCAGATACAATTAATAATGTGTCTAGTTCTGTAGATAATTTAGATAATTTCTGGGATGATCTCAATCCTTTAGATTCAGGTATAGATATTACAGCTAATCAAGATGTAGCTAGAGAACTGGAAGAAAGTTTATTTAGTGCATCATTTGAGAATGTGAGCAACAATAAATCTACTCAGAGTAATAATTTAGATGGAGATTTTAATTTCGTTGTTCAAAATCAATCAGAAACTTTTAATATATTCTTCACCCCTGACATCAACATCAATAATCAAAACATAGATATATTTAACCAAATTCCAGACGTAACCTCAACCCCCACCAATCCAAATACTAAAAAACTTCCCTTACCCTTAACCAACGAATTTTCCCCAACCTCAAAAACAGTAAACCCTATCCCAGAAATAACCACCAACTCCGATCCAAAAATACCCCCACCAATTACTAACAGCAGCGACAATAACCTATCCTTCTCTAAGAAAAAAACAACATTTAACACAGAAAATATCCAGTCACAACCAACCACCAAAAACCATCACAATCAATCATCAACAAAAAATGAACCAGACCTCAAATCCACCCCTACCGACCTTAAACCAGCATCCAACCTAATACCAGAACCAAAACCTAAACTAAAAAAACCACCATCAAATAACCCTGAATCCATCGAAATCCTTCTAGACAACCCTCCAGCACAAACAACAATAGAACTATCCTCCATAGATAAACTCACAGCCATAGAATCCCCCTCAAATCAACCTCTACCAGAAACCCTAAATAAAATTACAGCCATAGAAACCTCATCAAACAACTCCTCAACAGAAAACACTCATGACATAGCCATTGAAGACAAAGACTTTGCCGCCCTAGAAGCATTACTAAATGAAAGTAACTCACCAGAAATTAACATCACCCAACCAGCCACCAATCAACCAACCTCAATCAAAACCATAAACACCCCTTCCCCATCAAAACTCAAAGATGAATTTAGCGAACTAGAAGACCTATTAGCCCAAGTTGATCAAGACATATCCACTACGGCCTCTACGTCACAGAAAACAACCAGTAAAATCCCCCGTCCTAGCAACAGCCCCCGCAGGACAAAAGAAGAAACCATGAAAATCCCCATTAAGCAACTCGATGAAATGAGTAACCTAATCGGGGAATTGGTAGTAAATCGTAATACTTTGGAACAGAATCATCAACGACTCCGCCAATCTTTAGATAACCTATTGGTACAAGTACAGCATCTCTCAGATGTCGGGGTGAGAATGCAAGAATACTATGAGCGATCGCTCCTAGAATCATCCCTATTAACCAATCGTCGCACCAGAGAACACAACACCACCGCCATCCATAATCACAACAACACTGGACACAGAGGATTCAGCGAAATTGAAATGGATAGATTTACACCCTTCCATATCCTGGCACAAGAAATGATTGAATTTATTGTGCGAACTCGGGAATCATCCAGTGATATTGACTTTATTAGTGAGGAAACGGAACAGGTAACCCGACAACTACGACAGGCGACTAGCCAGTTACAAGAAGGTTTAACAAAGGCGCGAATGATTCCCTTCGCCCAAACTATTGATCGTCTACGGCGAGGGGTGCGAGATAACGCTATTAAATACGGTAAACAAATAGAACTAGTAACAGAAGGGGCGGATACTTTAGTTGACAAAATGATTTTAGATCATCTTACAGATCCTTTAACTCACATAATCAATAATGCGATCGCCCACGGAATTGAACCCCCAGACATACGACAATCTGTTGGCAAGTCACCCATAGGGACGATCACTATTCGTACCTTGCAACAAGGAAACCAAACCATAATTTCCGTCAGCGACGACGGTGCTGGTATTGATCATCAAAAGGTTAAAAACAAAGCTGTCAAAAAAGGCATCCTTACGCCCCAACAAGCAGAAACGATGTCCCGACTAGAAACCTATGAACTATTGTTTCTTCCTAGTTTCAGCACTGCTGATGAGATAGATGATATTAAGGGACGAGGCATAGGTATGAATGTGGTTCAAAACGACATCAGCGAAATTCGGGGCGTAATTGGCACTGATTCCACTCTAGGACAGGGTACTACTTTTACGATTCGCTTACCTCTGACTCTGAGTATTTGCAAGGCTATATTTTGTGTGTTTGATCGGGCTAGAATTGCTTTCCCTATAGATAGCGTAGAAGATACTCTGGAGATTCCTGCTAATGACGTTCAAAAAGATGGGAATGGACAATTATTTATTCACTGGCGCGACACCATACTGCCTTTCAAACCTTTGAAGGAAATATTAAGATTTAATCGTCACTTGACTCGTGGCAATATGTATACTGCCGCTAAAAATGATGAGTTACTTTCTGTTATTGTTGTCCGTTCAGGCAGTACGATGATTGCGCTGCAAATCGATCAAGTCTTGAGTGAGCAGGAAATTGTGATCAAGCAACTTGAAAATCCAGCCCCTAAACCTAGTGGGATTGCTGGGGCTACTGTCCTTGGTGACGGTATGATTATGCCCATCGCTGATGTGCTAGAAATCATTGATATTTTCCAAGGTAAAATGTCTAAGCATATCGGACCGAGTTGGCAACAGCCTAATTTACCATCAAACAAGGCGATCGCCAATAAACTAGAAACTACTGTATTAATTGTGGACGACTCAATTACAGTCCGGGAACTCCTATCCCTCACCTTCAATAAAGCTGGTTATCGTGTAGAACAAGCCCGTGATGGACAGGAGGCTTGGGACAAACTGCGTTCTGGCTTACCTTGTGATATTGTTTTTTGTGATATTGAAATGCCTCGTTGTGATGGACTTGAATTGTTATCACGGATTCAAAAGGATAGCAGTTTGAATAATTTACCTATTGCGATGCTCACCTCACGCGGTGCTGATAAACATAGACAAATGGCGGTACAACTTGGCGCTAGTGGTTACTTTACTAAACCCTATTTGGAAGAAGCTCTTGTAGAAGCTGCTTCACGAATGCTTAAAGGGGAAAAATTGGTAACTGCTTAGTAGGAGGCAGGGGGGCAGGGGGTTCTCGAATCGAGTTAAAGTATTTGTGAGGTTAGAAAATATAACACCAGTTAAAATTATTAATCCTTACAGTTTTGAATGAATTAGTACAGCCTGTATTAGTTATCTGATGAGGATTATAGCGATTGTCATCCTGGAAAGTGACAGAAGAGGGTTATTATACTTGTCCTAGCAAAACCGTTGAATACTTCCTATGCTAAAATTGTATTGTTCTGTAAAGAATTAGGGATTAAACCGCAGTTTTAAGGGGGTATTTTATGCAAGTTACAATTGAGTTATCTGATGATTTAGGTAATCAACTTTTGCAAATGCCAGATATGCAGCTATTAGTACAGAAAGCTGTGGAAAAAATGTTATTAGAAGAGCAAAAAAGACGAGCTACCAATGATTTATTAGTTGAACAGAGAGAATTGTTACAACAAACTAGCAATGATGAAATCTTACCAATTACGCGATCGCTAGTGGGAATTTTAAAGGGTTCTTATGTTGATGTGGCGGACTATAAAAAACATTTAGAGGAAAAATATCTTTGAAAATTGTACTTGATACAAACATTGTTCTTGATCTTTTACTAGAGCGTGAACCTTTTGCTAGTTTATCTATTAATTTATTTAATGCGATTGAGAAGAAAATTATTCAAGGTTATCTTTGTGCGACAACGATAACTACGATTGATTATTTGTTAACTAAATCAGTAGGAAAACAGTCAGCTAAGGTTTATATTAATCAATTGCTTAATTTATTTGCAATCGCAGAAGTTAATGATGTGATATTGAAAGCAGCGATAAATTCAGATTTTTCTGATTTTGAGGATGCTGTTTTATATCATTCAGGAGTTTATACAGATGTTGATGGTTTTGTGACTCGAAATAGCAAAGATTTTAAGACTGCTAGTTTGCCTATTTATAGTCCCATTGAACTACTCAGAATTATTCAGGAAATAAAGCATGACTGACAGTATTTCATGATAACTAATTACAGCAGATTCGATGTTTATGAGGTACAGTAACCAATTGAACTTCAAGTTTTAAAACTACCTTCTAAAATTGGTGTACCTCACTTACTTCAAAAGTGCTGTATGTGCGAAGTGAGAGAGCCTACAACAATTAAACACTGATAATTTCTGTAAGTTGCTCACATAAGCGTTGAGCATTGCCAAGAATGCGTTGGGTTTCAGCACGAATTTGATTAAATTCCTGACGTTCAGTTTCAGTCATTGCTTCTTGTCGTCCCCGTTTATCGCTCAGTTCGGTAATAATTTTTTGGGTATTGTCCAATAGTGCATTTACCTCTTGTTCCAATTTTTCTTTTAGCACCTTAAAAGCCGTTGTAATCTGATCATCTATTGTTTGCTCTAGTCGTTGCTCTCGAATGTGCTTGTCAAGTGCTTCTAAAGTTTCTTCTGTGTAATTTTTCCGGTAGTTTTCTATAAGATCATCAGCAAATATCTTACTTGCTAATCCACCTCCTGTAAAAATAGAAATAACACCACCAATAAGTAAAACAGGTAAAGTTATGGGTGCGCCTAAAAAACCAGCTACCATTCCAATACCAAACAAAGTACCAAAACTAGCACCAGCGCCAACCAACGCTCCTTTTACCCCTGCGGCACGATATCCTGACCAAATACCACCAAATCCTGTAAATACTGATAGACCTACAGTGATTGCTTCTGCTGCTGCACTGGTTTTGCGGTTGGAACTTACCTCAACTTGAACAAATTGCATTTCAATGTTTGTGATTGCTTGTCCAACAGATTGAGCAAAATCTTGTAACCGTTCAACTTCTTTGTCTCTTCCTTTCTGAATTTCATCTTGAATTTTCTGAGATATTTTATCTGTGCGATGTCGTAGAGCATTTTCGACTGTCTTACTTAGCTTATTAGCTAGAGATTTTTTAGTATTATCATTTTTTACTTCTCTTGGCTCTATTTTTGTGTCTCGAATTGCTTCCTCTGCTGCTTGTTTTAACTCAGTAGAAAAATTAGAGATTAAAGGACGAACTAATAATTTCACATTGGCAGCAGCACCATCAATGAGCCTAAATTCCGTAGTCTGTCTTTCTCGAATTGCTGCAATCTCAGCTAAACTTTTTTCACGAGCTGCTTGAAACTCTTCTTGCTTCATTGCCAAAGCACTTTCTTGAATGTTAATGGTAGTGAGAATTTCTTTAGATGAAGTAATTACCCGATTAGCTGGTACTTCCAGAAGAATCACACCTCTCTCTTGAGTGAGAAATTTTTCCAATGCTACTTCAAATTGCTTAAATCCACTTTGAAATAATAAATTCTGATCACCTTTTTGTTTTGCCTCTAAAGCCTGTTTAATATAAATACCAAACACTTTAGGCGTGCCAATTTTTTGTTTATAGATTGTATATTCTTCAGAATCTTTACCAAATTGATTTTCAGCCCTTTCTAGCACATATTTTTGAATCCTATTTTTTACACTCTGAAGTATACGCTCTGTTTGTTCAGGAGTATAACTATCCCAAATATTGACAACAAAAATAACACGACCTAAATCATTTGTTAGTAACTTGTTTTCTAGTAAATCTCTTTCAAACTGAGAAAAAGGTGACTGGGCTAAAATAATCATAATAGCTGCGTCAACTTGGGGTAAAACTGACAGAGTAACCTCAGTCATATTCTGGTCATCATTTAACCCTGGTGTATCAATAACGTCAATATTATTTTGACAATAAGGTATGGGATAATAGACAATTGCTTCTTTAATTGACTGGGCAGTAATTTCAGATTCTGGTGTTAACTTAGTAACATAATCATTTAGTTTCTCAATAGGAATTTGCTCTTGATTACCGTCTTTAAAAATAATTTTCACTTCTGGCTTTACACCATAAGTAACTCGATTTAGTGTGGCAGAACAAGGCAAAATATCAGAAGGTAAAATTTCCTGACCTAAAAGAGCATTAATAAAGGTACTTTTCCCACGTTTAAATTCACCAACTACGGCAATAGAAAAAGTCCTTTGTTCAATCCGTTGTAAAACATCATCAATTAATCCGATTGATTTTGTGAGCTTTAATTTTTGAGAAAACCTTCGCAATTTTTCTAAATCACTTATTAGCGTGCGCTCGATTTTATTATACTCTAAAACAGAATCAAGAGAAATATTAGATGGAGTTATAGATGTCATGGTTTTGTTTTTCCTGGTAAATATATTTGATTGTATCGTAGAGACCTAGAATTTATACTCTGAGTAAGCAGAATTTTTCAGAAAGTTTTTTAGCGTCATCTAAAACCTGATTAACTTTCTCTTTCTTGTGACTAATTTCTTGCTGTTCAACCATTATTTTAGTTTCAAGTTTTGCATAATTTTCTACCATTTGATTCTGAATATTATCTAATATTGGTTTAACCTCATTCACTAATAAAATTTGTACTTCCTCTAATCCATAACAGGCTTGATAAACATAGCTGTTTACAGCTTGATTAACATTCATTAATCTTAATTGATTATCAATTTCTGCTATTACTTGAGGTAAATAGTTTTCTTTGAATTTCTCCTTTCTCATATTATCACCAACTGCTGCACCAATATATCCTCCAATTACACCTCCCAATGGACCTAATAATGATAAACCAATGGTAGCACCAGTAGTGGTTGCAATACCACTTGCCTCCTTTGTAAATACAAAGATTTCAGATTTTGAAGAAAACGAAAGAGATAAGTTAGTTAACTGTTTTTGGTTAAATATTTCAAGGGATTTATTCAATTTATATCGAATATTATCTATAGCTTTTTTATTAATTGTTTCCGATGCTCCTAAATGACTGATTGCGTTATTTAGCTGCGGAATATCTTTTTCAAATAAATCAATAAAATCCTTGACTCGTAACCATTCTGTACTTAATGCTTGTTTAGTTTCTGATTGAATTTTGTTAGCTAACTCTATTGTTGCAGTTTGCAAATAATTTGATACCCGTTCAGCCAAGTTCTTCTCTTCGTTAATATTTAAAACACTTGTTTCGATAATCTGTTTAGAAATTTGTTTGAGATTATTCTCTAGTTGAAAATATGATGTAGTTATCTGTTGTTTAATACTGGTGAGTGTCACATTAATTGATTGCATAATTTCCGACAAGATACGAATAAGCAAGATAATTTCATTGTTGATACTTTTACTGGATACATTGAACTTTAATTGCTTCTGTTTTAGCATAGATTCTTGTTCAAGAATAATTTTTAAAATTTCCTGACTCCAGTTAATTATCCGATTATTGGTGATTTCTAATTGTATTAATCCTCTCTGCTGATTAATTAACGTTTTCAGAGCATATTCAAAATTAACAAATAAGCTTTTGGCTAGTAATTGTTGATTATGAGATTGTTTAGCTTGTAAAGCTTCAAATGCAGAAATTCCAAAAATTTTAAAATTGCCAATTTTTCTTAGATTATCTGGAGAATTTAATTGTTGTTCAGACCAATCTTTAATGCACTTCTTTATACGATTTTTAATTAAACTAATTACTTTTATCGCAGCTTCATGAGATGGGAAAGCATCTATTCTATTTACTACAAATAGCACATGATTTATGCCATTTTCTAGTAGTGTATTTGTAAAAAATTCACCTTCTGATATACTAAAAGGTGATTGAGCAGAAATTACCATAATTACTAAATCACATTGATTGATCATGGTATAAGTTACAGCGGTCATTTCTTCGTCGTCACTTAATCCTGGAGTATCAATAATTTCGACATTGTTTTGACAATATGGGATTGGATAATAAACAATTGCTTCTTTAATTTTTGCGGCTGTGGCTTCTGATTTTGAAGTCAATTTTGTAACATAATTGGACAATTCTAGAATTTCAATTTCTTGTTCGCTACCATCTTTAAAAGCAACTTTTGCTGCTGGTGTTAAACTATAAATAATTCGGCTGGGAGTAGCAGTAGTAGCTAAAATATCTGACGGTAATATTTCTTGTCCTAACAAAGCATTAATAAAGGTACTTTTACCGCGATTAAAGTCCCCTAATACGACAATTTTGAAGGAATTGTTTTCAATTCGCTTGAGAGATTCACTAATTATTTCAACTAAATTTGTTAGATTTAATTCTTGAGATAAATCTTGTAGATACTTCAATGAAGATATAATTTTTAGTAGCGATTGCCTATAATCTATAGAGGATGAATTTGTGGGTGGACTCATAGCTAATCTTTAGTTCTTGCAGTTGTTCAGTATTTACTCACTTATAGGTGTAATTTTATCATTAATTGTTGTGGATTTAGAAATTGCGCTCGTATACTCAAATATAATTACCATACTACTATGTAAACATACTTGTACTTTGGTGACAACGAATTTTTTCTAAGTTATGCCATTAAAATAGTGCGATCGCATATCCCAGATCAACAATAGGGAAACTGTAACTATACAGTATACTCCCCAGAATCCAAGCAAACCATTCCTCAATCATGATTCAGATATCATGACTTCCTGGCACATTTTGCAGTAAAATTATTGCTTTGATATACAAGGAAGACAAAAAAAATGACCCGTGTGATCATCGTGCGTCATGGTCAAAGTACCTACAATATAGAAAAACGTATTCAAGGGCGTACTGATGCCTCATTATTAACCGCAAAAGGTCAAAATGATGCCAGTCAAGCAGGAAAAGCCCTCAGCAGTATTTCCTTTCAAGCTATTTATAGTAGTCCCCTCCAGCGAGCAAAATCAACAGCCGAAATTATTCGCAGTCAACTAGCAGAACAATCTCCCGTCATTCAAATAGATGAAAACTTAGTAGAAGTTGATTTACCCCTCTGGGTAGGAATGACAACCAGTGAAGTTAAAGAAAAATTAACAGAAGATTACCGCATCTGGAAAGAACGTCCCCACGAATTGCGGATGGTTTTAGATGCACCCTCAGGAACTAAAGAACATTTCCCGGTTTTAGCTTTATACACCCAAGCTAAACAATTTTGGCAAGATATTCTCCCCCAACACCAAGGCGAAACCATCCTCATTGTCGGTCATAATGGCATCAATCGCGCCTTAATTAGCACAGCTTTGGGAATTTCCCCCAGTCGCTACCATTGTTTACAACAATCTAACTGCGGCATTAGTATCTTGAATTTTGCCGGTGGTTTGGGTGAACCCGTACAGTTAGAATCTATGAATCAAACCCAACACCTGGGCGAAACTTTCCCTTCTCTGCGTCCTGGTCATAAAGGCGTAAGATTATTATTAGTCCGTCATGGGGAAACCGAATGGAATCGTCAAGGCAAATTTCAAGGACAAATTGATATTCCCCTCAATGATAATGGCAGAAACCAAGCCGGAAAAGCCGCCGAATTTCTCAAAAATGTAAATATTGATTTTGCTGTCAGCAGCACTATGTCCCGTCCTAAAGAAACAGCCGAAATTATCTTAAAAAATCATCCTAATTTAATATTAGAATTATTTGATGGTTTAAGAGAAATTAGTCATGGACTTTGGGAAGGTAAATTTGAATCAGAAATTGAACAAGAATTTCCTGGAGAATTAGAACGTTGGCGCACAATTCCAGCAGAAGTACAGATGCCAGAAGGCGAAAATTTAGAACAGGTAAAAGAACGCAGTGTTAGTGATTGGCATACCATAGTTAAAAATGCCGAATCCCAGCAATTACAACTAGGATTAGTAGTTGCCCATGATGCCACAAATAAAACTTTATTGTGTCATATTCTCGGTTTATCTAACGAAAATTTCTGGAACTTCCGTCAAGGTAACGGTGCTGTAACGGTGATTGATTATCCTGATGGTATTCAAGATTATCCAGTTCTACAAGCCATGAATATTACTGGACATTTAAGTAATAGTGTTCTTGATAAAACCGCCGCCGGTGCATTGTAATCTGGAAAAATCATTGGGGTAATTTATTATTACCCCTAACCCAACATGGACATAGATAAACGTAGATAAATAATGAAAACACCAAAAATTGATGTCCCTAATACAGTATTATATAGAGGATCTGACCGTGCAACTTTACCATAAACCAGTGCGAATAAAGAAGAATTTTTTACAAAAGATTATCAAAGATTTATCATTTCCGAAATTGATCATTTTATCCAAAGAGAAGACACCCCAACAGTAATTACAGCTATACTCACTCCCATTTAAAACTTCTAAATCCTCAATTTTATTTTATGCACCTACCTTCCTTTTTATGGTTATGGAAAATAGCCGCCTGGTCAATGGGTTTATCTTTAGTCGCTTACTTATTTTTAGCTATGACTGGTATTTGGATGTTAAAAGTTAGAAATAACCCCATGTCTTTTGGTCTTCTATTACCCTGGTATCGTCGTCAAGTGCGATCGCTTCATTATATCATCGGTATCATCATGGTTAGTCTAGTCTTACTACTTCTAGCTGTTGGTATTGTGGGGACATTAGGACATTTTGGTTCATTAGGACATTCACCCCATTTAATTGCCGGGTTAATAGTAGTAATATTAACTTTAGTATCAGCCTTTAGTGCCACTCAAATTAATACCGAAAACCCTTGGGCTAGACCTGTGCATATTAGTTGTAATATGTGCTTATTATTAGGATTTACATGGGTATCTCTCACTGGTTGGAGTGTCGTACAAAAATATTTACCTTAATTACAGCATATTTCATTCAAAAGATCCCCGACTGCTTTTATTTATTGTGTCCATAAATGATCAATTTTATTCACAACTAATTGAGGACATTAACTAATTAGGACTTACGCAAGATGTAACTGAAACCCTGATTATTTCCTAGGGGTAATTCATGTAGCTTGCCCTCGTTCTATTTTGCGTAAGTCCTGCTAATTATCAACTCTATCGCTTTTCACCTGTTGTTTACTACCCATCCACCAAGCTAGTCCACCCATAAATACCACCCCCATAACTCCCTGCAAAGGATTATTATTTACGCCTGTAACCCAGTCAGGAACTTGACCGGAATATTTGGTTAATTGTCCCACATTAATAATGTAATAACCCCACACTAACCCACCATGCAAACCAATAGGTAAACCCAAACGTCCCCGTCTCCAACGTTTTCCCCATACCTGCGTTAACCCCAACAGCACTAAAGCCGGAAACTGAGGTAAAGTATGAATAATTGCCTCTAAAGGCTTAATAAAATGGGATACAGCAAATAAAATTGCATCTATCCCAAGGGCTATATTTAATTTATAATCTCGTTGTAATTCATCTAACAACCAACCCCGAAATAATAATTCTTCTGCAAACCCCACACCTAAACTAACTAATAAACCTTCTAAAATTATTTTGCCTAAAAATACTTTGGGTTGTTGCCATACTAACCAACCAAGGACAGCTTCTAAACCAAATAAAACTAAAACACAAGTTAATCCAATGGCTAACCCTTGCAACAAGTCTACACCATTTATTCGCGTAAATTCTAACCCATAATGGCTAAATATTCCTGATTTCTGGTAAACTTTTTTGCCCCAAATATTCAGCAGAAAAATAAACTCTACATATAATATTACCAGCGTTAAAATACTTTTTAAATTTGTATTTTTAACTAACCAATAAATTGGTAAAGCTAGGGGCAACCATAACATTAATAAACATAAAATAAAACAACCCACCCTGAGAGGGGCGGGAATTTGGGCAATTTTCCCTAAATTAATTTTCATCATCGAATTAAGCTAACCATCATTAGTCAATACTATGCAGCAGTTTGCGAAGCTATGAGGTACACATTTTGCGGGCAAGATGCCCGCACCACAAAAGTTTGATTATGGTTGTACCTCATTTGAATGAAATATGCTGTATATTTTTGCCAATGACTAATGACCAGGAATTTTAGATTTTAGATTAAAAAAATTTGGTACAGCATGGGAGTCCTTCAGGATAGAAAAATCATAAATCCAAAATCCAAAATCGAGTGGCCAATAACTATTCATCAGGTTCAATCGTACTATGTAAACCATGACTTTTGAGGGTTTCACAATAAAACTCCGCGTGTTCTTGAGCGCACGTAATAACTAAAGCTAATCCGTTATGGTGAGCTTCCATCATAATACTAACAGCTTGCGGTTGGGTAATGCTATTAACAGTAGTCATTAGCACTTGCACAACGTACTCCATGGGATTGAAATCATCATTATGGAGCAAAACGCGATATCGAGGCGCAAGCTTACGGGTTGTAGAACGCTTCTCAATGGTTTCGACTGACACGGTTCTTTGCTCTTGTATTGTTAGGTTGATTTAATATGTTTCCTGTTGAGCATTTGCTAAACAGTTATTTACTTTTGCAGCCACCGTATTTTCATCTTGAAATAATTTTGGGGTTGCTCAAAGGTTTTTCCCCGATCATTATAACACAAATAGAGGGAATTGGCCATTGATGATAGAGCAAAAAAATTATACTTTGCTTTTATGCACCACAAAAAATTTTTGGGTATTTTTTGAGTTGGAAGTCCCTAAGTCCTGATCAAAATACTTTCCACTTTGTTCCCTGTTCCCTGTTATAGAATAAAGGAATGTAGAATCCAGTGATATGCTTATGGATAACAGTCCCAAATTTCAATCAGGGCAAATAGTATCTTTAGACTATAGCAACCAACATCTTTATGCAGAAGTTATTGAAACAGTTGTTTCCCGTCAATTGTGTTGGGTACGTCCTTTGCTATTGGTAAACTCTACTGAGGAATTACCACTGATTGTAGATGTTCGAGATGTATCTGATTTATTATGGCCACTGGAATTGTTTAGAGCGCCTTTAGATACAGAAGTTATTGATTTTCTAGGGCAGATTTTCCCCAAAGAAATAAAATTTGAATCTGATTTAGCAGCTAAACAGCAATTTAATTCATTTATTCATCAACTGTGGCAAGCATACCAAAAAGAAGACTATTCTAGCACACAGAATTAATTAGCACAATCCATGATTTTAGTTGTGCTGTCAGTTAGTCAGTATAGTGTTTGTTAAACAGAGGTATTATCAGCTACTTACGGTCAATCCATAACCAGCTAAGGCATATTAATATTCAATTCTATCTTGTGGCCAGAAGACTAGCCCCAAGTCGGAACTAACTGTACTCTACCAGCATCCATCTCTGCCATAAGTAATTCTAATGCTTCGTAGTCAACATCAGAGATATGTCCCAGTTTTGTCAGTTCGGAGTTGATCTCATTTTCGATTTCTGGGGTTAATTTGCGGATATACAGGGCTTTTTCCACTAATTGACGAATAACATATTGAGTATTCATGATCAATGCACCAAGTTAGAGTTGCTAATCATTATCTAAGACAATTACTGGTGTTACAGGTGATTTGCTTTTCTATTTTTTGTGATCTAGATCACCACTAAATCCCTAAAGCATGAGTGAATAGTTCCGTTTTTTTGTCAACCAGATGATGAAAAATCAAGGTTGATATCTACAGAAAAACTAACTGCAAGTACCTATAATTTAGCCATCAACCAGTGTAATGGCAATCGCCGCAGATGATGAATCTGCATTCAGGGTGTATATGTATATTGTTTTGTAACTGGGCAAAAAAAAATGTATTTATATATACATTTCTCTGGCGGGTAGGCATAATCTTTAAACAAAGTTAGTAAATTTATAAGGAAAATGCCGAAAACCCTTGAAGGTGGGGCTGACTCAGGAAGCCACACCTGGGCTTTAGACAAGGGATGAAGGCTAGCACCGCAGGGCGGAAGTCATGCATTCAAAAGTCAAAAGTCAAAAGTCAAAACGAACACAGTATAGGCTTTTGGGGGATTTATAATTGTTGGTTTATTTACGCCGTGCTGTACTAGTTGCAGGATTTATCCTGCATTGACGTTAATGCCTTACTCTTCAATATATTTTTTCACTGTTTCCGTGGAAATATTCATTGTATAATAGTTACAGGTCGTAAACAATCAACCAATGATAGTTCTAGAATATAAA